>JAJYKL010000039.1 GCA_021788625.1 Chloroflexota bacterium
CAGGTGCACCTCGTCATAGATGATCAATCCCCAATCCAGGGTGGTGAAGAGCTGCATGTGAGGGTATTCGTCGATGAGGCCCAGCTTCGCCGCCGTACGCCCGTCCATCGGAGCCAGGGGCGTAGAAAGAGCGGGCGAGGTGGAGCCGTCTCCATTGCTCCCCTGCTCCGCCTCTACCCCGCTCTTCTTTGGCTTGCGGGGCCGGTAGGTGAGCACCTGATAGGTGGTGACAGTAACTGGCCGCACTTCCTTCTTCAAACCTGTATACTCGCCCACCTGGTCTTCGGTGAGGGTGGTCTTGTCCAGTAGCTCGCGAATCCACTGCCGCACCGCAACGGTATTCGGGCACAGGATAAGTGTGGCACATTGCGTTCGCTGCATGGCCGCCATCCCGACGATTGTCTTGCCCGCGCCGCAGGGCAATACGACCACGCCGCTACCGCCGGCAGCGGACCCTTGCGCCCAATACACTTCCGCCGCGTCCTCCTGGTAGGGGCGCAGAGAGAAGGGATCGCCGGTGAGCGCCCCAATGCTACGCAACCCGAACGGCAGAGGTAAGCCGTCCACATAGCCTGCCAGATCCTCAGCCGGGAAACCGATCTGCACCAGCACGCGCTTCACATGGCCGCGCTGAGCCGGATCGATCTCAAACGTCGTCTGGCTCAGGCGCGCCTTCACCAGGGGGGCGAACAGCTTGTGCCGCGAAATCTCCTCCATCAGGGTGGCGTCGTCGGAGATCACCAGCATGTGGCCGTCCTGGATGACGATCTTGATCCGGCCGTACCGGTTGATCGAGTCCGCGATGTCTACCCGGATGTTGTCGGGCAGGGGGTACTTGCTGTAGCGCTCCAGGTCGTCCAGGATGGCCTGGGCGGTCAGGCCTGCTGCAGCGGCGTTCCACAGCGAGAGCGCCGAAATGCGGTAGGTGTGCACGTATTCGGGGCTCTTTTCCAGTTCCGCAAAGCGGGCCAGCGCGTCGCGCGCCTCGGTGTACAGGGGGTTATCCACCTCCAGGAGCACCGTCTTATCGCTCTGGACCACCAGTGGATTTTCCGGCCGATAGTTCTGCATACAGACCTTACATTAGAACACATCTCCGAGGCCAAATCAAGACAATTTCCGTTTTTTATGCCGATTATTGATTGCCGACTGCCGTAGGACAGCACCATCTTTCGTCTAACCTAAAAAATTAGCCGGAGACGAGGAGACAGGAGACGCAGGAGACACATTGCGTTTTGTCACCCGCTCACTTCTTCCTCGTTCATAATGTAATCCGCCGAACCACTCGAACTCTTCCTGCGCCTGGCAATGCCCCCTACTGACGAGAATGGAGATTCACGACTCAATTCAGCACGGATTTCACGGATTACACTGATAATGAAACACTTTATATCTGTGAAATCCGTGTAATCCGTGGTAGATTGTCCGGGTCTGACCTTTTGCGATGGGTCACCAATCTCCATTCTCTTATTTCAAGTCTCCTCTGGGGGTGAGTATGACAAAGAGTGGTGGGTTGTCGAAGGCGCGGCTGGGGCGAATGCACGATGTGATGAACGGCTACGTCGAGCGCGGTGAGGTGCCTGGGCTGGTTACGCTGGTCAGCCGGCATGGCGAGGTATTCGTCGATTGCCTCGGTACGCAGTCGGCCGGTAACAGCGTCCCCGTCCGGCGCGACACCCTCTTCCGCATCTCCTCGATGACCAAGCCAATCACGGCCGCGGCCACCATGATCCTGGTCGAGGAGTGCAGGTTGCGTCTGGACGAGCCGGTTGACCGCCTGCTGCCCGAACTGGCGGACCGCCGGGTTCTGCGGCGCTTCGACGGGTCGCTCGACGAGACCGTACCAGCAAACCGTCCGATCGCCGTGCGCGACCTGCTCACGTTTTGCATGGGCTTCGGCCAGATGATGGCGCCGCCCGACGCGTACCCGATCCTGAAGGCTGCCAACGATCTACAGATCGGCATGGGACCGCCGAATCCGTCGTCCATGCCCGCGCCGAACGAGTGGATTCGCCGTCTGGGGACGTTGCCGTTGATGTGCCAGCCGGGTGAGCGGTGGATGTACAACACGGGCGCTGACGTACTGACCGTCTTGTGCGCGCGTGCCGCGGGCCAGCCGTTCGAAGCTTTCCTGAGCGAGCGCCTCTTCGAGCCGCTCGGCATGCGCGACACCGCCTTCAGTGTACCCGCCTCCGAACTCGACCGTCTCGCGACCAGCTACTGGACTAACCCCGCCTCCGGGGCGCTCGGGCTCTTCGACGAGGCCGTGGGAGGCCAATGGAGCCGTCCGCCCGCGTTCCCCTCCGGCGCCGGGGGCCTGGTCTCCACCGTCGACGACTACCTGGCCTTCGGCCAGATGATGTTAGATATGGGCCGGCATGGCGACGAGCGCATCCTGTCCAGGCCCTCGGTTGAGCTTATGACGACGGACCAACTGACGCCCGAGCAAAAGGCTGTGTCCGGCTTGGTGTCCGGCTTCTTCGAAAGCCACGGCTGGGGCTTCGGCATGGCCGTGGTCACCCGTCGCGACGGCGTGGCGAGCATGCCCGGCAAGTACGGCTGGGACGGCGGCATGGGCACCTCCTGGTACTCGGACCCGCGCGAGGACATGGTCACCATCCTGATGACCCAATGCGCCTGGACCTCCCCCAGCCCCCCGCCCGTCTGCCGCGACTTCTGGACCCTTGCGTACCAGGCGATCGACGACTGAAGAGGAGACTGGAGATTGGAGGTTAAGCCTTCATACAAGTCACCAACCCCTAATCTCCAATCTGTAATCTCTAATCTCCATCAACGGCCGCGAATGCTGCTGCCAGAATACTGTCGACGTCGATGTGTAAAGTGCGATAGACGTCCGCGCGCGAGCCGGACTGGCCGAACTTGTCCACGCCCAGCGAGCGGGTCGGTTGGCCAAACACGCTGCCCAACCACGCCAGCGAGTGCGACGCGCCGTCGAGTACGGTCACGATAGGTGCCCGCCGTTGTGCGGGCTGGATCAGTTCCGCCAGGTGGTGCTTGCCACCGGTTTCGTCCGCACGGTGCTGCTGCCAGTCCTCGTAGGCCCGGCGCGGGCTGAGCAGGTGGATCACGTTCGCCCCCACGCCCTCGCGCTCGAGTACCTCGGCGGCTTGCAGCACCTCGGGCACCATCGCCCCGCACGTGACCAGGTGCACGAGCGGCTCGGACGTGCGCAGTTCCGCGCCATGCGCTGGACGGAGCACGTATCCGCCCCGCAATGCCTGGCGCCTCAACTCGTCACGGCCCAGCCGGTCCAGTGCCGGCTTCATCAGCGCCTGTTCGATCGGCTTGGTGGACAGCCGCAGGTAGGTGCTGCGGCCGTTCTCCCTGTCGCAGCACTGGCGCAAACCCTCCAGCAGCGCCCACTCCACCTCGATGGCGAAGCACGGCTCGTAGAAGTCCAGGTTGGGCAGCTCCATGCCCAGCGAAGCCGTGACGGACGACTGATGCGCACCGCCTTCGGGCGAGAGCGATACGCCACTGGGTGTGCCAGCAAAGATAAACTTCGACGCGCCGTATAGCCCATAGATCAATGCATCCAGCCCGCGGCAAACGAACGGATCGTACACCGTGCCGATTGGGAAGAGGAGCTGGCCGTCCATCTCGTGCGCCAGTCCCAACTGGCCCAATAGCATGAAGAGGTTCATCTCTGAGATGCCCAACTCGATGTGCCGGCCGATGGGTGCGGCCTGCCAGTGCAGTGCCACGTTGGGTCCCTGTTCATAGTCCGTGACGTTCTTCAGCGAGAACGAGCCAACCCTATTGATCCAGCCGGCCAGGTTGGTGGACACCGCTACATCGGGCGAAGCCGTGACCAGGCGCGAGCCCACCTGGGGCAGGTCGGCCAGCCTCAGCATCGCACGTCCGAACGCTTCCTGAGTGGAGGTGACAGCCAAACTGCTGGCGTTTAATTCGGCGGGGATGTCGCTCGGGGAAACCGGCAGGGGGCGCGCTGGACGCTTGTAAGGCAGGTGGAATACGCCATGCGCGCCAGGCACCTCCAACCCCAGTCGCTCAGCTGATTGGCGGCACCATTCTGCCTCCGGAGTACCCTGCGCGAAGCCATCCCACTGGTCCTCCTCCTGAACGCCTAAAGACTGCCGAAAGGCACTCAGACGCTCTGGGCTGAGCAGAGCAGAGTGGTTCAGCGGATCGCCAGCGATCGGCAGGCGCCAGCCCTTGATGGTGTAGGCAAAGATGGCGGTAGGACGGTCGGTTTCCGCCTCAGCGCAGTGCAGTACGCGCAGCAGCTCAGGCAGATCGTGCCCACCCAGATTCGCCAGCAATGCAGGCAGGTCACCGTCAGCGGTGTCCGCGATGCAACGGGTGATCTCCTCGCCGCGCTCGTGCCGGGCTAACGAAGCGCGGATGATGGAGCCAGGTTCGCGGATCAGGCTCTGATACTCCTCATTGCTCATGTCGTCGATGCACTGGTGCAGGGCAGGGCCGCCCTCGCGGGCGTAGGCAGCCTGCAGGGAGGTGCCGTATTTCGCCTCCAGCACCTGCCAGCCGCAGTCGGCGAAGATGGCTTTCAACCGGGCAGCCCGCACGCCGGGCACTACACGGTCCAGGCTCTGGCGGTTCAGGTCGATGATCCACAACGTGTTGCTCAGGCCACGCAGTGATTCTTCGATGATGGCCTCCCATACATTGCCCTCATCCAGTTCAGCGTCGCCGCTGAGGGCGATGAAGCGGCGGGCCGTCGTGTCACCGAAGTGGGCCTGGGCATAGGCTTGCGTGAACGCGGCGAACGAGGGGGCCACCGCACCCAGCCCTACGGAACCAGTGGAAAAATCCACCACGTCCACATCTTTCGTGCGGCTGGGGTACGCCTGCAGTCCGCCGAAGTCGCGTAGGGTCGTCAGGTATGAGCGGGGCAACATACCCAATAGATACATGGCTGCGTGAAAGACGGGCGAGGCGTGCGGCTTGACGGCGATGCGGTCCGTAGCTTTCATGAAGTGAAAATAAAGCGCCGTCAAAATGCTGACCACCGAGGCCGACGAGGCCTGGTGCCCGCCGATTTTGGTACCATCGGAATTCGGGCGCACATGGTTGGCATGGTCGATGATTAATGTGGAGAGCCATAGCAGGCGTTCCTGAATGTGCTCCAGAATGTGGATTTCTTCCTCACTAACGGCAAATGCATCGCAGTCGGTTCGCGCTACGGGGGGCAGGTGGGTGGTGGTGAAGCGGGGGATGGTCAAGTAGTTCTGTGCCTGCAGTGCAATATCCGGCTCCTTGGTTTCTGAGCTTTTCATGGGCGGTAGGATAGACTCGGATAGCAAAATCGTCAATGGAGGAGTGTATGATTTCCCGATCGGCTAAACCTGATAAACCAACCCAGGTTGCATAAAAATGAGAACCAGACAAGAGTGGGAAGACGAGACCCTGAACCCTTCGCGCAAGCGTGCGCCTGAGCGCCGCGTTCATTTTGAAACCCCTTCCGGAATCCCGTTCGAGATTGTCTATGGTGACGCCGAATACCCTGGCGAATACCCGTTCACGCGCGGGGTGCACCCCACCATGTATCGTTCGCGTCTGTGGACCATGCGCCAGTATGCAGGCTACGCCAGCGCTGAGGAGTCGAACCGCCGTTACCGCTACCTCCTGCAGCAGGGACAGACAGGCATTTCGGTTGCGTTTGACCTGCCCACCCAACTGGCCATGGATGCCGATGACTCGCTTGCGGTCGGGGAAGTGGGTAAGGTGGGTGTCAGCATCTCTACGTTGGACGACATGCGCGAGCTATTCGATCAGCTCCCACTCAGCCAGGTCAGCACTTCCATGACCATCAACGCGCCTGCCGCCATCCTGCTGGCACTCTACATCGCCGTGGCCAAGGAGCAGGGCGCCTCCGAGAGCGAGTTGCGTGGCACGGTGCAGAACGACATCTTGAAAGAATATGCTGCGCGCGGCCTGTACGTGTTCCCGCCGCGTCCATCCATGCGTCTGGTGACAGACGTTTTTGCCTACTGTAAAGATCATCTCCCGCACTGGAACACCATCAGCATCAGCGGCTACCACATCCGTGAAGCGGGCAGCACAGCAGTGCAGGAAGTGGCGTTTACCCTGGCGAACGCGATCGCTTATGTGGAGGCTGCACTGAAAGCTGGTCTGAACGTCGACGAATTCGCCGGACAACTGGCGTTTTTCTTTAACGCACACAATGACCTGCTCGAGGAGGTAGCCAAGTTCCGCGCTGCCCGCAGGCTATGGGCCCGGATCATGCATGAGCGTTTCGCAGCACACGATCTGCGCAGCTGCATGCTGCGCTTCCACGCGCAGACAGGCGGCAGCACGCTCACCGCTCAGCAACCCTTGAATAACGTTGCCCGTGTGACGATCCAGGCACTGGCAGCGGTGTTAGGCGGCGCACAGAGCCTGCACACCAACAGTATGGACGAGGCACTCTGGCTGCCCACTGAAGAGTCGGTGCGCACAGCCTTGCGTACCCAGCAGATCATCGCCTATGAGAGCGGTGTGGCGAATGTCGTGGACCCACTGGGTGGCTCATACGTAGTGGAGTATCTGACAGATGAGATCGAAACCCGTGCCCGAGCGCTGATTGACGAGATCGACAAGATGGGCGGCGCTGTGCGCAGCATCGAGAGTGGCTGGATGCAAGCGCAAATTTCCGAGTCTGCTTACCGCTACCAAAAGGAAATCGAATCGAGGGACCGCATAATCGTCGGCCTGAACGAGTTCAAGAACAGCCGTGAGGGGACAGACGACCGGCCTATGGCCCGATTCCGTTCAGACCCGGCGGTGGAGCAGCGCCAGCGTGAACGTCTTAAGGCCTGGCGCGCGCGACGGGATGGAGCACGGGCGACCGAGCTGATGGCCTGTCTGGAGCACACCGCGCGAGCGAATGAAAACCTCATGCCTTGCCTGATTGTCTGCGTGGAAGGCGGCCTGACCGTGGGCGAAATTGGCACGGTGCTACGCCACGTGTTCGGCGAGTACGAACCCCCGACCGTCGTCTGATTGCCTGTAGAGTAGCTTCCAGACGAGACCTATAATCATTATGGTCACAGATACATCGAGTTCACGTCAGATCGGGTTGCTTGGGATAGGAGGCAGTAGGTAATGGAAGTGAACCTGGGTGAAACACAGATCGTGGAGCTTCAGGCCACGTATTCGCAAGAGCAGATCCAGGGTATGGCGGTGGGTAAGCGCGTGGATGCCTTCGGTCAGATGACCAAGCTACTGTCACGTCCCAGACCTGAGGACATTACCATAGATACGGTCCAGAAGCAGTACGAGCCATTCTGGCATATCGCGGCTACCTCACACTACATTTACGAGCGCAAACATGCCTACCGTGTCGAGGTGACTGAACCGGAAGTACAGGCGTTAATCATCCAGGACAAGGAATATCCGGTGGCTCAGGCCAACCGGTCGCGCGCCATAGACCTCGATACGCTTGAGCGCTGCGAAGAGACCTTGCGGCGCGACCTGACCATGGATGCGCAGAGCGGTGAAGAGGTGGACTTCCGCCGCTATCTCACCTCACCGCAGACGGTGCTGCCCGACATCGCCACATTGCAACAGAGCGGCGCGATTGTAGTCATGCCCCAGGTGCGCAGCTCGTTTGTGGTGCGCCACGTCATCCCCATGCTGATGAAGACCTTCCACGCCGATAAGGTGGTGGAGGAGACGATCAATGTGGAGACGATCACGCTATGCTTCCGGCCCACCTATGCGGTGGAGTACAACTGGGCGGCCAAAGCCAGGCATCAGGTATTGGTGTTCGACGCGCTCTCAGGCAACGCCAAAGCCGTAGCCGGCGAGTTGAAAAAGCAGGTCGCCAAGGTTCTTGATAACGACATGCTCTTCGACATTGGTGCCGACGCCATTGGCACCATCATTCCCGGCGCCAATGTGGCGATCAAGCTTGGCCGGTTCGCTGCGCGGAAAGCGATCAACCCATAATGAGTGCCAAAAAGGTGCGCCAGCCTATTGCTGGCGATGTGCCCCTCTCGTCTGCCATCGATCCGCTGGTACGGGAAGGCGAGCTGTACGAGAAGCTGCCGGCCGGTGTGGTGCACTGCTATGCCTGCGCCCATCACTGCAAGATCCGGCCTGGCGCGCGCGGCATCTGCCAGGTGCGCTATAACGTGAATGGCACGCTTCTCGTGCCGCAGGGGTATGTGTCGGCACTGAACTGCGACCCGATTGAGAAGAAACCTTTCTTCCATGTTCATCCCGGTTCCGACGTGATGACGTTCGGCATGCTCGGCTGTGACCTGCACTGCAGCTACTGTCAAAACTGGGATATCTCACAAGCGTTGCGTGATGCCGGCGCAGAA
Organism: Chloroflexota bacterium; assembly: GCA_021788625.1. GTDB lineage: Bacteria > Chloroflexota > Anaerolineae > J036 > Brachytrichaceae > CAIXPS01. The sequence goes on from JAJYKL010000039.1 coordinate 8,331, forward strand.
GGGGCACCCATGCGCATGACGGCGCAGCAGATCGTGCGGCTAGCCCGCCAGTATGGTGCACGCGGCATCGCCAGCTCCTACAACGAGCCGCTCATCACCTCCGAGTGGGCGATGGAAATCTTCAGGCTTGGCAGGCAGGCTGGCCTCACCTGCATGTACGTCTCCAACGGCAACGCCACGCGTGAGGTGCTGGAGTATCTGCATCCCTTCACCGACGCCTACAAAATCGACCTGAAGTCCATGCGCGATGCGAACTACCGCTCGCTCGGCGCCGTGTTGGAGCACATCCTGGACGGCATACGCCGGGTGCACGAGATGGGCTTTTGGCTGGAGATCGTCACGCTGATCGTGCCGGGGTTCAACGACTCGACGGATGAGCTGCGCGATGCAGCGCGCTTCATCAAGTCCGTCTCACCCGACATTCCCTGGCACGTGACGGCGTTTCACTCCGATTACCGGATGCAGGAGCGCGAGAACACCGGCGCAGCCACCCTGGTGCGCGCGGTGGAGATCGGCTACGCCGAGGGGTTGCATTTCGTGTATGCCGGTAACCTGCCCGGACGCACCGCTCACTACGAAGATACGTTCTGCCCAGGTTGCCACACGACACTGATCGAACGCTCCGGCTTTCGCATCGGAGCCGTCCGTCTGACGGCAGAGGGTAACTGTCCGCACTGTCACAGGCACATCCCAGGACTCTGGTAGGACGTCTTCGGTTTGGTATGATCAGTCATATGGCTGAAGCAAAACCCACCATTACGGTAAAGTTCCTGATCGACGGCAACGAGGTCGGCACCCTGCTGCTCAATTCCAAAGACTTCAAAACGGGCAGCACCGGCTTCTTTGGGATTGGCAAAATCAACCTGCACGACGACGCATCCAAGGGCTACCAGGCGCAGGTCCAGCTCGTGAAAATCGGCAGCAAGGAAGCCAGGGAAACCAAGGCCCCAGGTGCGTAGGTCTGCCACGTTTATCAGTTATATCGGACGTCCATCCTGAACCCTGGGGGTAATAATCGTGCGCATTCTTGTTACTGGCGGAGCCGGGTTCATTGGCTCGCACCTGTGTGATCGACTCATCGCAGATGGGCATGACGTTGTGGCCGTGGATAACTTCATCACCGGCTCGGCAGGCAACATTGCCCATCTGCAAGGTAACCGGCACTTCCAGTTTGTCCCGGCCGATATCAGCGAGTGTTGCGACGTAGACGGGCCGCTGGATGCGGTGATGAACCTGGCTTCACCCGCCAGTCCCGTGGGGTATCTGGAGAACCCGATTGCCACCATGAAGGTGGGCTCACATGGCACCTATAACGCGCTGGACCTGGCGCAGCGCAAGGGAGCGCGCTTTCTGATGGCTTCAACCAGCGAGGTGTACGGCGATCCGCTCGAGCACCCGCAGAAGGAAAGCTATTGGGGCAACGTGAACTGCACCGGCATCCGCTCGGTGTATGACGAGGCCAAGCGCTTCGCGGAGGCACTCACGATGGCCTTCCATCGCACCACGGGCATGCGGACGCGCATCATCCGCATCTTCAATACCTACGGCCCACGCATGGCGCTCCATGACGGCCGCGTGGTGCCAAACTTTGTTGCGCAGGCTGTGCGCAATGAGCCCATCACTGTCTACGGCGACGGCACCGCCACGCGGGCCTTCTGCTACGTCACCGACCTGGTCGATGGGATGGTACGCCTGTTGTGGTCCGACGAGGTGATGCCCGTCAACGTGGGCAGCCCTGACGAGATGACGGTGCTGGAGTTCGCGCAAGCCGTAAAGGCAGCCGGCCAGCCCGGCTGTACCAGCGAGATCATCTTCTACCAACCGCATGCTGAGCGGGTCTCTGACGATCCCCAGAGGCGCCGCCCCGACATCACCCGGGCGGGCGCGATTTTGGGCTGGAAGCCGAAGGTATCGTTGAATGACGGGTTGAAGCTGACTATCGAATACTTCCGGCAGGCGATTGGCCAGTCGTGAGGTTCGTGAGCGCGGTATTATTATCCTGACGATGGCTATCATCTTTCCTTTTACTGCAATTGTGGGCCAGGAGCGCATGCGCCGTGCCCTGGTCCTGAATGCGATCTATCCGCAGATCGGTGGCGTGCTGATCCGCGGCGAGCGGGGTACCGCTAAAAGCACCGCCGCCCGCGCTTTGGCCGCGTTGCTGCCAGAGATCGAAGTCTTTGAGGGCGACCCATTTCAGAGCGACCCCACCAACCCGGCCACCTTTACCGAGGAGCTGCGCTCCCGTATCAACGCGGGCGACAAGCTCAAGATCACTCGCAAGAAGACGCCGTTCGTTAACCTGCCCGTCAGCGCAACGGAGGATCGTGTGGTGGGCACGCTGGATATCGAGAAGGCCATCCAGAAGGGCGAGCGTCGCTTTGAGCCGGGGATCCTCGCCGCAGCCAATCGCGGTGTGCTCTATGTGGACGAGGTGAACCTGCTGGACGACCACGTGGTGGACCTGTTGCTCGATGTCGCGGCCATGGGTGTGAATGTGGTGGAACGTGAAGGGGTGAGTTTTTCGCACCTGGCGCGCTTTGTGCTGATCGGCTCGATGAACCCGGAGGAAGGCGACCTGCGTCCTCAGCTGTTGGACCGCTTCGCGCTGGCCGTGGACATTCTGGGCATACGCGACCCGGCTGCTCGCATGGCGATCCTGGAGCGCAACCTGGCCTTCGAAGCGGACCCGGCCGGGTTTGTCACGCAGTGGCAGCCCAAGGAGCAGCAACTGCGTAACGAGATCGTGGCGGCCCGCACCTGCCTTCCGCAGGTGAAGCACACTCAGCGCGACCTGGCGACGATCGCCAACCTGGTAGCCAGCCTGGGTGTGGACGGTCACCGCGCGGATATCGTGATCCTGAAGACCGCCCGCGCGCACGCGGCGCTTGCCGGGCGCGATGTGATCAACGAACAGGACATCCTGATGGCCGCTGAGCTGGCTCTGCCACACCGCCTGAAACGCCATCCGTTCCAGGATACGGAACAAGCGCTGGCGGCATTGGGCGAGAAGCTGCAACAGATCGAAGATGAGACATCCGCATCGACGCCGCAGCAGGATAGCCAGGGCCAGCAGGCCAGGGCACCCGAGCAGATCGCAAAAAAAGTGAAACGGGGCTAGACCAAAACAAGGATTCTCCACAAGGCCCCGCGGAGCCAATGTTTCAGACCGTGCCCAGCGCTCCCCAAACCGCCAGCGAGACGAAGGGAGGGCAACACGTCGCCATCGGAGACCAGTTCCGTGTGCGCAAACTGAACACGCCCCTGGACCGCATGATGCGAAACAAGGCAGGCCGGCGCAGCACCACGCGTACTGAGCGCAAACGCGGCCACTATGTCAGTGCGCGACCGGTTGGAGAAGAGCGCGTGAATGACCTGGCCTTCGATGCCACCCTGCGCGCCGCGGCCGTGCACCAGAAATCCCGCCGCCAGCAAATGGCAGAGACCGAGCAGCGCCAGGCCGCGGTCGAACAGGACGTGACGAAAGCCCAACCGCCAGGCTCAAATTCCCCAAACGAAAATCCAAAGTTACTGGTCCGGCGCAGCGACTATCAGAAGAAGGTGCGCGTGCGCCGCACGGCAAACCTGGTGGTGTTCGTAGTCGACGCATCGTGGAGCATGGCCGTGGCAGAGCGCATGGCGGCGACCAAAGGTGCGATCATGTCGCTCCTCACCGACGCCTATCAACGTCGCGATCGGGTGGGGTTGATCGTGTTTCAGAAAAGCTCAGCCACACTGATCCTGCCGCCGACGTCGTCCGTGGAGCTGGCGCAGAAGGCGCTGGGCGATATCCCGGTTGGCGGCAAGACGCCGCTGGCAGCGGGGTTGACGCTGGCGCACACGGTAGTGATGCGCGAAAAGCACCTGCACCCCGAGGTGATGCCACTCCTGATCATCCTCACCGACGGGGCAGGCAACGTGAGCATGGGCAACCTGCCGCCTCAGGTGGAAGCGTACCGCATCGCCAATATGATTCGCGATGAGCATATTCGCGCCGTGGTGATCAACATGGAACATGCCGCCTTTGATCAGGGCCTGGCTCGCAAGCTGGCCGAGAACCTGGATGCAGCATGCCTGTCACTACGCGAGTTGCATGCCGAGTCGCTGTATACGGCAGTGAAAAATGAACTAAAGTAGGGGCGATGCATCGCCCTGTTTGATTTCGCCAGATATGGTGAGTGAAAGAAACATGACTGAGAATACGCAACCTATAATTAAACTGTATGGTGCGATGTGGTGTGGAGATACACGCCGCGCTCGCACGTTTATGGACACCAACCACATACCCTATGTGTGGATCGACGTGGAAAAGGACAAAGAAGCCGAAGCCTTCGTAAAATCAGTCAACAACGGGTTCCGCAGTATCCCCACGATCGTGTTCGCCGATGGTTCCATGCTGGTCGAGCCAAGCACCGCGAAGCTGGAGCAGCATGCCAGGGCGCTTGGGTTGGTACCCGCCTGACATGCCCCACCCGGGGCGTTACCGGCGCGAGCATGCCCCTGGCTGGCAACGTCAGCGGTTGCCTGCCCGGGGGTGTGTGCGTGCCGGCAAAACCATAATTGATACCAGTTTAGCCATGGAATCAGGTTTCGATCGGTGCAGGCCATAATAGAGGCATGAACCAGGCCGATGATCTGTTTGCCCGCATCGCCTTAAATCGTGAAGCGCAGCAACGTGAGCTGCTGTACGAGCCGCAGCCACCCGAGCTGCCCCGAACGTTTCTCCCCGCAGCCCATTCCAACCCCTCAGCCGCGTTCCGGCCGTTACCGAAGATAGACACAGCCCGCAAGCTGCAACGTGAGCTGGAGCGGCAGCGCATGCGGTATGCCAGGTTTATGCGCAACCTGGCGCCGCCGCTGGAACCGACGCGAACCCTCGTTCCCCTGGAGACATTTAACTGGCGCCTGCAGGATGGCCACGCGGATGACTTCACCGCCGCACTGAATGGCGCGGGCGCGTGGCAGCCGGTGCGGATCCCCCACTTTGGAGGGCCCATTGGTCGGGCGTCCGCCTTCTACCGCACGACGTTCAACTCGAGCTCCTGGCGTCAGGAAGATTCCAACGCTCTTCCCAGATCGCTCTTCATCCACTTTGATGGTGTGGACTATAAGGCGCATGTGTTCATCAACGGCGTCTACCTGGGCTCGCATGAGGGGTTCTTCGCCCCCTTCGAATTTGAGTTTACCCGCGTAGCCCAGGTTGGTGAGAATACACTGCTCGTAGTCGTGGAAAACGACGCCATCATGATGGGTAACGATACGTGGGACGGACTGACTGGCCGGACCGGGTTCAACGAGGGGGATAAGGTTTACGCAGCTACGGGCCCGGGTTGGGATGACCCGCAAGTGGGCTGGCATGCCTGTCCGCCTGGGATGGGCATCTACCAGGGCGTACGAATCGAGTCGCGGGCGCCGATCCACATCCACGATCTGTTCGTGCGCCCCGTGCTGGAAGAAGGGCGCGCCGAAGCGTGGGTGGAGGTGTACAACAGCCTTGCGCACTATCAGCCTATTACCCTGACGCTGTCCGTCCATGGCCAGAACTTCGCCCAGACCGTGTTTCGCGAGCGAGCGGTTCCGAATGTGCCCGATGCAGGCCCGGGCGTAAGCTACTACCGCTTCCCGTTCGATCTTCCAGCCGCTCGGAGGTGGGAACTTGAGGCGCCGTGGTTGTATCAATTGCAGGTGAGGCTCACGGGTCCTGTGGGCCGCGAGGGTCGCCCCGACGATGCGATGGCACGGCATTTCGGCATGCGCTCGTTCCGCATGGAGACGGCTCAACCTTCAAAGGGCTCGAGCGAGCTCAACGGCCACATGTACCTGAACGGCCGCGAGATCCGCCTGCGTGGCGCGAACACCATGGGCTTCGAGCAACAGGACGTGATGCGTAAAGACTGGGATCAACTGCGCGACGACATCCTGCTGGCAAAAATCTGCCACATGAACTACTGGCGCCTCACCCAGCGCCCCGTGCAGGACGAAGTGTACGACATGTGTGACCGGCTGGGTTTCCTCACCCAGACGGACCTGCCGCTGTTTGGCCAGTTGCGGCGCAATCAATTCGCCGAGGCTGTCCGGCAGGCTGGGGAGATGGAGCGGCTGGTGCGTAACCACCCGTGCAACGTGGTGGACACCTACATCAATGAGCCGTTTCCCAATGCGCAAGGCCGGGCGCATCGTCACCTCACCCGTCCCGAGCTGGAGAGCTTCTTTCGCGCGGCAGATGAGGTAGTGCACCTGTCCAATCCCAACCGCGTGATCAAAGCCGTGGACGGCGACTACGATCCACCTGGCCCGGGACTGCCCGACAACCATTGCTATACCGGCTGGTACAACGGGCACGGCGTGGAGCTGGGCAAACTGCACAAGGGGTTCTGGCAACCCGTGAAGCCAGGCTGGTTGTATGGGTGCGGCGAGTTCGGCAGCGAGGGGCTTGATGATGTGCCGTTAATGCGTAAGCACTACCCAGGGGAGTGGCTGCCGCAGAATCCGGAAGAGGAGGCGGTGTGGTCACCCAACCGCATTCCCGCCGCGCAAACGGGACGCTACCACTACATGTTCTTCGAGACACCGCACGATCTGGAAGGGTGGGTACGCGAGAGCCGCCGCCACCAGGCCTGGGTTACGCGCCTGATGACCGAGGCCTTCCGCCGGGACAGGCGCATGGTCTCCTTCGCCATCCACCTGTTCATCGACGCCTTTCCCGATAGTTGGATGAAGGTGATCATGGACGTGGACCGCCGACCGAAGCCCGCCTGCTTTGCCTATCGCGAGGCGCTCACGCCGCTGATGGTGAATTTGCGCATCGACCAGACGGCCACCTTCGCCGGTGGGGAGATGCTTTTCGAATGCTGGGTGTGCAACGACACCCACGAAGTCCCGGCTGGCGCGACATTGCGCTACCAGTTGGAAATGGACGGCCGGGTGCTCTTCGCTCAACGGGCAAAGGCGCGCGTCCAGCCGTGCACCAGCATATTCCAAGGCTTTCTCAAGCTGAGGGCTCCCGCGCTGGGTGACCGGCCGCGCGCGAAGGCCACACTGCGCCTCGCATTGGCGCAACGCGACGGGAAGCTCCTGCAAGATACGGCCGTTGAGATAGACGTATTCAATCCCGCCCTGGCGGAAGGTGCAGGCCAGGCTATCAAGCCGACCCGAGTGTTGGGTGCTCGCGGTGGCAAGGCCGCACAACTGGCAGGCGAACTGGGCATGCCAGTTACCTTCACAGGCGCCATCAAACCCGGTGCGTTGATCCTGGTGGACGACATGGAGCGCTACGCGAACCGCGCGGTCGAGGTGGCGGAAGCCGTGCGAAGTGGGGCGACGGTGATCTTCCTGGAGATTCCCCCAGGCACATATCACATCGCCGGGCACCCGGTGAAGGTCGACCCGTGCGGCATGGGCGGCGTGCACTTTGCCTCGCGTGACACGGGCCACCCACTGGTGGAGGGATTCGAGCCGTACGACTTCAAGTTCTGGTACGACCCTTCGGTTGACCGGCCCTCGCCACTGCTGGAGAACGTGCTGGAGGCGCCGGGCTGGGTGCCCATTCTGATGAGCGGCAACGGTGGGTGGCAGATCGACTGGCACGCCACACCGGCAGCGGCGGAGCTGCGTGACGGCGCGGGGGTCTATCGCATCTGCCAGGTCAAGCTGGCCGGCCGGCTGGTGAATCCGGTGGCGCGCATCTTCGCGCAACGGCTGGTGGGTACTCGAGATGTCAGACTTCTTGGAGAAGTCTGACATCTGCTGCGTCCTGACGCCTTACGACCACAGCCGGTCCCACGAGTCCACTGTATCCCACATGGGGGTGGGCTCGAAGTAGCCAGTGTCCTCGGGGTGGAGGTGTTGCTTCACCACCTCCTCATTGAGCTCGATCCCCAACCCTGGCTTCTCGGGCACCTCGATGTAGCCTTGATTGATGAGCGGCTTCGGCACGCCGGTGATCAAGTCCTGCCAATAGGGCGTGTCGGCGAAGTGGTGTTCCAGCGCGATGAAGTTCTCGGTGGCGGCGGCGCAGTGTACGGCTGCCATGGTCGAGACGGGCGTGCCGGCCATATGCAGCGCCATGCTCACGCCATACTCCTGCGCCAGATCACCAATCTTCTTCGTCTCCAGGATCCCGCCCGAAGTGGCGATGTCGGGGTGGCAGACGGAGATGGCACCTGCCCGGAAGAGGGTCAGGAAGTCCTCCTTCAGGTAGATGTCTTCGCCGGTGCACACCGGCGTGCGCAGAGCCTGGTGCATCATCACCCATTGTGAGGTGAGTTGCCACGGCACCATGTCTTCCAGCCAGGCCAGGTTGTAAGGCTCCAATGCCTGTCCCAGGCGGATGCAGTCCTCCACACCGATATGTCCAAAATGATCGGCCGCGATGGGCACTTCGTAGCCCACCACATCGCGTACCGCGGCGACGTAGTCGGCCAGCCAGCGGATGCCCGGCTCGGTCAGACGGATGTGCGTGAAGGGGTGCATCACACGTCTGGTATCCAGCATGCCCTGCGGGGAGCACAACATACCGGGGATCTTTGTCAGCGGCTCGATGCCCACGTCCATTTTCAACATGGTGAAGCCCCGCTCCATGCGTCCTTTTAGTTTGTGGCCCATCGCCTCGCCAGTGGGCTCATTGGGCGTGTCGCAATACAGCCGGATGCGATCGCGGAATTTTCCGCCGGCGAGCTGGTAGCACGGCACGTCATAGGCTTTGCCGGCCAGGTCCATCAGCGCCATCTCCACGGCGCACACACCACCGCCTTGCCGTGCGTGGCCGCCGAACTGCTTGATCTGGCGGAAGATCATGTCAACATTGCAAGGGTTCTCGCCAATCAGCCGGCTTTTCAGCATCAGTGCATAGTTCTTGCTCGCGCCGTCGCGCACTTCGCCCAGGCCGTAGAGACCCTGGTTAGTGTCGATGCGGATGATCGGACAGCGGCCGATCGGGATGCGCGTCGTCACCACGCGCAGGTCGGTGATGCGCAGGTCGCTGGGTCGTGAGAATGTGCGCACATTTTCCTCGGGGGTTGGGCTCGTCACTGAAATTGCTCCTTCATAATGGAATCCAGTCCAACAATTTTATAATCGCTCCTATGAATGCGACCTCACCTCTCACCTCTCCCCGCACCGGAGAGAGCCACACCACTTCCCTGTCCATCGATGAACAAGTGGCCCTGCTGATGCAGGGCACCGAATATGGCGACGAGCAACTGACCCGCAACATGGCCGATGAGCTGCGCGCGCGGCTGGCCGAAAGCCGGCCCCTGCGCGTCTATTGCGGCTATGACCCCACCCGCTCCGATCTGCACCTGGGCCATACGGTCACGATGCGTAAGCTGCGCCAGTTCCAGGAGCTGGGGCACGAGGTCACCTTTCTGATCGGCAATTACACCAGCTTGATTGGCGATCCTTCGGATAAGGACAAGCTGCGCCCCCTGCTGACAGCAGAACAGATTGCCGAGAACGCACGAACGTATGCGGAGCAGGCGTACAAAATCCTCGACCGCGAGAAAACGCGCATCCGGTATAACGCCGAATGGCTCTCCAAATTGACCTTCCTGGACCTGATCCAGATGGCCCAGAACTTTACCGTTCAGCAGTTTTTAACGCGCGATAACTTTGCCAAGCGATTCGAGAAGGGCGATGCGATTTACCTGCACGAGACGTTCTACAGTCTGATGCAGGGCTACGATGCCGTCGCCATGGAAACGGATGTGCAGGTCGGGGGCAGTGAGCAACTGTTTAATATCATCACTGCCGGGCGCAAGTTGCAGGAGGTGCGTGGCCAGAAACCACAGATCGGAATTCTGGTAGGCATTCTGCCCGGTACGGATGGCGTGGTGCGTATGTCCAAGTCACTGGGCAACCATATCCCCATCCTGGCTGCGCCCGAGGACATGTATGGTAAGGTGATGAGCATTCCGGATATGGCCATGCTCATCTACTTCAAGCTGGCCACGCGCTACACCCCTCCCCAGATTCAGCGGATCGAGACCGAGTTGCAAACGGGCGCGCGGCACCCGCGCGACGTGAAAATGGAACTGGCGCGCGAGATCGTGTCCATCTTTCACGATCCCGATGCAGCGCAGCGCGCGGAGGAACAGTTTCGCGCCGTATTTCAGCAACATGAGCTGCCCCATGAGATGGCTACCTGGACGGTCACCGGCTCGCCAACTGTAGTGGATGTCATTGCTGCCGCCAGACTGGCATCCTCCAAAAATGAAGCCAGGCGCCTGATCGCCGGAGGTGGTGTTTCGCTGGGCGGCCGCAAGGTGGACGACCCGTTCGAGATCGTCTCGCCTGTGGCGGAAGGGATCGTGTTGCAGGTGGGCAAGCGCCGCTTTGTGCGGCTGATGCCCGGTTAGTCACGGGATTTCTGGACTTCAACACCTCGACCACACAGGGCGAACATTCACCGAAGGCGGTCCGCCTGGCCGGTGATCGCGTCAGCCGTTGCAGACGCGACATGCCCTTCTGGGTCGCGAGGTTGGTGAAGTCGAAGTTGCTACCGCGCGCGTGCCAATTTCGGCGCTCCGGGAAGGTTCAGCTTGAAGAAGCCCTTCTTAACGCCCGAGCCGCCGATGCCGTACTTGACGCGGTTCACGTGCTTGGCGGTCCATACAGACACCTGGCGGATCTATAAGAACCCGCCAGGTGTCTGCTGCATCACTCTTCCAGCAGACCGCAGCGCTCGACCAACACGCGCTTGCCGGCGCGCGTGATCCTGAGCGTCGCGATCTCGAACGGGCTCAAGTTCAGCGTGTAGTCGTCACGGGCGCCTTCCATAGTCACGGTCGCCGTCGTGGCGTGCCCGGCCGACTCGACCAGCCGCGCAATGAGTGCTTCCTCATCTCGCGCCTTGCGCAGCGCACCCAACTGCACCGTGGCCGGCGAAACACGCAGGAACGGCTGCGACGCCTGTTCGGGGTCCAGTCGCGAGGTGGGTGGGAAGAATAGCGTGAACAGATCCAGCGGCTGGTTCAGCTCCAGCGCCGCCGGTATCAGCGTTTCGGTCACCTGGCTGGAACTGCCCACCAGCACGCGGAAGCGCGTCAACACCTGACCCTGGTCGATGAACGTATGGTGTTCATCAGGTTCGACGGGTTGGTCGCCGTAGCGTGTGTGTACGGCGCCACGAGCCAGGCTCAGGCCCAGTGTGCCTTCCGTCGTCGCATCGAAACCGTACTGGCCATCGTTTGCCACCCCAATGGACAAGCTGCCCGTGCGTGCTTTACGGGTGGCAGGTCGCCTGGGCGCAGGCTGGTCTGCCTCGTCCAGGCGCACCCAGCGATTCTGCGGGTATTCGCTGCCATCCGGAATAGCCCCGGCAATTCCGTAGGGCACCTCGCACGTTACGCGCGGCTGAGGCAGGTTGAACGGCAGCACCAGCTTGGCCATCTTGCTACGAGCCTGCCAATGCAGGCGTGTGTTAATGTCCAGATGAGGCAGGTCAGCGTACAGCGTGTACTGGATGGATGCCTTCGATCCGCGCCAGCCGACCAGGCACTCCAGGGTGCAGGCCAGTTCGCGCGACATCCCCTCTGGCACCACTTCGCTCGACGAAGGCAGCAGGCGCAGTGCTGCACCCGTGGTGCCTTCCTGGCCAGCCCATTCACTGCCCACCTGCTCCGGCGAGAGCGCCGTGAAGTCGCCTGCCGGCGTGCTGAAGTGGGTATTGGATTCTCCGCCCCAGGCATCAGCAGTGTCGAGCATGGCTGTCAGGCGCACTGGCTCACGCAACAGTTCGCGATTGCCAGCCGTTAAAATCAGCGAGGTCAGGCTGGCCGTATCGCGACTGAACGTGGCGCGCAACCAGCGATTTTGCACAACGATTTGATTGTCCGTCTGGCGCACTTCCAGTGTGGAGGCTGGTCGATGCCGCCGTTCCGGTTTGGTTTCGGGACGCACCTCGTAGCGCCGTACCGATAGTGGCGGCATGTCAGCGATGAATAGAATGTGCGGTTGGAACCCCCCTTTGGTCTGTTCGAACGTGCCGCCCCCTGTCTGGCACGGTACGGGGTGGCCCTGGTCGTCGAACAGGCTGAACGGATGGCGGCCTGGAAGCGGGCGGTTATCGAGTACGAAATGTCCACCCACAGCCATCCGCATGGGATAGGGGTGCGGGTTGAACACATACAGCGGCACGCGGCCGGCCTCTGGTGACGTCGCCTGCGCGAGAGTACTCGCCTGCGCGAGAGTACTCGCCTGCGCGAGAGTACTCGCGGGCAGCAGTGCATTTTGGGCCCGGAACGTCACCTGTGCGGCGATGTGTGCGGCGTACCCGAAGTAATCCAGCACCCCCGAAAGCGCCGACTCGGCCAGTGATCCGCACAGGGTGTCGTGGAAGGCATTGAAGAGCGCAGCCTTCCATGCCTGGCGCAACCGCTTCTCGGGGTAGGTCGCACCTGTTCGCCACCAGGCAATGGCAGCCCACTTCTCGGCTGCTCCTAGCATCGATTCGACCCGGCGCATTTCGCGCTTGATCGGCGCGACTGACGTGTAACATCCGGCGAAGGTGCGCTGCAGCTCACCGCTGTATACGGGAATGCTTTCTAGCGGCTGGAGCGCTCTGACACGCTCCAGGTAGGCTTCGGGTGTGCTGTGCCGTACGGCTACGTCGGTCGTCTCGTCGATCAATGCGCGCAGGGCCAGCAGGTCAGCGCGCGTAGGCCCGCCGCCATGGTCTCCCAGTCCCCACAGCACCAGCGTGTCGTGCCCCGTCGCGCGCGCCTCATCAACTCCTCGCTTCGCCTGCTCCGCGGCCGTTGGCAGACCTGGCACCGCTTTGTCGGTCGGACTGGTGCAATACCAGCCTGTGTTGGGACGCACCGCCAGCACACGGGTGCCATCGTGCCCTTGCCACTGGTAGAGCGGTGCTGGCAGGTCAAGCTGGTGCTGCACCGGGCGGCAGTGGATATACATTTCAAATCCGGCCTGTACCAGGATCTGCGGCAGGCTGGCCGGGTGGCCGAATGTGTCAAAGTTATAGGCCACCCGCGGGACGGCGCCGAAGCGATCCTGGAAGTAACGCCGGCCTTCCTGGATTACCTGCACCAGCGTCTCTCCGGCGGGCATATTCAGGTCGGGCTGCAGGGTCCAGCCGCCGGCAATGTGCCAACGCCCTTGCTTCACCAGCTTGCGGATGCGCTCGAAGAGATCGGGATCGTTATCCTCGATCCATTCATAAAGCACACTCTCATTGTGGTTGAAGATGAATTCCGGGAACTCCTCCAGCAGGTTTGCTGCGGTATGGAAGGTGGAGATCCCCTCGCGCGCGCCCTCCTGCCACGTCCACATCCACACGGGGTCGATGTGCGCCTGGCACACCAGGTGGACGATGGGCCGCCGCTCGCTCGAGTCCACGGGCGCGCCGATGGCCCGTGCGGTCTGCGCTCGCTTAACCTTTTTATTCTTTGCCATGTTATTAACGCTCTCGCCTGTTTATAGTTGTTTCGGCATGCGCTCGTACTCGTCATGCGTGCCGATCCAAAAACCAATCATGGTGTCATCATCACGAACGCCAATCGTGCGCCAGCCCTTTGTGATCCGAACAGACCAGACGGGGCGTTTGGTATGCACGCGCCTGAATTGCAGGCTGGGGTGGCCGAGGTTCCGCCTCCACAGCTGATATGGCTTGTCGGCGGCACGACGGATGTCATCAGGCAGGTGGTTGTAGAGCTCCCAGAAACGCCCTGTCGCGTGTGAGTTCATTGGGGGTTGCACGGCCGCGTCTTGCCGGCACGGTACTCATCCAGAGCTGCATCGGCAAGCTTGGCAAGTTGGTCTTGCGATTCAGCAAATTGACGGTCCCACATTTCCTCATCGGCGCGTGTATCCTCTGCGGTACTCTTGGGCAGAGTCTCGATGAACTCGAACACTTCTATCACGTCGTCATTGCTCATGTGTAGGTCCGCTCGATCAACTCCTCCCGCCTGGTCAATGGCTGATCCATCGTTACGTCCCTTACGCCTATCATACCTGGGCGGGGTTGATAGGCCAGCGGATTGCATGAGCTAGCCCAGCCGGCCAAATTCGCGCTCGAGCTGTGCCACGCCGATCTGGATCATCGTCGGCCGGCCATGCGGGCAGGTGCGGGGTGAATCGCATGCTTCCAGATCACGCACCAGGGCAGCCATCTCGGTGTATGAGAGTACGCGCCCGGCTTTGATCGCCATGCGCTTGCACACACGCCGTACCACGCGCGCTTCGGCGTCGCGACCCAGCGGCGCCTCACCCTCCTCCAGGTCCGCTATGATCTCGCGCAACGCAGCGGCGATGTCGTCCTGCACCATCTCTGCTGGCACCGCGCGCACCAGAAAGGTATTGCCACCGAAGTGATCGATCTCAAATCCCACTTCGCGTAACACCCCCAGGTTATCCTGCAGCAGATGTACACTGTCGGCCGGCACGTCCACGGGCGCAGGATCCAGCAGTGTCTGCGATGGCACAGCGCCCAGTTCACGGGTGGCCATCATCCGTTCGTAGATCACCCGTTCGTGCGCGGCGTGCTGGTCGATCAGATACAGCCCCTCCGGCCCTTCGGCGATGATGTAGCTGGCTACGAGCTGGCCTAATATTCGCAACGCTGGCAGGTGCGAGGGCCGGACAGGGGAGATTGGATTTTGGAGGTTTTCGGATGGACCTGGCGATGGCAGGCCGAGGGACGGGGATATCGCCGGTGCGTTACGGGCAATGCCCACCCTGTCCCAGGCTTCTGTCCCCGTGAGCGGAGATTGGGGGATGGAACCTGCAGATAGGTGACCGACCTCTGGTTGTACCGCGCTGCTCCCTGTCTCGGTTCGTGCATCGCCTGTCTCCATCCTTCCACTGACAAACACGCTGGGCGGCTGGGGCACGGGCAGGTTTTCCAGCAGGGCGCGACGCACGGCGCGCTGAACGGCGGTGAAGGCCGCATCAGCGTCACGAAAACGCACTTCGGCCTTGGCCGGGTGCACGTTCACATCCACATCCTGCGGTGGCAGGTGCACCCTGATCACAGCCATCGGGAAACGCCCCACCATCAACAATGTATGGTAGGCCTGCACTACGGCATACGACAGTTTCACATCCTGCACGGGCCGCCCGTTTACGAACAGGATGATCTTGCTCCGGTTTGCGTGGTCGAGTGTCGGCAGGGCTGCATACCCCGACACGGTGATGGATGGGCGAGGACTGGGGAGCGATGTCGCGAGTAGGTCGGTAGCTTCAGGACCTTCAAATGGCCGTTCTGGACTGGCCATCGTCTGCGAGCGCTCAATCACGGATCGTGACTCTTCACTCTCCCCGAGCGGCACCATCTGCTCCGCAGCCGCTGCCCCGAAGACCTCGATCAGCACATCACGCAGGTTGCCGTTGCCCAACGACTGGAAGGAACGCCGGCCATCGTGCACCAGTGTGAACCGCACTGCCGGGTAGGCCAGCGCATAGCGTGTGACCATCATGTCGATATGACCACGCTCCGTCTGGGTACTCTTGAGGAATTTCAAGCGCGCCGGCACGCGCGCGAACAGATGCTCGACGGTCATCGTCGTACCGGCCGTTCGCCCGAAGCGTTCCTGGCTGACCACCTGGCCGTTATCGATGCGGACCACTGAACCGGCTGGTTCATCGGCATGGCGTGTGCTGCACGTCACCTCGCTGACCGATGCCACACTGGCCAGCGCTTCGCCGCGGAACCCCAGCGTCGTGATATGCGACAGGTCATCCATCGACCTCAGTTTGCTGGTGGCGTGGTGCATGAAGGCGATCCCCACTTCATCGGGGGGGATGCCGCAGCCGTCGTCGCTGATGCGGATTAACTGCCGTCCCCCTTCCACGCACTCAATCTTGATGTCGCGGGCCCCGGCATCAATTGCGTTTTCCACCAGCTCCTTCACCACCGACGCAGGTCGCTCCACCACTTCGCCGGCTGCGATGCGGGCTACCAGGGTGTCAGGCAATATCTGGATTGGCATACCTATCTGACGCGGCGCCTACCTTTGCGCAGGCCTGAAATCCTGCAGCACGAGCTGCAGCCTGCGCTCGCCGTTCCACTCGTTGACATCCAGTTGGAACGCCACGTCAATCTTAGCACCCACGTTCAATTCCCCAGCCCGCTCGCCCATACGCCAGCCGATCGCCTCCCACAGGGCGCTGCGGGCGTCGCGCAGGCGCAGTGACAGGTGCGGTGGTTGTTCGGGAGGCTGGCCCACCCGTCGGACGGAGTGCACACTTATGCCGAGTGCAGCGAACAATGGACGCGGATTGCCCATTCCATACGGTTCCAGGCATGCCAGCTGCTCATAAGTCGCCAGCGACACCGTGTGCAGATTCACCTTGGAGTCAACTGGCACCGGTCGTATCCAGCCGCCTTCCGGCTGTTGAGCCTGTGCGACCTGTATCAGCCTCTCACGTAACTGGGCTAGCCGGTTGGCTGGCAGGGTGAATCCGGCTGCGGCAGTATGGCCGCCGTAACGGCCCAGCAGGTCCTTGCATTCGTCCAGTGCGGCTGTGATGTTGAAGCCCTCGACACTGCGGCACGATCCGCGCGCCTCCTGCCCCGCCGGCCCGTCTCCGGTGATCGTCACTACCACCGCCGGCCGGTAGAAGCGCTCCACTAATCGAGACGCAGCCAGGCCGATCACTCCCGCGTTATAGCTGCTGTCCACGGCGAACAACAGGGGTGTGTTTCTGTCTTCTGCGAGGGCTTTTTCTTCCGCGCTGTGGGCCACTGCGGCAGTGATTTTCTGGCGCTCCGCATTGCGCGAGTTCAAACGCTCAGCCAGCTCCTGTGCCACAGACTCCTCTGTTGTGCTGAGCAGGGTATAAGCGTCGAGCGCGGTGTCGATGCGGCCGGCGGCGTTCAGGCGTGGCGCCAGGGTGAAGCCAAGCGTCTGTGCGGTGATGTGGCCGGGTTGAACAGCCGCGGCGCGTGCCAGGTGGAGCAGGCCCAGGCGCGGCTGGCTGTTGATCCGCCGCAGTCCGGCGCGCACGAGCTGGCGGTTCTCGCCATCAAGCGGCACCACGTCGGCCACGGTGCCGATGGCAACCAGGTCCAGCAACGAGTCCAGTAAATCTTCCGCAGAACGGCCGTGCAGGCGCCCCGGTGCGCTCCGTAATAGTGCCTGCACCAGGCGGTACGCGATGCCCACCCCTGCCAGCGACTTGTAGAGATAGGGACAGTCAGGACGTCGCGGATTGACTAAGGCGCAGGCGCTGCCTGCCATGGCGCCGTCGGGCGAGAAGCCTTCGCCCACCTCATGGTGGTCGCCCATCTCGTGATGGTCGGTCACCACCAGGTCCAACCCGATCTCGCGCGCCCTGGCCGCCTCGGCCTGTGCGCGCGCGCCGCAGTCTACCGTCACCACCAGACTCACGCCCTCAGCATGCAGGATATCCAGAGCATCGGCGTGCAGGCCGTAGCCCTCTTCGAAACGGTTGGGAATGTAGATGCGTGCGGACGCGCCCAGTGCTGTAAAGGCCTGATTCAGCAGTGCACAGGCGGTGACGCCATCGCAATCGTAATCGCCGTAGACGGCAATCTGCTCGTGTGCGTCGATGGCGCGCAGAATGCGATCCACGGCGCGTGGCATGTCACGCATGCGGGTCGGATCGGCCGTATCGGGTTCGTCGGCCAGGAAATGCTGCATCGCCTCGACGTCGTGCAGGCCGCGCGCCCACAGGACCTGGGCAACGATCGGCGGAACCCCGGCTGTCTCGCTAAAAAACTCTTTGGGCGCTAGAGGCGCGATGCGCCATGTGGTGCGCTCTGTGTGGGACATAAAGGGGATGTCCGACGAAAAAAGAAAACCCGCCCCGGTACCTGATGTCTCCGAGAGCGGGTTTCTGATTGTCGTTTAGCGGACTGGCAAACTCAACTAGAACCACCCCTGGTTCTTGCAGAAGTCCGTGACCAACGGGATGTTCACGTCCTTGCCCTGGTATGCCTGAATACCCCAGATGATGAGCGGAACGTAGGGGATCCAGAACAGGCACGACAGGATGATGGTGATACCCAGGATGAAGGCGATGATGATCGCGATGATCCCGTAGGCAATCGACTGGACAGCGTGCTTGCGCAAGACAGGATCGTTCTTCATGCTCTCGGATACGAGAATGATGATCCCCATGACCACCGGAATCAGGTATGCCAACAGGGCCATTAACTTCTGATTGCCCGTATCAGTCGTCGTCGGGGGTTGTGCAGACATTTTCTATTCCTCCTATACGAATCAATGTGGTGTAGATGGACAATCCTTATTGTAAGCAATACGGTGTTGAGCGCAAGTTCATGCGGCCAGACTGGCAGACTGGCAGACGTCCAGTCATCTCATACAATGATCGATATGACAACACTTGTATTTATGGGCACGCCCCAGTTCGCGGTTCCGGCTCTGGAAGCGCTCCAGGAGCACTACGAGGTCGTCGCCGTGGTGACGCAGCCCGACGCCCCTGCCGGCCGCGGCCGCGCGCTGGCCGCCTCGCCCGTTAAGCAGTTCGCGCTTGCCCACGGCCTGCCCGTCGTGCAGCCCGAGAGCCTGAAACCACCGCAGGAAGTGCAGCAGTTGCGTCGCTATGCGCCCGATCTCATCGTCGTGGCTGCGTTCGGCCAGATCCTGCGGCGCGATGTGCTGTCGCTGCCGCCCCGCGGATGCATCAACGTGCACGCCTCGCTGCTGCCACGCTGGCGTGGAGCCTCGCCCATCAGCGCCGCTGTTGCGGCGGGTGATACGACCACGGGTATCACCGTTATGCTGATGGAAGCCGGTCTGGACTCGGGACCCATCCTCACCCAGCGCAGCGAACCGATCCGCGCGGAGGACACGACAGCCAGCCTGGCGGAACGACTTTCGCATCTTGGTGCCGATCTGTTGGTCGAAACGCTGCCAAGGTGGCTGGCCGGCGAGATTGTCCCGCGCAGGCAGGACGAATCGCAGGTGACCCGCTGCGGTCAGATCAAGAAGGAAGATGGCCGCATCGACTGGTCACTACCTGCCCGGGAGATCGAACGCCACGTGCGCGCCATGATCCCCTGGCCTGTCGCATGGACGACCTGGCAGGGCAGGCAATTGCAGATCCGGCGTGCCGGCCTGGTAACAAATGAACCACTCGAACCTGCTGTGCAGGCGACGCTGGGAGTGGCCACGACGCCTGGCGCGGTGTCAGTCCGAGGGAATAACGTGAGTGTTCGCTGTGGCCAGGGCACGCTTGAACTGCTTGAAGTGCAATTGGAAGGCAAGCGCAGCATGTCCGCCGCCGACCTGGCACGTGGGCAGCGCCATTTCGCGGATGCCAGGCTGGGCTTATAGATTTACGACCTGGAGATTCATGCGCCTGCCAGCCGAAGACATGGCAAAACGGCCCTGCCGACGAGATCGGCAGGGCCGTTTTCAAACTGGAATCGGCTATCTGCTCCTATAAATCAATACAGGTATCCGGACGCTGCATAATAGATGGGTCGCAGGTCGCCGGACTTGTAAATAAAGACGTCGGTCAGCGCCTTGTACTTGCCGTTACCCAGGTCCTGGAACAACCATGTGCGCGGGTTGGGGATCTCCAGCATGTTCGGCATACCGGGGTCGGGGACCAACGTCTGCAGCTCAGTGGTACGGGAGCCGGGAATGGGGCTGTAATCCCAACCGAAGCGTGGGCTGTAGAACGGATGATAAATGTCCTTGATCACCGTTGCGGACGGCACACCGTTCTGGTCAACCGTGATCATCACCACTGCATCAACCCAGCGGACGTACATATTGCTAAAGCCATCCAGCACAGTTCCTGCCGGGTGATAGATGTAATCGCCTGACCATGCCGGCCCAACCGGGTTGGCCGCTTTGTAAATGGTGACGCAGTCGCCGTTGTGCAGCACGGACAGTTCGGGTAAATTGCCCTGTGAAGCGAGACGCTCGGCCGTCATGCTATAGCAGGTGCCATGCTCAATGCCGGGAGTGGTGGCTACGGTCGACTTCCAGCCACAGACGCCCCATCCGCCCAGCAATGCCCTGTGCGCTACCGTCTCAAGCGCGTCCAGTTCGGCCTGATGCTTGAGGTTCGGGGGGCTGATGGTCGCGACGGCGTACCCGCCCTTGAGCAGTTCCTCGCTGGCCATGGGGCCGCTGATGAGATAAACGTAGCGCAGTAGAGCGCCGTCGGGGGCTGCGTTCAGCACGTCGGGCTCCATGCGGACCATCTGGCCCATCATCAGTGCAGCGTTCGCGTTGCGTGCCGCGGTGCCCATGCATTGGTTTAGCGCCGGGGCCGTGATACCAATATAACGCACCGTTACGATGCTGTTGTTCATATTGACCTGGATCGTCTGCCCGTCGATCACGTTGACGACAGTGGCCGACTCGGGTGCGATTTCCAGAACATCCGAGGGGCTCCTCCCCTGAGCCTGAACCGGGGACGTCGGGGCGAGTGACATCACCGCGCTCCCCATCAACGCAGCGAGGGTGAGAATATTTACCTTCATCATGATGCTTTAGATTAACCTACCTCCGTTCAATCGTATCTTAACCCCGGCTGGCAGTGTCCGCCAGTGACCAGCGCCACGTCGATGCGTGACCGCGGTCACCTGTTATGGACAGGCCGCATCGCTCGCTCGAAGCGGCGCAACTCTCTATTTCACAGTTGGCAGACCTCGCTCTGCATACGGGGCACCCTCAGTGTCTGGTCATGGAGGGCATTGGTAGTGAAGCTGTGAATGAATAAACTTTGTGGGAGATCGAAGGGCAGGGACCGCAGATGACACCTGCCTGTTTTATAATGCGCGTCAACGGAGAGGTAGCATAGTCTGGTCTAATGCGCACGCCTGGAGAGCGTGTACGGTTAAAACCCGTCGCAGGTTCAAATCCTGTCCTCTCCGCCTCCGGCCGTCTGTTCACAACCCCAGTGCATTCCGAATCGCGCTGGGTGAGTCTCCGATTATGCCATGCACACCGCAGGAGGCCATACGCTTCACCGCCTCGGGGGTGTTGACGGTCCATGCGTTCACGCGCACCTTACGCGCTCTGAGCCGTTGCACCAATTCCGGTGTAACCATGCTGTATTCGGGGTGGCGAAACTCATGACGCACAAGTGGCGCCAGCCAGACGTTTCGCAGGTGCAATGGCATCCGTGGACTATAGAGGATGGCGCGGGGCACGTCAGGCGCCAGCGCCGCCAGCTTACGCAATGAGAGTGGGTTGAACGATGAGAATAACACGCGCTGCTCCAGCCCATGCTGCCGCACCACCTTGACCACTGCCTCCTCCAATCCATCACCGTGGGTGGTGTAATTGGTCACTTCCACATTCACCAGAACGTAGCGACCCACCTCTTCGAATACCTCATCCAGGGTGGGGATGCGCTCGCCCTGACCGGCATCGAGCGTACGCAACCTGGTCAGCGACCAATCGTGAACGCGGCCTTTGCCGTTAGTGGTGCGCTCGAGAGTTGGGTCGTGCATGATGACCACTTCGCCCGAGGCGCAGCGTTTGGCATCCAGTTCGATCGCGTCAGCGCCCTGCTCGTGCGCCAGGCGGAACGCGACCAGTGTGTTTTCGGGAGCGTGCGCGCTTGCGCCTCGATGCCCCACCACCAGCGGCCGGGTGTGCGCTTCCAACCACAGGCTCGGCGTTGTGGACTTTTTTACCGTCATACGGAAACCTCGTTTCTCCATACACAGTGCTCACACCACGTGTACCAGGTAGTGCCGCGTGGTGCCGGCAATCGAGTTCCGGTGGTTTATTGCCGCTCCATGGCCCTCACCGCCAGCAGTGCTCCAAACGAGACCAGCACCAGCAGGAACGACAAGGCCAGTGCCGTGTGCAGGCTACTCTGGAAGTCGATGTAAATCGCCAGGGACATGGTTTGCGTACGGCCCACCAGATTTCCCGCAAACAGGATTGTTGCACCGAACTCACCCAAAGTGCGCGCCCAGGCCAGCGTCGCACCCGAAAGCATGGCTGGGGCCGCCAGCGGTAGTGTGATGTGCGTGAAAACCTGCCAGGTGTTGGCGCCCTCCACCATCGCCACCGATTCGAAGTCCGGGTCAATGGTCTTTAAGCCGATTACCGCGGCGCGTACGTAAAGCGGCAGAGCGACAAAAACCTGCGCGATGATCACGGCGGCTGTCGTGAAGGCCACATCAATCCCCAGGCTGTCCAGGAGGGGACCCAACAAGCCGCGCCGACCGAACACCATCAGCAGGCCAATCCCCGCCACCGCCGGAGGCAGCACCACAGGAATATCCATCACGGTGTCTATAATTCGCCACGCTGCCACCTGCCTGCGGGCCAGCAGTAGTGCCATGGGTGTGCCCAGTAACACGATCACGACCACGGCTATGAGCGAGGTAAACGCGGTCAACCGTACCGTCACCCACACGTCAGGTTGTCGCAGGACGCCGGCCAGCGCGGGTGCGGCGCGAATGGCAATGGCGACCAGTGGCAGAGTGATCAGCAGCAGCAAAATCGAAACTGCGACCAATACCAGATAGTTAGGCATGCCAAGCGTGGAGGATGGTCTCTTGAGCATGAACAAGATGCATTTATATCGTAGGATGTTTGTGTTTGCCGTGATTATCGCCTTGCTCAGCGCTTGCAGCGCCGTGCCCCGATTGGGCAGCTCACCCGCCTCAGGTGCCACACCCGCTGCGACGGCCGGCTCATCCAGCGCCACCTATGTGCAGTTGGTCGTCTTCGCGGCCGCCTCGTTGAACGACGCCTTCACCCAGATCGGTTCCACCTTCGAAACCCAACACCCCGGTGTGAATGTAGCATTCAGTTTCGGCGGATCCAACCTGCTCCGTATCCAGATCGAGCAGGGCGCGCGCGTCGATGTTTTCGCCTCGGCCGACAATGCCGAACTCAATACGTTGATCCACGACGGCTTGATTATCTCCGGTACTCAAAGGGTGTTCACCCGCAACCGGCTGGCCATTCTTGTACCGAAAAATGACCCCGCTGGCGTAGACACCCCCTGTGATCTGGCCAGGCCAGGCCTGAAGCTGGTATTGGCTAACGACAAGGTGCCTGTAGGCCACTATGCGCGGCAGTCTCTGGTCAAACTGGATGCGAACCCCTCTTGCGGGTCGGGGTTCAGCACCAGGGCACTGGCTAATGTTGTCTCCAATGAAGAAGATGTCAAGGCGGTCGTCGAGAAGGTGCAGCTGGGTGAGGCCGACGCAGGTATCGCTTACGTCTCCGACTTGACACCTTCTGCGGCGCAACAGGTCAAGCTCATCCCGATCCCCGATGCCTACAACGTGGTCGCCACGTATCCCATCGCCCCGCTTAAGGAGGCACCGCACGCGGCTCTGGCGCAGGCGTTCGTCGATAGCATTCTTTCTCCGGCCGGCCAGCAGGTGCTCAAGAAATGGGGCTTCCAACCTTAGCGCAAGGCGGGTAGTGCTGCATATCGCTCATCGGTTCAGTTTAACTTCCAGAGAACCAGGCGATTGTCGGCCAATACGGCAGCCAGCATCTTTCCATCGGGAGACAGACCGATTTGCAGCACATCACTGTTCAACCCTGTATCACCCAGGGATGCACCATCCGCTATGCGCCAGATGGCCAGGGATTGGGCAGCGGCGATGAGCTCGGTGCCATTTGTGCTGAATAGCAGCTCGTGCACAGGCGCGTTGAGTGCCAGGCGACGTATGGGTGTGTCATCGCCAACCCGCCACACGAATATGCTCCCATCCTGTGCACCGGCTGCCAGTAGCGCTCCGTCGCTGGAGAAAGCCATCGCACTCACACTGTCCGCGCGTGTCTTCAGATCCTGCAGCAGCCTGCTGTCGGCCAACCGCCACAACAGTACCTCGCCGGTGTTGCACTGGTTCGCGACGAACGCCTGGCAGGTACCGGCACCCAGCCAGCGTCCATCGGGCGAGAGGGCGAGACCGGACAACGGCGGCGCAGGTGAAGCGGGTGACGCGCGTGCCTTCAATGATCCCATCAGCGATCCGTCGCTCACACGCCACAGACGTACCTCCACATGACTGCAGCGTGAGGGAGCGCCAGCCGGATCACATACCGCCTGCGCCAGTATTTCACTCGACAATGCCTCACCCGTGATACGCTCGCCAACCCAATGCGCGATCGTTTGCAGTTTCTGTGTGCGTATCGATTTCCCGTCGATTGTGCGCCAAAACTGCAGGGTGTCTCCGGCGAATGACACGAGCTGGCTGCCATCTTCCGAGTAGAGCAGGTTTGTGCCGTGCTCTGAAGAGTCACTCACCTGGCTGGGAATGGTCTGCCGGAGCGAGCCATCGGCCACGCGCCAGACGCGTATGGTATGGTCAAGCGACTCGGCAGCAACGCTACCGCCATCGGGTGAAAACTCCACCCCCCATGCTGGCCCAGGTTGTGCCATGGAGTGAAGGCAACGGCTCAACTTGAGCGACAGGTCGACCCAGCCGCACGGCTGTCGCCCTTGAATGACCACCAGCGCGGCAAACAGTGCGAAGATAGCCAGAATGGCGATACCTCGCATGCGGCGTCCCCACGCTACCGGTTGTCTGGTTGTACGGGGTGGCACATAGGCTGGCGTGTACGGCGAAGTCTTTGGCACCGGCCTGGGCGGGGGTGTCGCGGGTGGCGTGTGCGATGTCGGCGCGCTCTGGCTGGGAGCCTGCGACTTGGCGGGCGTGACGTGCCATGGGGTGTTCGCCGGCATTTTATTCCGGACACCCTGCGCCCACTGCGATGCCTGGCGAGCCCCGGCCTGCAGGTCCCCCAGGATCTCTTCCCACGGCGTGGAGGTGGGTGACCTGGATTGTGCGCGCGTATGGATATTGTGCACGGCACCGGGGATTGGCCCACCTGTCGCTTGTTTGCCAGTGGCCCCCAGCCCAGTCGGGGTTGCAGTTCCATCCGCAATTACGGGACCGCCGATGACGCGGCGCGGGACGGCCAGTGAGGTAATCACTGCACCGCAGTGGGGACATTTGCTCAGGTGGCCCGATACATAATGGCCATTAGGACAGCGTAGCAGAGCGTGTTCCGCTTCGGACAGCACCAGGCTCCAGTCTTGTGCTGTAGGACGCGCTCCAGGTTTGCGATGACCTTCCACGAAGCAGCGCTGCATCAAGTCTACGATACCTGGGCTGAGCAGGTCCAGGGATGGAGCGTTGGGTGGCGGTGCCACCAGGCTCCCATGGCCTCTGGAGCCGGAAGCGTAGGGAAACCAGCCGTGTGCAATGCGTTCCTCGATGGAAGGTGGGTCGCCTGTGCCCAGGTACCGTGCGCGGAAGGGATGGCTACCCTCCATCAGCAGTTGAAAAATCAACACGCCCAATCCGAAACGATCGTGTTCGGGCTGGCGCAACAGGTTGTGGAATGGTTTACCCTGCAGCTCCGGGGGGGTGTATTCCGGCCGCCCCACCGGACAGTAGTAGACCACCGGCGCTGAAGCGCGTGCCGGCCCACGCACCGCTGCCCGTGCGCGCACCTGAAATGAATCCGTGTCGATCAGTGTGACCAGCGCCGTAGGTGTGACCAGGATATTGCTTTCATTCAGGTCGCCCACGATATAGTCGCGCGCATGCAATGCTGAAATGGCCAGTGCCAGGTTGCGCGCCGCGCGATGCAAATAACGCCAGTTAAAGTCGGGCAGGGTGGCTGCGCGCAGTCGAGGGTTGAACACACTCAGCATGGGTGCCGTGTTGCGCACGTAAGGCATGGAGAAACCGATGAACGTGCCTGCCAGGCTGTAAAGGAGATCCATCGGCCAGGCAATGGAAGAGTGCCCGCTGCTCACGCTTGGGTCCTGCGGCGGATTGGCCTGCATCCATGCCAGCTTGGCCACCGGGTGCTCGGCTGGCTTCGTGTACAACTTGGCGACTCGATCCGGTTGTGCCGGGATGGCGTAGATGATCCCTTCGCCGCCGCGCGAGAGCTCCTGCCCCAGGGTCACGGTCCGTCTGGACGAATCGACGACGTTCATGCCCCGCCCTGGCCGATCGAGAGAGAGGGGGGTGTGTCAGACGGTCCCACAGACGCTGCCAGAACGAGCGTTTTGTCGTCGTCGGTGCGGGCGCATACGCGATCTGAGGCAAGAAAATCAGCCAGTTGTTGCCCCGCTGATGCTGCATCAGTCACGCCGGCCGCGAAGGCGAACAAAGGGATGAAGAAAGGTGGATGCGGGGTGTAACCAGGCAGCTTCAACGCCAGGCGCAGCAACCCGTCGGTAGCCAGCGCGACCGCTTTTGCGTTCAGCGCCTGTGTGGTCACATCGATACAGTCGAGCGCCTGGGGCATGGTGATGAAAGCAGCTTCGTTGGCGTACTCGCCACGCTGAGGTGTGGTCAACCCAAGCAGCGTTCCGTGCCCGTCTTGCGCCACCGCGAATCCATCGCCGATTTGTCCGAGGACGATCCGCGTTTCAGCCAGTACAGCGCACGTCAGCGTGGTGGCAAATAACCGAATAGGGCTGCCGTCCTGCGCGGCCAGGTCGGCAATGGCTTGCCGTGCAAGGCCAAAGCATTGGCGCATGCACAGGCTCCACGCCTCATCGCTGGCCGGTTTGTTTTCCCGGCATGCCTGTTCCAGCGCATCAACGGCACGCTTCACCGCCAGCGCCGCACCCTCCGCCGAGCGCGCAGCCGTCCCGGCTCCGTCCGCCACAGCCAGAATGACTTCGCCCGATTCCAGCAGCCTGTACTGGTGCGCGTCCTGGCACGGAGTTGCGGCTTCCTGGTGCGACGTCCCAATCACTGACGCTCCGACGACCTGCCATGACATGGTTTTGTATCCATGAATCCTGGCGAGTGACTACGCATGAACGACCCAACCTGTTTGAGCGTGTCGGCGCATGCGTGGCGTCACCGCCAGATCAATATCGTTAATGCCTGTGTGTTCTCTGTCCCTCTGTAGTAGCTTATCTGCTTGTCCGATCCGTGCACACTTGCGGATGACGGGTCAATGCGACGTGTCCACCGAAGCCCAACCGACGGGCGGCAGGGGAGCCTGCTCGCCGGGGCGTGACTGTGCCACGGCAGACAGGCTCTTCGACAGCCACCGGAAGAGTTCGCGGAAAGCCAACCCCTTGAGCTTCAGCGGTTGATGCTGGTCTGAAAAACGCGCCAGCGTCTTCATGTCCGCATTCTCCACGCCGACGGCGTAGAACAGTACGCCTTTGCGCTGCTCCTCCTGTTTCGCCAGCTCAGCCGATTGCTCCCAGCCGCTGTCCGTGGGGTTGCCGTCGGTGATCAGGAAGATCCACGGGCGGAAGTAATCCACACCGTTACGCTTATAGATATCCTTGCGGTCGCGTAGCAGCTCGATGGCACGGCGCACGGCTTCGCCCATTGGCGTCTCGCCGCTGGCATTAAGGGCTGGCGGATGGAACCGGTCGGCGGTGACAAAGGCCTGCTCTGCACTAAAGGCGATCTCCTGGGTGCCATTGCCGTGGGGGCTGCCGGCCACGTCCAGCGCACGCACCTTGCCGCCGAAGGCGATGATGGACACTTCCACACGCAGTGAGGCCAGCCTATCGGCCTTGAGCGCGGCATCAAAGTCCTGCAAGCCGCTGTTTAACTCGGCGATTGGCTTGCCATGCATGGACCCGGAGGTATCCAGCAGCAGGACCACGGCGCAGCGAGGTTCGGGGTTATCGGCGAATTCAGTCTGCTCCAGTTGTGACTGTGTCATATAGGTCTCCTTGTCAACGTCGTCAGCATCAACCCTCGCACGGTATTATCCCCCGGTGAGGGCCGCTCTGCCAACAGCAGGCACACCACAGGGGAAAGCGGTGATGGTGGGCACACCGCACCAGGGAAGAGCGGTATTCGTAACCAGTGTCATTTCGATCAGCGCTTGAGTTTGTGCCGTTCCTGGGCGCGCAGGAAGCGTGCCTGCTGATCCAGCATGCGTAGCGCGTTGGGTGGCAGCTTACCGCGTCGCATGAGCCAGCGGATGTAGACACGAGTCACGGCGATGTGAGCCTGCCCCCACCACACCTGCGCCTGCATCCGCCACAGACCCACTCTAAGCCAGGCAAAAAGCACCCAGTGCTCCAGCGTGAGCCTGATCATCACACGTCTTCGAGCGAACACTGATTTCAGCCCCCTCGCTGTATAACATTCTACAGGCTACCTCATGCTGCGTTTGGCGCTATACTGAACTCGGTATTGCTGATATCACAGCCGTTTGCTTCTCCCACAGTTCCCGGAACAGCCCCTTGCCCGCGACCAGCTCTTCGAACCTCCCCTCCTGCACCACCGCCCCGTCCGCCAGCACGACGATCCAGTCCGCCCCGCGCACCGTCTGCAACCGGTGCGCCACCACGATTACCGTCTTCCCCCGCAGCACCTCCATCAGATTCTGCGTGATGAAGTGTTCGGTCAGGCTGTCCAGCGCCGAGGTTGGCTCGTCCAGTATCACGATCCGTGGGTCCTGCAGCAGCACCCGCCCGAACGCCAGACGCTGGCGCTCCCCGCCGGAGAGCTTGATCCCACGCTCGCCCACCAGTGTCTCCAGCCCCTTCGGCAGCTTCCGCACCAGTTCGTCCAACCTAACCCGCCGGATCACCTCCGTCATGCGCGCCGGGTCCACGGGACGATCGAAGGCAAGGTTCTCCCGCAGCGTGCCGTCAAACACCGGAGGCTCCTGCGGGATGTACGCCACCTCCCGGTAGTACGACTCCAGGTTAACCTCCGCCAGGTTCCGACCGTCCACCAGTACGCACCCGCCCTGGGGCTTGAGCAGGTACAGGATCAGCCGCATCAGCGTGGACTTGCCCCCGCCGCTCTCGCCCACGAAGGCGG
>JAJYKL010000040.1 GCA_021788625.1 Chloroflexota bacterium
GGCTCCCGCGCTTGCTGATTGGCAGAACGTAAACAACTCACCTGAGGTATGGATCGATCAGCAAGGCAAAGTACAACGCGCATTAAATGACGTGCCTGCAATACTGACCATTTTCCAGGAGTCAGGAGAGTCGCCTGCTTTAGGCACACCTTTGGATGACAAAATACTACGCGCTCTCAAAGAGCTTGTAACGTTACAGCCGGGCGTAACGCGCTATACCTATTCCAGTCAGTATGGGTTAATCTACACTGATGCACATGGATGGGAGGTTCGTCTGGGTGTTGCAGATCGCGACGGCGAGATGGGTGCCAAGCTTCGCTTGGTGCAGCAGATCAGCGAGCAACTCGTGATGACCAAACAGCCGGTACGTGTTCTCGACGTGCGGTTCGCGGACGCACCTTATTACGTAAAGTAAATCAAGGCAGACACGGTCTGACGGCAAATGGCTGAACCAAGAATAGTGACCGCAATCGACGTGGGCAGCTCAAAGGTCGTGGCGCTCATGGCTGAATCGCCAGGTGAAACCCGAACCGTAACGGCGGGTCCTGCTGGTGAGTTCAACGTGATCGGAGTGGGCATCGCACCCTCACGTGGCATCAAACGTGGTCAGATCATAAACATCAGCGAAGCGGCATCAGCAATCCACGAGGCTGTGGAAGGTGCGGAGCGCTCTTCGGCGAATAAGATCAGTTCGGCGATTATGAGTATTGCTGGCACCCACATCTCGACCCAAAACAGCCAGGGCACTGTGGCTATAGGGCGTGGCGATCAGGGGGTGGGGCAGGAGGATGTGGACCATGCAATCGAGGCTGCCCAGGCTATCTCGGTGCCCAATAATCGAGAAATCATCCACGTAATCGCCCGCCATTTTCGTGTGGACGAGCAGGAAGGCGTGCGCAACCCCATGGGCATGCTGGGCTTCCGTCTCGAAGTGCAGGCTCATATCGTGACCGGCGCCACAACAGCCATTCAGAACCTGATGAAGTGTGCCAGTATGGCACAGATTGAAGTGCCGGAACTGGTGTTAGCACCGCTGGCAGCGGCTGAGGCTGTGCTGACACCCACCGAGCGTGAGATGGGTGTCATCCTGGTGGATGTAGGAAGCGGGACCACTGATGTTGCCATCTTCATCGATGGTACCGTATGGCACGCCAGCACCATTGAAGTGGGTGGTGGGCACTTCACCAGCGACCTGGCCATGTGTCTGCGCCTCCCACTGGAAACAGCCGAACGGATTAAGATCAGTCACGGTCACGCCTACCCGCCAGACCTTTCGCTGGAGCAGCCTTTTGTCGTAGCCGGGTTTGGCGACGAACAACGGATCACCGTACAGCGACGCGACATTGCGATGATCTTGCAGGCGCGTGCGGAAGAGCTCTTTGGACTGGTAATGCAGGAAGTGAAACGGAGTGGTTATGATGGTCTGCTAACCGCGGGCCTGGTCGTAACCGGTGGCGGTTCCCAACTGCCGGGTCTCCGTGAAATGGGACGTGACGTGACGGGTCTGCCTGTCCGTATCGCGCAACCCAGAGATATTCAGGGACTTGTTGACAACCTGCACTCACCAGCTTATGCAACGGCTGTTGGATTGTTGCGTTGGGGGATGAATGAGATCATGGCTCGACCAAGCCGCAAACGACGAGCGTCTATTAACCTGGGTGGATTAGGATTGGGTGGTTTTTTAGCTAATGTTATGAGGCAATTACTACCAAAGAATATGACATAATGGTTTTTGATAAATACGTCAGATAAGTAAAAAAGTTTGAATCGTTGCATTAAATCTGTTATGAACCTTAATAGGCGTTCAAATGGCTTGACTTCAAGAAATGTTTCACTAAAATAAAAAAACGTTTCAGGTCGATCCATTAGCAGTTAGGCAGAGCTCAATATCCGGCAAGGGGCTTTATATGGATAGTTATCTAGACACACAGTCGATCCAGGCTGAATCTCCAGCGCAAATCAAGGTGATTGGCGTTGGAGGTGGTGGGCAGAATGCCGTAAACCGCATGATTGCAGAAGGCCTGAGCGGTGTGGAGTTTATTGCTGTTAACACGGATCAACAAGCACTAATGTTGAGCAGCGCGCCGATGCGTGTGCGCGTGGGCGACAAGGTCACGCGAGGACTTGGTGCTGGCGGTAACCCGGAGCTAGGCGAAAAGGCAGCCGAAGAATCCTCTGATGAGCTGTACACCATCATCAAAGGAGCGGATATGGTCTTTATAACCTGCGGTATGGGTGGAGGCACCGGTACAGGTGCATCACCTGTTATTGCACGAATTGCCAAAGACCTGGGTTCGCTAACCATCGGCGTGGTGACCAAACCATTCTCCTTCGAAGGGACGCCCCGGATGCGCGCGGCGGAAGCTGGTATCGAGAAGCTCAAAGAGCATGTTGATACCTTGATCGTTATCCCCAACGACCGTCTGCTCGATATCGTTGATAAACATGCCACATTGCAGCAGTCGTTTCGTACTGCCGACGATGTATTGCGCCAGGGCATCCAGGGTATCAGCGAAGTGATTACAGTGCCCGGGCTGATCAATCTGGACTTTGCGGATGTGCGCACGATCATGTCTGAGGGCGGTGCAGCACTAATGGCCGTTGGCACTGCAAATGGCGAAAACCGCTCTCGCACTGCTGCCGAACAGGCTATTACATCCAGTTTATTGGACGTAACCATTGATGGTGCGCGCGGGATACTCTTTAACATTACTGGCGGGCCTGATATGAGCCTGCATGAGGTGAATGAGGCCGCGACATTAATCAAATCTGCCGCTCATCCGGACTGCAATGTGATCTTCGGTGCGGTCGTGGATGAATCGATGAAGGACACGATTCGCATCACCGTAATCGCAACAGGCTTTGACCAATCACCCAATGCAACGCACCGCACCATACGCCCGCAAGCCACGGTGGTGAGCAGGCCGATTGGAAAACCTACCCCACCGCCTGTCAGTAACGATGAGCCAGTGACCGTTCCTACCAAACAGGCTCCCATCGATCCAAATAATCTCGAATTGCCGTCATTTCTGCGCCGGCCACGATAAGTCCAACTGTTCATCTATCTGGTTTTTGTGCGGTAAGGCAGCACCTGGCATAGGCTGGTGCTGCCTTCTGTATACGTTACCCAACCACCTTCCACCCTATTCCAGTATTACCAGCCGCTTCGCCTTCGTCATTTCATCTCGCTCGCTTAGTTATCGTTCTGGTTTCGGGTGCGTCTTTAAGGTTATTTAAGATTGCATTGTATACAGCAGCACGCCACATCGCAGTTACTGTCTATATTTTTAAGCTATTTTTAAGGCTGTAACTTATTGACAGTTGTGCACTTCGATACTACAATCCTCGACTGTCACCCATATATGGGGTGAAAAAGATCATCGACCGCCATATGTAGCCCATATCTATAACGCGAGGGGAAAACTGTCATAATGAAGTGTCCGGCATGCGGTTCGGAAAGCACTCATGTTATAGACACCGCCCGGGAACTGACGGGTAATATCCGTCGCCGACGGGAATGCACTTCATGCCGGAAGCGCTTCAGTACGCTCGAGCGCGTGGTTGATACGATGCCCCTGGTAGTAAAAAGCGGAGGTCGTCGAGAGGCATTCAACCGCGACAAGATAATGAACGGCATCCGCACTGCGTGTACAAAGCGCCCCGTTCCAGCCGAAGACATTGATCGCCTGGTCGACCAGGTCGAGGCGCAGGTACTGGCATTGAACAGATCTGAAGTGACGGCGCGAGACATTGGCGATATGGTCCTCAACAGACTACGTGGTCTTGATGAAGTTGCCTACATCCGCTATGCCAGTGTTTATTTGCACCTCAAAGACCTCGAGAGTGTAAAACGCGAAATTGAGAAGTTATTAGCAGAGCGATAGACACCTCCTGCTACGCGTAAGTCACGTGCGATCACAGGGTGTCGTGGCATGCGCCATGTTTCGATTGGAGAGGGAATGCCCGTCGCTTGTGCGTTGGTTGAGAAGGATATTATGAAAGTTACGCGAAGATTTACTCAAACTGGTAAAAGTGCGTACGATACCGTCCAGTTTGCGAAGCGCTCCTCATCAATCCGTAACCCGAACGGTTCGCTTGTGTTCGAGATGCAAGATATCGAGGTCCCGTCCCAGTGGTCACAGGTGGCAGTGGATATATTGGCCCAAAAGTATTTTCGAAAGGCGGGTGTGCCCGAAAGCACCGAACCCTTAAGTGAACCGAACGTGCCAGCCTGGCTGCAACCCCG
The DNA here is from genome assembly GCA_021788625.1 of Chloroflexota bacterium. Lineage (GTDB taxonomy): Bacteria > Chloroflexota > Anaerolineae > J036 > Brachytrichaceae > CAIXPS01. The sequence continues at coordinate 4,247 of JAJYKL010000040.1, forward strand.
GAAGCCTGCTGCGGGGGTCCGCTTCGTAGGGGAGCAGGACTCGCGCCAGGTTTTCCACCGGCTATCGGGTTGCTGGACTTATTGGGGATGGAAGTACCACTACTTCGATACTGAGGAAGACGCTCGTGCATTCTATGATGATCTGTGCTACATGCTGGCACGGCAGATGGCTGCTCCGAATTCGCCCCAATGGTTCAACACCGGCTTGAACTGGGCCTATGGCATCAGTGGTCCCTCTCAAGGCCACTACTATGTCGATCCCGATTCGAAAGAGCTCGTCCGCTCCACCGACGCCTATACACACCCGACTCCGCATGCATGCTTTATTCAATCGGTGTCGGATGACCTGGTGAACGAGGGCGGCATTATGGATCTATGGGTGAGGGAGGCACGCATCTTTAAATATGGGAGCGGCACAGGCAGTAACTTCTCCAGTATTCGCGGTGAAGGCGAGCCGCTAAGTGGAGGGGGCAAGTCTTCAGGATTGATGTCATTCCTGAAGATTGGCGACCGGGCTGCCGGTGCGATCAAGTCTGGCGGCACCACACGCCGGGCCGCCAAGATGGTCATCCTCGACCTGGACCACCCCGATGTGGAGCGCTTTATCGATTGGAAGGTGATCGAGGAACAGAAAGTTGCAGCGATGGTGGCAGGCTCCAAAGCGAACAACAGATACCTGAATGCTATCATGCACGCCTGCCACGATTCAACGGATCCGATCGGAAAGTTCGACCGTCGCAAGAATAAGGCGCTGGCTCAGGCTATCCAATCAGCACGTAACGCCTATATCCCAGCCAACTACATTGAACGGGTCATCCAACTTGCCCAACAGGGCTACACCGGCGTAAGGTTTCCCGAGTACGACACCGATTGGGATTCGGAAGCTTATACCACGGTCGCCGGGCAGAACTCCAACAACTCCGTCCGCGCGGCCAACGAATTCATGCAGGCTGTGCTTAATGGTGCTGACTGGAACCTCTACTGGCGCACAGAGAAGGAGAAAGCACGCCAGGCACATCGTGCGCCTGTACCCATGAAAACGCTGCACGCGCGCGACCTTATGAAGCAGATCTCTTTCGCAGCCTGGTCCAGCGCGGACCCCGGTATGCAATATCACACCACAATCAATGAGTGGCATACTTGTCCAGCAGCCGGGCCGATCAATGGCTCGAATCCGTGCTCGGAGTATATGTTCCTCGACGACACGGCATGTAATCTGGCCAGCCTGAACCTGGCAGCCTTTTATGACGAAACCACTGGCCAGTTCGATATCGAGTCTTATCGTCACGCGACGCGCCTGTGGACCATTGTGCTGGAAATCAGTGTGCTCATGGCACAGTTCCCCAGCGCCAATGTGGCCAGATTGTCCTACGATTACCGCACGCTCGGTCTCGGCTATGCCAATCTGGGTTCCTTATTGATGGTGCAGGGTATCCCTTACGATTCTGACAACGGTCGGGCTATTTGCGGTGCACTAACAGCCATTTTGCACAGCACGGCCTACGCCACGTCTGCCGAGCTGGCCCATCAACTGGGCCCATTCCCCGCATATGAAAGTAACAAGCAGTCGATGTTACGAGTCATTCGCAACCACCGGCGTGCTGCGTATAACGTGCCCAAGGAAGAATACGAAGGGCTGACGATCGCGCCAGTGGGTATTGATCCACAGCATTGCCCGGCGGATTTGTTGAAGGCAGCACGTGAGGATGCTGACCGCATGCTTGCACTCGGCGAGCAATATGGTTTCCGCAATGCACAGGTGACTTTGATTGCGCCGACCGGAACGATTGGTTTGCTCATGGATTGCGATACCACCGGCATCGAGCCGGACTTTGCTTTGGTGAAGTTTAAAAAACTTGCCGGCGGCGGGTACTTTAAGATCATCAACCAGTCCATACCCCCTGCCCTGCGCCGATTACGTTATACCGAAGAGGAGATCGAAGATATAGTACGCTATGCCAAAGGCAGTGGCTCGCTGGTGGGTTGCCCCTATATCAACGCGCAAACATTAAAGGCAAAGCGTTTCAACGATGATCTGCTTTCAAAGATTGAGCAAGCTCTGCCAGGAGCGTTTGAGATCCAGTTTGTCTTTAACAAATGGACATTGGGAGAAGACTTTTGCAAGCTTGAGTTGGGCCTGACGGATGCTCAACTGAACGATCCGAAGTTCGATATCTTGCAGGCGTTGGGATTTACCCGCGCACAAATCCAGGCTGCCAACGATTACGTCTGCGGGACCATGACCGTTGAAGGTGCACCGCATCTCAAGCCAGAAGATTATGCCGTGTTTGACTGTGCGAACCGCGCTGGGAAATACGGAAAACGCTACATCGCACCAAACGCGCACATTTATATGATGGCTTCTGCACAGCCATTCTTATCCGGAGCCATTTCCAAGACCATCAATCTTCCCAACGATGCAACTGTGGACGATGTGGAAAACGCCTATCTCCTTTCTTGGAAATTGGGCACCAAAGCGACGGCGCTCTACCGCGATGGATCGAAGCTATCACAGCCACTCAACACCTCAAGCGACATGGACGAGCCATTGGAGACGACCGGCGGTACCCAGTTGGAGATGCAGACTGTGGCTGAGAAGGTAGCGGAACGGGTGGTGGTTCGCTACCTGGCCCGGCGCCGTCGGTTGCCCAACAAACGCTATGGCTATACCCAAAAAGCAAAAATCGCTGGCCACAACGTATACCTGCGGACGGGCGAATATCCTGATGGATCACTCGGCGAGATCTTCATCGACATGCACAAGGAAGGCGCTGGTTTCCGCAGCTTGATGAACTGCTTCGCCATCGCCATATCATTGGGCCTCCAGCATGGTGTTCCACTCGACGAATTTGTTGATGCCTTCATCTTCACCAAATTCGATCCAAGCGGAATGGTGCAGGGAAACGATCACATCAAGATGTCCAGTTCGGTCATTGACTATATCTTCCGCGAGCTCGCCATCAACTACCTGGGTCGAAGTGACCTCTCTCACGGAGATGATCACAGTGCGGAAGTGGCGCCTGAACCCGAGTACAACGAGGAGGAGGTCATCAGCGAAGAGCCGGGTGAGGAGCCCATGGTCGTACCGTCAAAAGAGATGATCCCGTCTCATAATGGAAACGGGCACTCAGGCCATGTGCATGTGACAAATTCCTCAGCCAGCTCAGCCCCAGCTCCGATACGGCAAGCAGATATCACAGACTCGGTGTCTGCACCAGCGTATCAGACGACCAGCTACATGAGTCAGGCCGAGAAGGCTCGTCAAGCCCGACTGAAAGGCTACGAAGGCGATCCCTGCCCCGAGTGCGGTGCATGGACGCTCGTTCGCAACGGTACGTGCCTCAAATGTGATACCTGTGGAAGTACTACAGGATGCTCATAGCGGTGAGCATCGCGAGTCGAGACAGGAACCTTTACCGCGGCCTTCTTTAAGGCCGCGGTTCTTTCACTCCATCGACTCGTCTACAATAGCACCACGCCGGTGTACCGATCCCAAGTATCGATTGCCGAATCGAATATCTCTAGCGTCAGGTCTCATAAGTCATGTCTCTTCTAGAACGCGACCTGCCCTGGCTTTTGGCTGAGGCGCACAACGACCCCGACGTGGCGCAGCAAATCGTCGAAACTCTGGCCGGTCGTATACAGGAACTGCAACGCCAGACGGACGAATTACGCGCTGAAAACACGTTACTTAAGCGCACTGGTGGACAACAAGCCTCCACTGAGCAGCTTAACCGGTTGAAGACCACACTGCATGATCTGCATCAACTGGTAACGCGGGCAGGCTTGAATCGCGACGTCGTTACCGTGTTGGACTTCAGCGGCATGGGTCTGCATTTGCCCACCCCCGCACCCATGGAGCAGACATTGAGGTTACTGAGTGCACCCGATGATCCGATCAGCATGCATAAGCCGCTTTATCTGGCGCATGAGTCCTGGTTACATACGTTGCTGGCCATTACATCGGGTTTACGCATGTTGTTGGTGAATGGGCTGGCTGTCCCCATCAGTGAACATCTAGACTGGCGCGACGCACATACCATCAGTGGCCTGGGGCTGAGCCGCGCCGAGAGGGTGGAGGCAGTGCTACCACTGGATGAATTGCACCCCCCACACGATGTGTTGATTGTGTCACGCCAGGGGTGGGTGAGGTCCATCTCGTGGTCGCACGTGGAGATGTTGGCCTATTCAGGCCAATCCATCACACTCCCCAACGCCGGCGATTCGCCCGTCTGGCTCGGTGAGAGTGACACCGACGCCGACCTATTGATCCTTACCCGTAACGGACGTTGGACGCGTTTCCCAATGAATGTAGTGCCGGCGCGTGGATGCGCAGGCATCACCCTGGACAGCAATGACGATGTGGTGTCGGCCGTTGTGGTCAACAAAACTACGGCAGCCGTGTGGTTCATTGGTGCGGATGGCACAACGTTTGTCCTGTCAGCCATGGGTCTCGAGGCGCACAAGAAAGCCGCCGGTAAAGCCGTTCCGCTCACGCGCCGCTTTGTTGGCTTGACGTGTTACCGGGTTCAGTCGCACAAGGCGCGAATGGCACTGCTGCTGTCAAATGAAGGTGATCTGCATGTGTTGAGTACACATGGACTGCCCATCGCGGCAAAACCATCCGAAGTTCAACCCCTCAAAGTCTCGAACGAGCGCCTGATTGCTGCGACACCGATATGATGAACTGTCCTATCTCGGACCGCTCGCCAGATAACTCGGTCAGGCAAGCAACTGCGAGTGCTAATTATCGCGACATCGCTGAGAAGGCGGCAGGTTCTCTTGACTATGCATCTGGGATTTGACTTTGGAACCACCAATAGCGTGGCTGCCGTCATCGACGACGCGGGAGAGCTGCACGTTTTGCCACTCGACCCCGTCACACCGGAGTCTGGCATCTTACGCACTCTTCTCTACGTGGAACGCGATGCGTCCATCCACTGTGGTGAAGAAGCTGTGCGGCTGCACCGCGCCCAGAATGTTGGACGGATGCCGCGCTTTGCCCGGACATGGGTCGGAGTGATCGACCTCGAGATTGGCGATGCCGTTGTCAAGGGTTATAACATCCCAGGCGGTCTCATGTCTGTGGAAGTGTTTGCCGATGTAGACGCCGATGCCCCTGGCCGCCTGATGCACTCATTAAAAAGCCCCCTGGCAACGGAATATGCCGGAACTAAACTGTTTGGGCATGCCTACACCCTGGAGGAGTTGATTGCTGAATTTCTGTCGCGTGCCCGCAGGCGAGTGAATGATCTGACTGGGCACGATATGCAGGTTGTCACTCTCGGGCGACCGGTGAACTTCGCAGGAGCGAACAGTAAATCCGATAACGAACGCGCTCAGGAGCGACTGCGTAAAGCAGCAGAGCTGGCCGGGTTCACCGAGATCTCTTTCGAGCTGGAACCAATCGCTGCCGGGCTGGCCTATGGTGAGCGACATGAAATGCGACCTGGCAGCTACGCCATGGTCTTTGACTTCGGAGGTGGCACCCTCGATGTGGCGCTAGTACGTCAGGAAGGTGCTGCAGAGCAGTATGTGCTGGCGACAGGTGGAATTGGCATTGCCGGTGACCACTTCGACCAGGCAATCTTCCGCCGTGCCATGTTGCCGTGGCTGGGTGGGGATGTACGCTGGGGCTCTCAAAGACTGGATATGCCCGGTCACTTACTGGACGTCCTGGGCGATTGGCAGGATGTGGTTGCGCTGTGGAATGCGCCCACCCTGACGTTCCTGCGCCAGGTTCAATCCGACTGCTCCAATCCGATTCGCATCCTGGCATTGGAAGATTTTATTTTCAAAGGCTATGCATTTGATGTTTATGAGCGTGTCGAGCAATGCAAGGTACGGTTATCGAACGAGCGTTTTGCAGTAATCGACTTTGACGCAGATGCCCTGTCCATCTGGCAACCCCTTACCCGACCGCAATTGGAGAGCTACCTAACCCAGGATGCACGAGTTATCCGCGAAATGATCGAGCGCACCCTGACCGGTGCTGGCATACGTGCCGACCAGGTGGACTATGTGATCCGCACAGGCGGTTCATCATCCATTCCATATTTCGTGGAAATGCTGGGAGTCATGTTCGGTCGCCAGAAGGTGGTCGAGTCGGACCGCTTCACCAGCGTAGCGAGTGGACTGGCGTTGCGTGCGAGCAGAGCGTAAGGAGTGCGTTGAGATCAGGATTGATAGAGCAAAAGTTCATATAGATTATCGACGATGGCAGCTTGCGCCGGTTGGTCTGCCAGCGAATTCACCGCTATCATCACCGGCATGAATCTTCAAAAGACACTCCCTGTTATCACGTCGGTTCTCATTATTCTGGTGGTAGCGCTATTGCGTGACCGCTCCAAGACACTAGCCACCATCTTCGCCACGATGCCCATCAACATGCCACTGGCGCTGTGGGTACTGGTAAGTGCGGGTACGGATAACCCCGTTGTAACAGCCGGCTATGTGCGTACGTTGGTTGTTGGTCTTGTTCCAGCTTTCCTGTGGCTTGGTGTTGTTTATCTCGGTTTGCGCCTGGGCTGGAGCTTGCTGGGCGCCATCGCCGCTGGTTACGTGCTATGGGTTGTGCTAATAGCAAGCCTGTGGTGGTTCGGATTATTGAGGGTGACCTCATGACCTGGTCGAGTCTGCACAATTAAAAGGCTATTAATCATCGAAGGCTAAGAACTTCATCGGTGCACACGATATGGTTATCTGGCGGGTTTGATTTATCGTTTGGGGCTGCCTGATGAGCGGAGCATTAGTCAGTCGAAAGCGCATGTAGGGCTGAGCTTAAGCAAGAATGCGAAAAGTCACATTTGTAAAACCGGTTCAATTTCTATCCAACCACAACATCGGCTGCCTGGCGCGCCTGGCCGTGTGCATGCCGGCTGCGCCTTTGCTCGCCAGCAGTCAAGCATGAGACTCCATCCCTAGTGGAGCTTCAACCATTATCACGGGTCTGTCGGGAGCCAGGTAGAATATCGGGTTCCTGTCTGCCCGATGGCGATGGCTGGACCAGTAATCCATAAAGACTGTACTGGCTTGACAATATTCAATGCGCTACCGATAATCATGCAATCGGCGCCCGGGCTATACAGGACAGCCCATGACGGTGGATTTCATTACAAGCTCTTCAGGAAGGTTTGTAGTCTATCGTCAAATTGCCCGGTGTAACGAATTGAGCAGGTTTGCCGAAGGAGGTGCACGGCCAGGAAAGTATTACCAAGTTCCGGTTTGTAGCACAGCGTATCAAAAAAGCACATACAAATGCTCTGGATCTTGTTTTTCATATAGGAGGACGAAGCCATGTTAGGATCGAAAATCTGGCGGGCGACCGGCGTGTTAGTCGCTGGAAGTATGATACTGGCGGCGTGCGGGCAGGCAACGCCTCAAGTTATCAAGGAGACCGTCGTCGTCAACCAGACCTCGGTAGTCCAGTCGACCGTTCAGGTAACGACAGAAGTCACGAAGGAAGTCGCAGTAACTTCAACCCCTGAACCAACAACAGGACCAACTGCTACTGCCGCACCCAAAGCAGTCGATACTATTGTGATTGGTCAGCAGCAGGAACCCAGCACCCTGCACCCGGCGATCGGCAGTGAATCATCAGAGTTCTATATTTTGGGCCCCGTCATGGTTGGTTGCATGGGCCAGGATAACAGCCAACCACCCAAGTGGATTCCACTGGGATGTGAGTCCGTCCCAACACTTGATAATGGTGGTGCTGCACTGGTAGGTACGGGTGTGGATCAGCACCTTGAGATCACCTATACGATCCGATCGGGTTGGCGGTGGACGGATGGCCAGCCTGTCAAGGCTTCGGATGTAATTTATGACTGGAAATTAAGAATGGATCCTAATTTCCAGACTGATCAAGACATATCGGTGATCGAGAAAATTTTCGACATCGTTGCCGTCAACGACAATACCGTTGTGATTAAGGCCATGAGCGAAAAGCAGGCCAAAGAGGCGGCTGCCGGTACGCTAAAGGGCAACGTACCCTTCGAGCAGCACCAGAGTGACTATCAGCAATCGGGGTATGCGACACAATCTGGCCCGGTGGTGGATCCTGTTTACTGGGCTGACTTGTTCCCGGGTTGGTTGCCTGAGCATATCCTTGGCAAAATCGCTGCGAAGGATCAGGCTTCCAGCGACTATGCGAAGAAGCCCGTTGGTGATGGTCCCTACGTAGTGACTGCGTGGAAGGAAGGCCAGGAAGTTGACGAAGATCTTAGCGATAAGCCGTTCCCACTGGGTACGCCGACGATCAAGCACATCATCTTCCGCTTCATCTCCGGTGGAGCTGGCCCCGTGCTGGCTGCCCTACAAAATGGCGAAGTCGACATTGTGCCTGGCAACGTCGGTGGCTTGAGCACAGCGAATGCGCCCGATATTGAAAACATCGTAAAGGGTGGCCTGTATAAGGTTCTTTGGAACACGGGCTACTCCTGGGAGCATATCGATATCAATGTCAACAAGGCTCCTCTCAACGATGTGAAAGTACGACAGGCGCTTTTCTATGCGACAGATCGGCAGTCCATCATTAATGCCCTATACAATGGCAAGAATGAAGTGGTGAACCTGCCCGGTCCGACCACCGCGAATAACTCCTGGGCTTACACTGACAACTACACCAAGTACCCCTTCGATGTGGCTAAGGCTAAGGCGACCTTGACGGCTGATGGTTGGGACTGCAGCGGCTTCCCTTGCACTAAGAAGGATGCCAGTGGCAAGACCGAGAAATTGAGCTTCACGCTCATGACCACCACCCGCTCTGACCGCATCCAGTTGGCTCAGGTTCTGCAGCAACAGTGGAAACAAGCAGGATTCGATGCGAACCTTCAGTTCCTGGAGGCGCGCAATTTCTTTGCTTCCTGCGATGCGGGTGGCCCACTTTCGTGCGGCACGTTTGATGCCGGCATATACACCTGGCAGGGTGGTGATGATCCTGCGTTTTATGGCCTGTATGCCTGCTCAAACGTTCCGAGCAAGGCCAATAATTACTCAGGTCAAAACTATCCTGGCTGGTGCAATAAGGACGCCACGGATGCGCTGAAGCAGTCTGAACTGACCATAAATGCGCTGTCGCGGACTAAGCGCAAGCCATTCATCGAAAAGTTCTTCCAGGACTTCGCTAATGATGTGCCGGTAATTCCGTTATATGCTGCGACGGAGCCTTATGTTTACCGCTCAGGTCTGGAGAACTTCAAGCCCGGTCTGACTGCTGCGGCTGTGTTCTCGTGGAACTCCTGGGAGTGGAAGCTGACGAAGTAGGCAATGGTTGTAATAGCATCATACCTTTACGCCGGTAGGTAATACGGGGCTGTATAAGGCAATGACATGGGCGAGGGCGTTTTCCACAAACGCCCTCGCCTTTCATTTATAATTGGATAAAAGATCGTATGAGTAAATTTATCACCCGGCGAATTATCCAGTCCCTCGTTCTACTACTATTCATATCAATGTTGCTCTACCTGATACTGAACCTGGTACCAGGTGGACCTTTTGATCTGCTTCGAAACTCCAATCCGCATATCACCCAGTCCATGATTGACCGGTTAAACTCGCTGCTGGATCTGGATAAACCGTTATTACCAGGGCAATACTGTCCCGTGACGAACGGTGTTCAGCAGGCTTGCCGCCTGGATCCAGGACGTTATTTACGCTGGTTGTGGAAAGTGGCCCATGGTGATTTCGGTACATCCTGGACGATGAAGACCGGTTCCAAGGTCTTGTCACTAATACAGGGACGTATCGGTTATACATTATTGCTCATGGGTCTGTCGACATTCCTGGCAATTGCCATTGCGGTGCCGATTGGCATATATTCAGCAATCCACCAATATTCAAAGACCGATTATGTCGTGACAGCCGTGGCTTTTTTCGGTCAATCCATGCCGACGTTCTGGACTGGCCTTATGGCAATCTCCATCTTCTCAGTAGGCCTAAAATTGTTCCCAACCGGTGGAGTACAGGTGGCAGGCTCACCTGGAGATATTATTCAAGTTATCTCGCGTGTTCTGACCTTTGGTCATGCATACCCACAACTGGCAGGCAAGGAAGTAAAGATCTTTTTGGATGGTCTGCATCATGTAGCACTTCCTGGTTTGGTTTTGACCTTCTTCAACCTGGCTGGCTGGATACGGTTTACCCGCTCGTCAATGTTGGAAGTGATGCGTCAGGACTATATGAGGACAGCCCGGGCAAAAGGGTTAGTCGAGAGGGTTGTGATTTTAAAGCACGGTCTTCGTAATGGTCTGATTCCTCTTGTGACGATCTTCGCATTAACGATACCTAGCTTGTTTGGTGGAGCGTTGATTACAGAAAGTATATTTTCCTGGCCAGGGATGGGCCGTATGTTGATAGAAGCCATCGATAATTCAGATTGGCCGGTGGTGCAGGGAATTCTGGTCATCACGGCATTTCTGGTGGTGTTTTCCAATCTTTTTGCTGACGTTGTTTATGCGATCGTCGATCCACGAATTTCATATAGTTGAGTGTAGGGAGTACAGATGACTACAACGACTTCAACTGCCCAGCCACAAGAGGTGTTAACGCTTGCGCAAGAGAGACCGTCTGGCGGACAGTGGTCACTGGCGTGGCGGCGGCTTCGTAGACATCGACTGGCCATGATAGGCCTAGTGGTACTCATTGTCATAGTGTTGGCAAGCCTATCTGCTGAATGGATTGCTCCATATAGCTATGAAGAGATCGACCTGTCCAAAATTTATCAACCTCTTATGACGCCTGGGCAACCTGGACGGCCCATGCATTATCTCGGTACTGATGGACTGGGCAGAGATGTCTTATCACGCTTACTGTATGCCGGGCGTGTTTCATTAGGTGTTGCACTCACGGTGACGATACTGGTCACCACTGTAGGGGTTACGATTGGCTCTGTAGCTGGGTTCTTTGGTGGAGTGGTCGACACCATCCTGATGCGCTTTACCGACATCATGCTTACCTTGCCGGATCTACCGCTGCTCCTAATTCTTTCCAGTAGTCTGCGCCAATTTGTCGCACTTCAGAATTTATTGGGTGACCTGCTTGGTGTTGTCATTATCATAGTCGTGCTGACAGCATTTGGCTGGATGTCCGACGCACGGCTGGTGCAAGGTCAGTCGTTAAGTCTACGCTCACGTGAGTTTATCGATGCAAGCCGCTCACTGGGTGCAAGTCAGGCTCGCATCATATTCAGGCACATTGTGCCAAACTCGCTTGCTCCAATTATCGTGTCAGCCACGTTAGGCTTTGGCGGAGTAGTGATTGCGGAGTCAGCGCTGTCCTTCCTGGGTTTTGGTATCATGCCCCCAATTCCGACCTGGGGCAACATGCTTAACGATGCGCGGAATGCACCGCTACAATACCTGTTCGTTCAGGCACTCTCGCCTGGCTTTTGCATATTCGTCACGGTGCTATCCATCAACTTTATCGGTGACGGACTGCGCGACGCCCTGGACCCACGCCTGAAGATGTAAGGTTGCATCCACGCCAGATGGAAGCCCTGACGTGTGCTTCAACAAGACCCATGTGGACCGGTTTGCGAGATGAAAACTTTTGTGATAATAGGTAGCTTGACAAATTACCACTTCATGTATGGAAGAGGTTGAGCGGCCGATCCCGTATCGAGGAGATATCAATGAGTGCAAATGTGAGGACGAGTGCACCATCAGTCAGACAAAGCGCTAATGGTAAAAGCGATGTGCTGCTTGATGTGCAGGGCCTGAAAACGTATTTTTACACCGAGGACGGCGTAGTCAAGGCGGTCGACGGTGTCGATTTTACGGTCAGGCGAGGAGAGACACTCGGTATCGTTGGTGAATCCGGGTGTGGTAAGAGCGTCACATCGCTATCGGTGATGCGACTAATCAGCGCACCGGGCAAGATCATCGAAGGCCGGATTCTTTTCGATGGCACCAATCTGACCGATCTGCCAGAACGGGACATGACCAAGATTCGCGGTAATCGCATCTCGATGATCTTTCAACAGCCCACCACCTGTCTAAACCCCGTTTTTAAGATCGGGGATCAGATTGCAGAGGTGCTCAATATCCACCAGAGCCTGGGACGGGAAGCAGGTTGGAAGCGCTCGATCGAGTTGTTGCGCATGGTAGGTATCGCCGAGCCACAGAAACGCGTCAGTTCTTACCCTCACGAGATTTCCGGTGGCCAGGCACAGCGCGTTATGATCGCCATGGCACTTGCCTGTGCCCCGGAGCTCCTGATCGCCGATGAACCGACCACTGCTTTGGATGTGACCATCCAAGCTCAAATATTGGACCTGATGCGTGATTTGCGCGACAAGACCGGTACATCCATTATGCTCATCACGCATGACATGGGTGTGATTGCAGAGATGGCTGAGCGGGTCATCGTAATGTATGCTGGTCAGATCGTTGAGGCGGCCGATGTCAAGACCCTGTTTGCCCGACCACTTCATCCTTATACGCAGGGCTTACTCGGATCCATCCCGGTGCTGGGAAAGGTACGCGAGCGGCTGGACGTCATCCCTGGCTCGGTGCCCAACCTGTTAAACCCACCACCTGCCTGCCGGTTCGAGCCGCGTTGCCAGGCATGCCAGGGATCGGTCCGCGAGCGCTGCCGCTCCGAGGCACCCATCCTGCGCGAGATAGAACCTAACCATTGGGTGCGAACCTGGCTCTATGAAAACTAAACGTACGTGGTTTTCTATTCGCGTGCCTATGCTGCTGATGCAGGAACTGACTGAGCAAGATGCATTCCCCAGAGGACAAGAAAAATGAGTGTGACTAATACCGCGATTTCGGCCAAGACACCCCACGACGGATTCCAGCAACCGAGATCCGATGACTTGTTGCAGGTGATGAACCTGGTTAAGTACTTCCCGATCAAGGGTGGCATCCTGCAACGGACCGTAGCCCAGGTGAAGGCAGTAGACGGGGTGTCGTTCACAGTGAAGCGAGGCGAGACACTCGGCCTGGTAGGCGAAAGCGGATGTGGCAAGACGACTGTTGGGCGCACGTTGCTTCGTCTTACACCAGCCACGAGTGGTGAAGTGATCTTTGATGGTAAAAACGTATTCACACTGGAAGGTGCTGAGCTGAAAGCCATCCGCCGAGATATGCAGATCATCTTCCAGGATCCCTACTCGTCGCTGGATCCGCGTATGCCGATCGGTGAAAGTGTGGCCGAAGGCTTACTGGTGCACGGCATGCACGATTCGCGGAAACGCAACCAACAAGTGATTGAGATGCTCAAGCGTGTCGGACTGGAAGACTATCACGCCCGTCGCTATCCGCACGAATTCTCGGGTGGCCAACGCCAACGCATTGGCATTGCGCGTGCCCTGGCTCTGCGTCCCAAGTTTATTGTATGCGATGAGCCTGTTTCTGCACTCGACGTTTCCATCCAGTCTCAAGTACTCAACCTGTTAAAGGACCTGCAACGAGAGTTTGGTCTTACCTACCTTTTCATCGCCCATAATCTGGGCGTGGTGGAGCACATCAGTGATCGCGTTGGCGTGATGTACCTGGGTAAAATGGTCGAATTGACCGATCGCGAGACACTGTTCCGCGAACCCATGCATCCATATACCAAGGCTTTGCTTTCGGCAATCCCCATTCCCGACCCAACTGTCCACCGCGAGCGCATCATCCTGCCTGGCGACGTACCCAGTCCAATCAATCCTCCTAAGGGCTGTAACTTCCACCCACGCTGCCCCTGGGCTATCGAGAAATGTAAAGTGACCGAACCGATACTTGAAGAGCTGAAACCCGGGCATCTGGCGAAATGTTGGGTGGCCAAAGAGCATATCGAAGATGAAGCACGCCTGCAACCGCTGACAAGCATTTAGGTTTTCATCTGCTCCTGCACTGTCTCATTACACCCTGAAGGTTTACGCAACCTTCAGGGTGTTTGTTATCCTCATAAGCTCTGCTGCCCACACATAGCCGTAACCGTGCTCAGCGCCTGCCTCGTAACACGAAGGTGACGAGCGCTCATCTGGTGTATGCATTGGTCAAGGGGTGAACCACCGCCGAATAGCACATTTGATTTGTTTTATGCGCGCCTTTAATCACAGGTTGCAGGTTGGTCCCGCTTCCGAACATGGTCACCGGCAGCTTGCCATGTGCCCCCATCGCAGCGCCCGCAGAGCGCAATCCTTCACCAGATCGCCTGGACTTCAAGCGGCTTATATATGTAATGGATCATTTACCCAGACCTGTTGCTCCAGCATGCGGCTTGCGTTTGAACGCAAGGTATCAGGCATTAATCCTGAGCTTGTCGAAGGATGCGGCCCACAGTTCGACCGGCTCACTATGTACGCTCACCATGACGGCCAGGGACTGTGTTGTTAACTGGAAACCGCTTTGATCAGTTATTTTTCGGCCCGCAGCAAGTCATAATCCACCAACCACGCTTCGATCTGGACGTCGTGTAAGCCCAATTTCGTGAGTTCCATTGCCAGGGCGGGAGTACTGAGTGTTCGCCCGGGCAGCTTCCACGCATCAGGCCCGATGCGGTTACTGAGTACCAGCAAACCCCCCGGTTGCAGCACGCGCGCCATTTCGCAGAGGGCATCCAATGGCCGAGGGAAGAACTCCAAAGATTCCAGACAGCAGACCACGTCGAACTGATTTGCAGGGAAAGGCAACACCTGTGCATCATGACGCAGCCAGGTTATGTGATCGTTATACGCAGCCAGTTTGGATTGTGCCTGGGCCAGCATGCGTGCAGAGAGGTCCAGAGCTGTGACATGCCCCCTAAAGCTGCGTGATGCGAAGAGCGCTTGTGGTAAGCGGCCAGTGCCCGTCGCGATGTCCAGTACATTCGCCTCCCCAACACCCTGGTGCAGAAGCAAATGGCGCACGATTGGGGTGGCCAGCATCATGGCGTCGAACTCGGGCTGGAAGCTCTTTACCCGGTCATAGCGTGGAGCGTACCAGTCATAAAGCAGCGTAACAATGCGCTGTCCCAGGTATGCGCCTTCCGCTACTGCTACCTGCCAGTACACTATCAACCCCAATAGGGCAACCAATGCAGCACCGCTGATGAGAAGCGCTAATACCACTTACTCTCCGGGATTGGTGGGTAATACTGATCGATGTATTCCAAGGCAGCTTCCGCATCGGGCACAGCCTTAAAAAGCTGGTGGTGCTGTTCTTTGGCGAAGTGCAGGCTGAAAAAATGGTCGTATAACGCCAGCAACTCATCATAAAAATGCAGCGTGTTGACGAAGACCACTGGCTTCGCATGGTATTGCAACTGCTTCAAGGTAATCACCTCCGATACCTCCTCCAGGGTACCAAAGCCGCCTGGAAGCGCGACAAAGGCATCGGAGCGAGTTTCCATCACGGCCTTTCGTTCGCGTAAATCGGAAGTGACGATCAATTCGTCAGCCATGTCGTAAGCCAGGCCACGTATGCGAAAGTGTTCGGGTATGACTCCGATTACTTTGCCATGTTGCGCTTGCACGGCGCGTGCCAGTTCACCCATCAGCCCGACGCGAGCCCCACCGTAAACCAGCGTGTGACCGTGTTGTGCTATCTGCGTGCCCAGTTCACGTGCGGCCTCGAAAAAAGCAGGTGCAACGGCAGCACTGGAAGAGCTGAATACGCAGATGGATTGTGGCGTCATCGATCTGGCCCTGCCAGGTCGTGCAGGCGCTGCTGGACGCGCCCGTTGACAGTGCCTTCGGGGAAACGTCCGCTGCCAGTTCGTTCACCAGATGGCACACCGGTCAGGATTTCGATTCCTTCGTCGATGGAATTGACCGCCCAAATGTGGAATTTCCCCTGACGCACAGCATCCACCACATCTTCGCGCAGCATCAACTGCGACTGGTTGGAATTGGGAATCACCACACCTTGTTCTCCGGACAACCCGCGAGCCATACAGAGATCGAAGAATCCCTCGATCTTCTCGTTTACACCCCCGATCGCCTGCACCGTGCCCATCTGGTTCACCGACCCGGTAACCGCGATGCCTTGATGGATTGGCAGGCCTGCCAGGCTGGAGAGCAACGAATACAACTCCGCACTGGAAGCGCTATCGCCATCGATGCCACTGTAGCTCTGCTCGAATACCAGTTGCGCTGCTAGCGTGATTGGTCGCTCATGCGCGTATTTCTTGACCAGATAACCGCTAAGTATGTAAACACCCTTACTATGGATGGGTCCGCCCAGTGCAACCTGGCGCTCGATGTCAACGATCCCACCTGCACCAGGTTCCACCGTGGCGGTGATACGCGTAGGCCGACCGAATTCATAATCACCCAAACCGATCACGGCCAGCCCGTTCACCTGGCCAACGGCTTCACCATGCGTATCAATCAGCAGTGTGCCCTTCAGCATCATTTCGCGGGCGTGATCCTGCATCAGACTGGCGCGATATATCTGTTGGTCAAGCGCCTTACGCACATGAACAGCAGAAACCGTTTCCGCCTGATCCAGGTGGGCCCAGTAGTTTGATTCCCGAATGAGATTTGCCAACTTGCCAAAGTGTGTAGATAACTTGTCCTGGCTTCCAGCCAAGCGTGATGCCTGCTCCAATAACTGAGCAGCGCCGGTTTTGTCCATCTGCCTTAATCCCTCACGTTTGCAGACGGTACAGATAAAGGAGAGGTAGGCACGCACGTTCTCTTCGGTGCTGGGTATTTCTGTGTCGAAGTCGGCTTTTACCTTAAAGAGCTCCGCGAACTCGGAATCAAACTGGTGTAGCGTGTAGTACATCTGCCCGGATCCAACCAGTACCACCTTTATATCCAGCGGAATTGCCTGTGGTTGTACTGTTTTAGTGCTCAGAAATCCAAGCTGTTCACCCATTTCCTCGATGGTCAGCTCATGGCTACGTAATGCACGTTTGAGGCTGGCCCAACTAGCATATTGCTGCAGTAAATCCTCGACTGGCAGCACAATGTAACCCCCATTAGCACGGTGGAGCACCCCTGCTTTGATCATGGTGAAGTCGGTATACATGGCGCCAAGTTGAGTTTCTTTCTCTACACGGCCAAAGAGATTGCTATAGCTGGGGTTCAGCGAAACCACTACCGGCGCACCTTGAGTCTTGCTGTTATCCACCAGCACATTCACCTGATACTTGCGGAAAGGCAGTTCGCGCATCCAGGGGGTGGAGACTGGGTTGTTCTCGGAACTGGTGGAACCTCCACTCTTGAACGTGTCGATGTTCTGAAGAATGTCCTGTTGCGCCGCCTTAAGGTAAGTGGTCACGTCGGAGTTGTCGTGATATATGTGCAACAGATCGTCTACCAACTCACCGACAACATAAAGGGCTACTTGTTGGTCCAGGTGACGCAGCTCTTCCTGTGCGGCGCGCTCCAGGTTGCGCAACTGTTTAAAGTCTTCCTTCATGGCATCCTGCAGTTGCTCGCGACGTGCACGGAAATCATCTCGGGCAGGGGCAGGTAAAGCCTGAAACTCGGCATCCGTTAGCCCGCGCCCACTTAACATGGGTGTCAACATCACACCCGTGGGAGTAACCTGCAGCAGGAAACCTGCCTGCGAAGCTTGATCGTTGACACGTTCGACCACCACCTCGCGTTGTTTATCCAGAGCCTTCACAATCTCGTCGCGTTTAGTACTGTACGCTTCACTCTCGAAGGATTGTGGCAATTGATAACGCAACCGGTTAATCAGGTCTCTCATGTGCTGCTGGAACTGGCGGCCATGACCAGCAGGTAACTTGCAGACCTTGGGTTGGTAGGCGTCCTCGAAATTGTTAACGTAACACCAATCGGGAGGCGTCTCTTTCTGGTGAGCTACCTGTTCGAGGAACGACTCGACGGCTGTCATCTTACCGATACCGGCCGGCCCGGCCACATAGATATGAAAGCCAGGCTGTGGCATGTCCAGGCCGAAACGCAACGCAGAAACGGCGCGTGCCTGGCCAATGATGCCCTGCAATGGCGGCATGGATGCGGTCGTTTCACATCCGAGTGCGTTCGGGTCATAATTTCGCCGTAGTTGCTCTGGGGTGAGTTCTTGGATCATGTCAGGCGCTCACAATGCTCCGTAAGGTGGTTTGATGAAACTGCCTCGATTATATGCACGGGTAGATACTTCGCCGGTGAGTGTACCAGACAAGCTGCTTGTGCTGGTCATGGTGAAAACGAACGCCGTTCGGGAATTCTGGCGGAATGATCCCGAACGGCGAATTTTGGGGTTACTGCGTGCGTCCGCAGCAACCAGGCACGTATGTGATGTGAGAGCAGTGCGCTATGTCAGTTTTCAATGCATGACGGTGTTCGAGTCATGGTTCGGTGGTGTGTCGTGTGTGATATTGAAGGGACAATGATGTGTTAGTGTGTAACCGTAACACTCTTGCAACGTCTGAGTGCGATGTTTTACTTTGTGCTAGATCGTGTTCGTCTGTGCCCGGGACAAGATTACGCCCGACGCGCTTCCAACGCATCCCCCGCCACAGGCATACATCATACCTAATTTCAGGTATCCAAACTCACCAGGCGTGTACACATGACTTCGTATGCTCCTGACTGTTGCTATAACATTCCTGCTGAGGTGACCTGCGAAAAGGTAGTACATAGCAAGCTAAACTTTGTTATTCCATTGGGCAGTCGTTTGGGGTACTGTATCCTCATGCTACAGGTTGCTCAGACGATGGCCTAACCTCGATCGCTGCTGGTTGGATATTGATCGCCCGGATGACAGCCGGGTCGAATTTGGGCTTGCGGGTATAGGTGTAGAGACCATTTACCTCCTGTTCCACATCAGTGAGCTGTGTGTAGCAAAATGCGAACATATTGGGGTTGGACAGGAGCGTCTCAGTTAATCTGCGGTATCGCTCGAGGAACTGCTCTTCTGTCTTAGGTCGATCACCGTAACCCCAGGCTTTGTCACCCATCTGGCCGGGGTTCCACCAAATCCCGCCATATTCACTGACGAAATAGGGCTGTCCCTGATAGCTGGCGTCCTCCTTAGGGAAGTTCCGATACACGGGGCCACCGATCCTTGACGATGCAAAGTATTGCGTGAATTTGTTGGGATCCTGCTCGTAGTTGTGACAATCGTAGATATCGGTCTCCACGTGCACATAGCCGCTGGTATCGATAACAGGGCGCGTGGGATCGACCGCTTTCGTAACGCGGTAGATCATGCGTAAAAGTTCATTGTTTTGCCTGGTGTCTGTTTCGTTAAATGGACACCAGCCTACGATCGACGGGTGATTGAAATCACGCGACAGCACCTCCAGCCACTCTGTCAGGAAGCGCTCCAGAGCATAAGGATTGGCCGTATCCAGTCCCCAACTCGCCTGTTCACCCCAGGTCAGATAACCCAGACGGTCTGCCCAGTAATGGAAACGCGGCTCAAAGACTTTCTGATGCAGGCGTGCGCCATTGAAGCCCATGGCCATTGACAGCTCGATGTCAGCTCGTAAATCATCATCACTGGAAGCTGTATATATTCCATCGGGATAAAAACCCTGGTCCAGCACCAGGCGTTGAAAAACCGGCTTGTTGTTGATGAGGACGCGCTTTCCATCGATGGTAATGCTGCGCAAGCCGAAGTAACTGCTCACTGTATCAATGGCATGGCCGTTCTTCATCAGTATGAATTGAGTGTCGTACAGGAAGGGTGCACCAGGTTCCCAAAGGTGCCGTTCCGACAGGTTGATGGTAAAAGTCACCAGGTTGCTGGCTGCGACGTTCGCCTTGCCGACCTCAATGCCTGCTGCCATCACAATGGCCTGTAAAGCACACCCGTTTGTTTCACCTTCGACCCTCGCCTGTATAGTGACCGTGCTCTGGTCAATGTCCGTAAAGTATTTCAGCGCGCGTAGATAGGTGTCGGGCACCGCTTCCAACCAGACCGTCTGCCAGATACCAGTGGTACGGGTATATAAGCAGCTATAAGATTCATAGCGATCTGATTGCTTGCCGCGCGGCTGCAGACGTCCGCGCAAATCATCCACCGCATGAATGACTATGGTGTTCTTGTCCGGCTTAAGTAGTTTGGTGATATCAAATGAAAAGGATACATAGCCACCCAGATGCCGGCCAGCTTCCTGACCGTTCACCCAAACGGTCGTCGCGTAATCGCAGGCACCAATATGAAGAATGATGCGCTTATGTTCCAGCAGCCAGGCTGGCGGGAGTTCGACCTCACGCCGGTACCACACTGATGCCATAAAGTCTTTTTCACCGATGCCGGAAAGCACGCTCTCTGGACAGAATGGCACGATAACGGTTCGTGTTAAAACACGATCGTATGGTAAACCGCGCGCCTCCCCAGACAAACTCTGATCGATCTCGAATCCCCACCTGCCATTCAGGTTCATCCAATCGTCACGCACCATCTGGGGGCGTGGATATTCAGGTCGGGGATAGGATAGTATGTCATTCATTGATCATGGCTCCCTGGTGATTCGCACAGTGGTATTCGGTCTGACGCCAATTGATAAATGCAAGAACGTCAGTCTATTACCTGTGCGCCCGCGAAAGTCTACCGCACATATTTCCTTAGTCAAGTACACTATTAACTCTGGCAACCACTACATCTCAACAACTCGCTCCCAGGTTCGCTCTGCTACTTCGACAGCGCGTGAAGCAATCTCGACCTCATCCAGCGTTAGGATCTGGCGGTTCTTCATCACTACCTGCCCTGCGCAGAGTGTATGAGTGACTTCACTGCCATCCATTCCAAACATGATGTGCCATGCTGCATTGGTAGAAGTGAAAGGAGTGAATGGTCGGTAATCCGCCAGAATCACGTCAGCCTGAGCGCCAACCTGCAGTGTCCCACAAGGCGATGACCAGAACAGACGAGCTATTTGAGCATTGCAGGCGTAGGCTATGTGTAAAACAGTAGGTGCCTCCATAGCCTGTGGATCATGTGCGGTATGGCGATGAAGCAGGTTGGCGAATTTCATCTCGGTAAAGGCATTGTTACTGAAACCATCGTTCCCCAACCCGACACAGAGACCGGCCCCCAGCATGGCCTTGACAGGCGCAGTCCCCACGGCATTATTCATGTTACTTCGTGGCTGGTGCGACACTTTTGATCCAGCCTCAGCAAGGACCGCGATCTCGTTTTCATTAACATGGACACAGTGTGCACACAATGTATTCCCGCCCAGACCTCCATGAACAGCCAGTCGCTCCACCACCCGCAGCTTGTAATTCGCCAGCGACTTGAGCTGATCGACCTGATCTTCAGCGACGTGTAAATGGACTGGGATGCCCGCGGCGGCCGCGTCTGCGACACAGCGGTCCAATGTCTCGTCACTAATTGTAAATAGCGCATGGAGGCCGAAAGCAGGCTTTACCGCAAGGCTATGCCGCTCCTGGCAAGCCAATGCGAAACGAATGTTTTCGCGAATACCTGCCCTGGCACCCTCCATACCATTTCGGTCGCTCACCTCGTAACATAGCGCAGCTCGCAAACCTGATTGCTCGACAGCCGATGCAATCACATCCAGTGAGCCATCGATGGCGTTGGGGCTGGCGTGGTGGTCGATGAGGGTAGTGGTTCCATGCCGGATGGCGTCTATCAGGCACACCAGGGTGGAATACCAGATGCCTTCCATGTCCAAAGCACGATCCAGCTTCCACCACAGGCGCTCCAGGATCTCGGTGAAGGTACTCGGTGGATCACCAGGCACGGACATGCCCCGCGCGAATGCGCCATAGAAGTGCGTGTGGGCGCATATATTGGCGGGTAGAATCAGCTTCCCACCGGCGTCGATTACATCGTCGCCAGCTCCATCGGCATGGTCTGGTTGATGCCGGGCAAGGATCTCCTGGGACCGCCCGAGATCAGCTATCAATCCATCGTGGATATATAAGGCTCCGTCTTCGATCACCTCGTTGGGCTCGGTCATTGTGACGAGCCGCCCATGCGTGATCAGCACTCGTCGTCTTCCTCCATCAACTGGACATAACGGCCATTTGCGTGGGTTTCAACTAAATCACCTATCTCCAGTGCGTTCACTAAACGGTCACCTGTTGTTTGGATGAATGCCACGCGTCTCCACTTGAGCGATGGTATGGGCCGGCTTAAGCGCTGCAACGGACCCAATTGCATCTTGTAATAAAGGTCATTCGCATGTGGGTGGTTGACTTCGTCAGGAAACAGGTCTGTGCGACGCACCAACTCATGACCACGCACATCGGCGTACTCATGGATAGCCCATTTTTCATCACCGAAGGCTGAGGCAAGGTAGAACGCCAGTATATCCGCCAGATAGTCAGGTGGAGCATGCATTACCGGAATGCGATACCAGTGGTCCCACCGCGCGATCTCCAGATCTCTTGACCTATTGATCAAGCAAACGAGAACCCGAGCATCAGGCCCAATCATATTGAGTGTCCAACTGAGGTTTGGTACCGGGCAGCTGCCGTAACTAGCATTATAAGTACTGCATCAGGTTAAAGCATTTGGCCGAAAGCCGACGTATAACCTGGCAATAGAAGCTTTACTCATCAACCGTTAGTCCAACAAGCTGACTGGACCGTCGTCAGGTGGCTGCTGTGCTTTTAAAACACGCCAGTCGCCGTGATCTCGTTCCGCAAAAATGCTCAGTACAGAAGCATGTCCGGCGTCAAGAACGGGCATCAAATCTGGGGCAAGTGTATTTTTAGGGTAAGCGTCTCGCCAATCTGGTTCAGGAGCGAAGACTACCTGCACCTGTACGTGTAGAAGATCTCCGGAAATGACGTCCAATCTACGAGCAACATGTGGGACGCGACTACTAACAGGCAATGCCCGACGAGCTGAGAGGCCCAGACCACGATGCTGCCAATTCATGATGACCCACCCAGGCAGGTTGGCACCCGTGAGCTGGGACATTTCAACTTCGCTATTCCATAACTTGATTAGAATATGGTAATTAGCACTTATGGGGTCCGGTTGCCGGTGCAGCCACTGATTGACTGCCGCGTCGAAATGTTCAGCGTCCATTGATTCTGAATGTCTTTTGCTTAGAACCTATCCCGACAGGCGCCCAGATGTCTGACTTCTCTGAGAAGGCAGACATCTACTGGGATAGGCTCTTGATGACCTGTCGAATTACAACCTGGTATTCCTTATTTTTCCATCGATCTCTTCGATTCGAGCCTGCTGCGCCAGCCACCATTCCGGGTCTAGTTGAGCATTCAGTTCATTTACTGTCTTGCCCTGCTGCTCAACCCACGTGTAGTACTTCAGGTTATGCCATTGCCGGCGATGATTTGGCGTGCCGTCTAGATACCAGTCTGTCTTCTGGTTGCGCAGTATGCCCTCAATTCGAATCTTACTCTCGCATGTGTCCAGCTTCCCATATCGTAAATCAGCCTCGGCCATGGTGGAGCGATAGCGCTCGATATTATCCGTAGCGGGAATAACAATCACATCGCGACTGCCCAGTCTGTAAAACTTGGCTGTTTTGATCGCACCTATCAGGTTGCAGGCGCCGCTAATACCGAAGCTGCGGGCGATCGCGTTAACCGTCTCATGCGATACGCCATAGTTCCGGTTGATCAGGTCGCTGCCTGTTGGATCAGTGAGCACCTGGCAGATTTTCACTGCCTCCTGATCGTCTACACAGGCAAGTCCGTCCATGTTGGTGACATGGTGGATCCATGTCACGTGTTTATCGCCGATGCCCTGGATGTCGTGCATGCCGTAGCCGTTGTTATATAGGGTGGGGCATTGCACAGGTTCCAGACCTACCACCTTGCAGTCAGGGAAAATCTGTTTCACTCGATCGCCTGCACCGATGTTACCGGCGCTACCCATAGCCGAGCAATACGCTGCAATACCGCGTGTGCCCAACGTGGCGCTCAGTTCCTTCTCCAGTTCGATCACTGTATTACCCGTGACATAGTAGTGGAAGCGATAGTTTCCCATCTCGGCGAACTGGTTCATGATACGAATTCGGTCGGGCTGCTCATGAGCCAAGTGATTGCATTCGTCGTAGATTTCTTTAACATTCGACTCGCTACCCGTTGTCTTGATGATGCGGGCACCGTAACATTCGATCAATCGAAAGCGCTCCTGGCTCATGCCGGCGGGCAATATCACTGTGGTGTCAAAACCCGCTCGCCGGCCTACCCAGGCGCCGCCAATGCCGTAATTACCCGTACTGGGAAACACCAGCGTATGCCGCCGCGGGTCCAGTAATCCATCCACATACTTTTCAATCACGCATGAGTAAGCCGCTCCCACCTTATGGCTGCCAGTGGGGAAGTCCTTCGCGATGAGTACAACGATCTCTGCGTCCACACCTGTGAGTGAGTGTGGCATGACCAGGTAGTTGAGCTGGCAATGTCCAGATGCATCCCGATCTGGCTTGAGCCAGTTAATGTTGTACAGGTTGATTGAGTCGAGTGGATCCTCAGTACGTGCCTGGCTGGCACGCGCTCGGATGGCTGGATCCACTTTATCGGGATGCAGCATCTCTTCAAAAGTCGGCCACAATATCTTGGTGTATTCGTCACTGGTGTTTACAGGCATGGATCATTCAAATGAGAAGAGGGTGCCTGGAACGGGCACGCTAACCTGGCCGCCATACTCCCGTTTCGCTTCTTCCAGAAATATATTCTCTTTTCCCTGGTACATAACGTCCAGGTGTACAAGCGCAAGATGTTTTACACCTGCCATGGCAGCATGGCGTGCCGCCCACTGGGCTGTACTGTGGCCGGCCTTACCATTCGCCGCTTCCGGGTTCAGTGTGGCAGAGTAGGTGGAGTCATGCACCAGCAGGTCAGCATTCTGTGCCAGGTCCATAACTGCGTTCGTGGGCATGGTATCACCCGTGAAGGCGAATGAATGTCCATCAATTTCAAAACGCACCCCCAGCACGGGTGCAAAAGCATGATGCACCATCGGAATGGCACGTAATGTAATGCCAGGAGTGAGTGAAATGCGAGTATCGGCTTGAGGGAGGGAAATACGTTGCGGAGCCAACTTGCCCGCATCGTCGATCCCGAACGCCGCTGCGACCAACTGTTCCAAAGTCTGCCAGGTCACTTCGCTGGCGATGACGGTCGGCTGTTTCGCATCCAGTGGTGCAGCATTGGACCACCACAATGTTAACATCGGGTAACCTAATGTGTGATCACCGTGACGGTGTGTAAAGAACAGATGCGTGATGGCGCCGGGCGAAAGATTCACGGAAGCCAGCTGTTGCAAGATAGCCGGTCCACAGTCGATCAGGACACAGGCATCGCTGGTCCGCAAAATGTATGAAGCATTGGTTTGCCCTGAAGCTGGCAACGCTGCGCCTACTCCCAGGAACAGTACTTCGATCATACATACCTCTTTGACGATTGTAGCAGGCTGGTTGCCTGCACGTGTTGGTTAAAATAGGCTCCGGATCATAGATTTCTGATTGTGTGTACTTGTACAGTTAGTCATGTGACTCAAGTTGTTACGTATGGATACAGTTTACGTTCTAGGGCACAAGAACCCGGATACTGACACGATCGCTTCAGCCATTGGATATGCCTGGCTTCGACGCGAGCGAGATGGTGAAAATGCCGTTGCTGCACGCGCTGGTTCGGTGAATCCACAGACCTCGTTTGCGCTGCACCGATTTCGTTCTGAAATGCCAGTCCTGCTGGAGGACGCTTCGCCTCGATTTAGCTCCATCGCACATCAGGTTCATTGGCTTTTTCCTTCCAGCCCCCTGTCCGAAGCCTGGCGACTCTCAGCCGAATCGTCGCGTGCCGTACCAGTGGTGGATGCCGATAAACGTCCGATTGGGATGGTGACCGGCCTGTCGGTATTTCGTTACCTCTCAAGGCATCTGGATATGCAGGATGCGCCTTTTCGTACACTCATAGGCGTTCCATGCGGCGAGGCCTGTGATATCGACGTACCTCTTTTCAAAGTATACGACCGGGTTAGTGACTACCTGACCGATATTCTGCACACCGAGCGAGACGACTTTTGGGTTGTCAGTTCTGAAGGAATGTACGTTGGGACTTGCACCCGCGCAGATATGTTGCACCCCCCGCGCATGCAACTTATTCTGGTGGACCACAACGAAGCCTCACAGGCCGTTAGTGGGCTTGCCGAGGCTGATGTGCTCGAAGTGCTGGATCATCACCGGCTGGCAACCATCAACACGACCATCCCCATAGCATTCCATGTCGACACGGTAGGTAGTTGCTCCACTTTGGTGGCCGAACGAATCCGCACGGCCCGTCTGACTCCTCCACCCACGGTGGCAGGCATGCTGTTATCTGGGCTGGTAGCCGACACACTGCTATATCGCTCGCCAACTACCACCTCGCGCGATCGCACAGCGGGCACGTGGCTATCATGGATGACATTTGGTGTCGATCAGGCTGAAACTGGCCTTCAGGAGTATGGACAACAGCTTCTGCATGCTGGTGCTGACCTGACAGGACGTTCAGCTACCGACATCGTGAGCGCCGACCTTAAGGCGTTCCAATCTGGAACAGTAAGCTTTACCGTATCACAGGTGGAGGTAACCCATTTCCAGGCCTTGACCGAGCAGTTACCCGAAGTGCACGAGGCACTGAGCACCCTGATGGAGCAACGTAAAAGTGACTTTGCCGTCTTGATGGTGACCGATATCGTCCAGAACAATAGTTTATTGATTGGGGTGGGCAACCATCGCTACCTGGAACGGCTGCCTTTCGCTCGGCGTTATGATGGCGTGTGGGATTTGCCGGGCATCGTATCGCGTAAGAAACAACTCCTACCTACCATACTGGGCATGCTGCAGGGTTAAGTGTGGGGGTGGGGGTTCTTTACCAGCCTACAGACGTGGCGCATATAAATAGAGATGTGATATAAATGGCATCAACATGAACATACCTTCGCTGTCACGTATAGGCATGCTCGTGCTTCTGCTAGCATCGTTCCTGTCGCCATATCCTGCGGCTGCACTCGTAGAGCCTTTTAACCCAACATCCATCATCACAGACGACGAATATAACGATACCTATTCCATGTCCTGCCGCGACATTCAGAATTTCCTGAACGAACGCCCCGGAATTCTTAAGAGTTCCGTCGTGGACGGCAAGATTGCCTCGCAGATCATCTGCGAAGAGGCTAACCACTTCGGTATAAACCCACGGCTCTTGCTGGTTCTTCTTCAGAAAGAGCAGGGTCTTTTAACCGATCCGCATCCCACACAATATGCCTTTGACTGGGCTACTGGATGCGCTCCAGGTTATGACGAGGCAAAAGGCTTTAGCAACCAACTTGAGTGCACAGCGCGCACACTGCGCAAGCGCTTCGACACCGTACCCCTGGGTGCTGTGGTGGATGGTGTGATCCCTGTAAACCGTGCCTCGATGGCACTCTACCGTTACAATAACGACCAGGCTGGGAACCAGGAATTCTGGCACATTTGGACACATTATTGGCCTAATAGCGCCGCGACACCTGTACCGGCGGAAATCCTTGTGGAAGCCAAGTTAATGGAGACCACTCCAGCCGTCATTGACACCTGCCGGAGCGGCTGGTTGCAGGGTACCACGGGGCTAAAAGGCTATCACCTGCTCACCCTCAACGCGGCTGGCGTGAGCGACTCGACCAACTCGGCTATCTGGCGACCAAATATCCCGCGCGAGGGCGCTTACCAGGTACTGGTTTATATCCCGAACCACCCAGCCTATGCATGGCCGTGCAACGGATTACAGCTATCTGTTGATACCAGCCATGCAACATACATGGTGCATCATCGGGACGGTGTGACAGCTTATGTGGTTGATCAGGCGCCTTTGAACAATGTGTGGGTGAACATCGGATCGTATTACTTCAGCAGAGGCAATGACGACTACGTACAACTAACCGATCTGACTGGTGAGCCTTCGATGACCCGGTACGTCAACTTCGATAGTGTAAAGTTCGTGTGGGTTGCTCCATAGTTGGCTATCTGGAAGGCAAAACGCTTACAAAACAGTTCAGTTTTTATTAACCCTACAGTCCATAGGCGCATCTAGCGAGGAGAGGTTATGGGCCTCGATACTTCATCCACTGCACCTGCCTACCTAAATCCAGACCTACCCGTTGCTACGAGAGTAAAAGACCTTATCTCGCGAATGACGCTGGATGAAAAAGTGGGGCAGATGATGAACTCTGCTCCTGGTATATCACGGCTGGGTATACCGCAATACGATTGGTGGAACGAGTGCCTGCATGGTGTGGGCCGTGCTGGAATTGCTACCGTGTTCCCCCAGGCGATCGGAATGGCAGCGACATGGAATAAGTCATTGCTGCATCGAATTGCTACAACCATCTCAGACGAGGCGCGCGCGAAGCATCACGCTGCACTGCGCAATGGAGTGCACGACATATTCACCGGATTGACCTTCTGGTCGCCCAATATCAACCAGTTCCGTGATCCGCGTTGGGGCCGGGGCCAGGAAACCTATGGCGAGGACCCATACCTGACAGCACGGTTGGGCGTGGAATTCGTTACAGGTCTGCAAGGTGATGATCCGTATTATCTGAAGCTGGTGGCTACGCCGAAGCACTATGCTGTGCACTCCGGTCCAGAGGCAGACCGGCACCATTTCGATGCCCGCGTGAGTGAGGTAGATTTACGAGAAACATATCTGCCGGCATTTAAGGCTACCGTTATGGAAGGCAAAGCTGCATCGATTATGGGTGCCTACAATCGTACCAACGGTGAACCATGCAATGCCAGCCCAACGCTGCTACAAAAAATCCTGCGCGATGAGTGGGGATTCGACGGCTATGTCGTCTCAGATTGCGGCGCCATCACCGATATTTACCTCGATCATCATGTAGTGAAAACGCCAGAGGAGGCGTGCGCTATCTCTGTTAAGGCTGGTTGTGACCTGGAGTGCGGCGCAACATACCGCGCGCTGGCAAATGCCGTACAAAGTGGCCTAATTGACGAAGCTACACTGGATAGGAGTTTGCAGCGCTTATTCACAGCCCGCATGCTGTTGGGGATGTTTGACCCACCCGAGCGGGTACGTTATGCGCATATATCAATTGAGGTGAACGACTGCGAAGAGCACAGACAATTGGCACTGCAGGCTGCGCATGAGTCGATTGTGCTGCTAAAAAACCAGCAGGGCTTTCTTCCTGCCGACAAGTTAAAGTATAAACGCGTGGCTGTCATTGGTCCAAACGGAAATGACCCTAATGTCCTGCTGGGAAATTACAATGGAACCCCATCCCGGTCCTATACACCACTGGACGGCATGCGGGCAGCATTGCCGGACGCGCAGGTTACCTACTCAAAAGGATGCACAATCGCCGGAAAGTCCCGCGAGGGCTTCAGTGAGGCAGTGCTGGCAGCAAAGGCGGCAGACCTTGCGGTCGTTTGTCTGGGACTTTCACAACAAATGGAAGGAGAAGAAGGGCAGGAGGAAGGTGTACAAGGTGGAATGCACAGCTATGGCGATCGCATAAACCTGGATCTTCCCGGCGCGCAAGAGGAGTTGCTGAAGGCTATACACGCCACGGGCACGCCTGTCGTTTTGGTGTTACTCAACGGCAGTGCGCTGGCTGTCAACTGGGCAGCGCTGCATGTTCCAGCCATCCTGGAGGCGTGGTACCCAGGCCAGGCTGGAGGTATCGCGATAGCAGACGTTATATTCGGTGATTACAATCCTGCTGGTCGTTTACCCGTAACATTCTACAAATCTGTGGATCAATTGCCGCCATTCGAAGAATATTCGATGGCCAATCGCACTTACCGATATTTCACAGATGAACCACTTTACCCCTTCGGATTTGGGTTAAGTTACACAACTTTTGCCTATTCAGACCTGAGGCTGGACAGCGCCAAAATTAAGGCTGGAGAGAACCTGGCAGCGCGAGTGGACATCCAAAACACAGGACAGCGACCCGGTGATGAAGTGGTTCAGCTGTATGTAACTGATCGCGAAGGTACCACTCCACGTCCTCAACGCTTTCTGGCTGGATTTGAGCGAATTCATTTGCAACCAAGCGAGAAAAGGACGATTAACTTTACTGTTCTACCAGAGCAGTTGTCGATGGTCAACGATCGTGGGCAGTGGGTGGTGGAACCGGGTGAGTTCATTTTGTCGGTGGGTAGTGGTCAAGTCGGTGAGTTATACGCCGGGTTCACTGTCAACCATGCCTGATGCGCCCATCATATCTGGCATGAACCTGGCCGTCGCTTGGTGCGCGTGCACGCCACTGGGGTTTCTGTCAACTAATGGGTAGCGCAACTATTGTCTTGGCGTGTAGTCCTTTCCCAGGATGACCAATACGTCCACAGGACTCTGAGCATCGGCCGTAGCGCTGATAGCAGTAGTCGGCAAACCTAGTGCTGAAGCCAGTTGTGTTGTCGAGTTATAACTGCCAAGATAATCGTAAATGACCGACTTATCAAAAGTGCCCTGCGCGTCACCCGTCTGCACTACGTTGTAGCCCAGGTTATTCAGGTAAGTGCGGGCTGATGTAGCCAGGTCTTTTGTAGACGTGCCATTCTGGAGCGCTATGCTCTCTGGATGAGCCGGTAGATTAAAGAGTTGGCTGACTAATTCCCGGATTCGCTCTCGATTTGGTAGCAGCACCTGGCCACCCTGCGGTGTAACCCAGTTCGATGCAGCCGATTCGTCCACCACCACCTGCCTGATCTGGTTCGTTTGGATATCTTTGGCTGATAGCAACAACCTGACCATGTCAGCGGGGTTCATGTCGGTAACGATCGAACCACTCAACGCACTCAGGATTTGGGGGGCGTTCTGCAACAGCGTGGGAACAGCATTGGTGCTTAATACGCGGTTGCGTATAGCCATGATGATCTCCTGCTGCCTGCGCAGGCGATAGAAGTCACTGGTTTGATGGCGAGTGCGGGCGTATTTGAGTGCGGTGGCGCCATCCATATGATGCCAGCCTTTACTGATCACAAATGGATCGTACCCATAATTCATATTGGGATAAGTTGGGTCATTAATGTCCTGATCCACGTATACGTCGATCCCACCTACCAGGTCCACCAGTTTTACCACCACACCAAAGTTTATGCGCACGTAATGCTGGATTTGTATGCCGGTGTTATACGTCACTGTCTGCATGGCATAGGCAGGGCCTCCGTAGGCCATGGCTGCATTAATGCGGTCGATTGTGTTGGTGTTGGGTAGCGGGACGAACAGATCGCGTGGAATGCTGAACATTCCAGCGGTATGCGTCTCTGTGTTCAGCGATAGGACGATCATCGTGTCCGTACGAGCTGTATTGGGATCTTCCCCTGGTCGCTGGTCCAGACCGAGTAACAGTACGTTGATGCAGGAACTGCAAACCTGTATGGGCATGGGATTGAGTGCCATATAGGGGGTTGCTGCGACCTGCGGAGTTGGCGTCACCTCTGAGGTTGGCGTCGTGACGGGCGCGGCCACCAACCTAATCGGTGTGGGGAGTGCATCGGGTGTGCTGGTTTGTTCAGGTGTGATGACAACCTGAATCTGGTTGAGGATGCTCTGCTGAGCTGCCTGATTGGCAGACTGCGATGAACTGCTGGATGCGAAAATGACTAAACCTACAATCGCTGCAATCACCACTACAGCTGTGGTGGCGGCAAGCAGCCCCAGGCGTTGGCGTTTATTTTTCCAAATTGTTTGCATTTAGATACGGCAGGCGAGTTCAAGACTAGTATCAAACTTTCATTTTAGCTGACCTGAAGATTAGTACATGGTGTTTAGAGTGCGATGCAACAACGGTTTTCCTACGTCTATTTGACGACCCCGCTTTGACGAATGGATACGAAACTGGGTTATTGCATGCCCTATTGAAGACGCAAGGCTAAGATTTCGAAAGTGAAGTGAGGTGATTGCGTTCACCCCGCAGCGTGCACCGGTACAATGTGACAAGACGAGTATCTGTCCAGGCAGAGGACTGCGAGCCTCGAACAATTCTGCGCACCTGTAATCGGGCTGCCGGTTATTGTGCGATTGAGGAGACAAGATGATAACGACTAGTCCAACTTTAAGCAGTAAAACCATTACCCTCCAACAGCTTGCGAAAACCATCGATCACTCATTACTTAAGCCCGAACTCACTGAGGAAGAGGTAATCGCGGGATGTGAGATTGCGAGACGGTATCACGTCGCTTCGGTTTGTGTTAAGCCCTGCCATGTTACCCTGGCCGCCCGCCTACTAAAAGGTAGTGATGTCGCGGTGGGAACCGTAATCGGTTTTCCACATGGGTCACACACAACTGCCGTGAAGGTGCTCGAGGCTCAGGACGCGATGACCAACGGTGCGGTAGAGCTGGATATGGTCCAGAATATCGGCGAATTGCGGTCCGGTCATGTGAACTACGTCCGAGACGATATCCGTGCTGTGGTGCAGGCAGCCAAAGGCCGAGCCCTGGTTAAAGTTATTCTGGAAAATGCCTACCTGAC
>JAJYKL010000152.1 GCA_021788625.1 Chloroflexota bacterium
CAATAATCGACCTCTGAACCTCGTCGATCCCACCGGTCACACAGCTCAAACCTTTACCGCACCACCTTGCGCCATCTGTGATCGCGAGTGGGTGGATATCTCAAGCTGGTCGGATGTCGCCAAGAGCCTGGCAGTGACAGGTTGCTTCCTTATCGGCTGCCACGTCGATTACGAGAACAATGCCATCAGCGGCCCCACGAGCGCCGAATACTACCAATCGTCAATAGCTGGTGCGTATGGCATGGGGTAAGCAACAGTCACTGGTCGCGGGAACCCCGAGAAAAACTGGCTTTTCTGATATACGGAGTGTCGGCACATATGAAAATCGCGAACAAGAAGCTGGTTTGTCATCTGCCGGAATGGACTACCTCTTTGGCAAATCGGCTTGTTTTCCAGGGTTTTTCGCAAAATAATATGCGCCGTCATATAGAACAAACGTGCCGATTTCCGTGAAAACACGGTAATCAATTACGACTAAAGCCGACCTGAAAGCAGCTTCTGTTTGCGTTCCATGTAATAGAGGAAGTTATCGAGCGGCACATCGGGTGGTACGGTGTGATCGATCATGGGGATATAGCCTCCCTCGTCGACGAGAGGTGCCAGAGCATACAGATGCTCGTCAATCGCACGCCGATCCTTCGCCAACTCGCGCTTATCCACCCCACCCCACAGGCGGAGCGACTGGCCGAACTTTTTGCGCAGGCGCACCGGGTCCTGGTCTGAAGCACGTTCGAGCGGCCATAGGATGTCCACACCGGCATCCATGAAAAATGGCACCAGAATTTCAGGATTGCCATCTGTGTCGATGCCAAAGTAGCGCACGCCATGGGATTTATAAAAATCCACCACGCGACGCAGGCGCGGGAAAATGAACTCCTTATAACACCTGGGGCTGATAAGCGGACCTCCTTTGCCCGACAGATCTTCATTGATGATTGCATACTCGACGGTGGTTTGCTCCAGGATGGGCCGTGCGCCTTCGATGAGGAAGTCGGCGTGAGTCTCCATGATGTCGTGCACCAGCTCAGGTTGATCGTAGAGCGCGTACGAGAGGTTCTCGGTACCCAGCATCTCTCGTGCGAACCAGTAGAAACCCAATGTTTGGGCGTTGGGCGCGAAGACGAGTGGATGGATGCGCTGGCGCCAGCCCTCCACCCGGAAAGCCCACCAATACGGCTCATAACGCTCTGCAGCCATATGCAGGCGTGGTTTCAACGCTTTCCATTCTTCCAGGTTCGTGGCGGGAAAGCTGATGTAAGTATCCATCGACATACGGCCACCGCGTGCCGTGCCCTCCTTCAGTGCGCGCCGCACACGACCCAGGCTGTCGCGAAAGGTGATGTAGCGTTCGTCTTCATGAAGAGTTTCTTCCTCGAAAGGTGGAATAAAGGCGCAGTTGAAGCGGATGAACTCTTTGGGATCCATACCCAGCGCACTCTCTCCAGTGAACCAATCCCAATGCCAGTTTGTGGAGTCCAGGCCTTCAGCCTCCCAGCGATCGCGTGTCTGCGGCCAAACACCCAGCTCCCAGTTGGGCACGCGGTCCACGGGCTGGTACTCCATCACGGCGATGAATCGCTCGCGGTCGTTCATGTCTTGCGTTGCATATGGCATGAGAGGATTTATGGCACAGACGGCAGAGGTTGTCAAACGGGCACCAGATACGCGATGCTCGGCTCGGTATGTGCATTCACCGGCGCGGCGCCCTTACGGAGCTCGCGGGTATAGCGACCAAGGAGCAGCAGTGGGCGGCGCCACCCGCGTAGTAACGGCTGGTGGCGTTCTCCACACGGCCCACGACCTCCACACCTCTATACACCATGCCCGAGCAGTCCACGCGGCTGACCTGGATGAGCCGCCGATCGAGCACGTTACCACCACGAGTGATCCACCCGTACGGTATCCCATTCATGTATATGTCGCCGTTACCATTCACCCAATCGACCTTTTGATTTTGGAAATACACTTCACCTGAAGTACTCACTCGGCCGATTATGGGTGAGCCATGGAAAACGTCTGTTGACATTGCTATGACCCTCCGGATCACTGTGTTAGTCAGTTATTCGTTTTCGATCTCTGGGCACGTCTTGTGTGCCAGGCCCGCCCGACGGGAAATAATGCGCGATGCGAAGCGCAATATTCTACCGTCACCACACTGGTTTTGCTTCCCCTCATACCAGCAAAGCAGCAGGCGTGGTAAATGTAGATAAACCGCCGGTCTTAACGTGTGATGAGGAAACCGGTTTAGACCGACAATGATTCTCCTGGCAACCGGCTTGAGGGCAACTCATCTCAACAATAACGATGGCCGGTATCACTATTTTTAAGTTCCGCACCTGGTTTATCCAGATGGATGGAGGATCGATGTTCTCATTCGACCCGCGGTCAATCGACCGAACTGATGTAACACTGTTCTATAAGCGACATGATTCCAACGATGTTCGCCTTGGCGAGTTGGTGCGGCATGAGCCGGCCGATTATGCCACCGCACAGGTTGTGATCCTGGGCTGTCCTCAGGACGAAGGCGTACGTCGCAACGACGGACGGACCGGCACGCGAGAAGCCCCGCGCGAAATCCGCCGCTGCCTGTATCGCCTCGCCACGATGGGGCTGCCGCATGAGCTACACCTATTCGACCTGGGTGACACGGCCATCCAACCCACACTGGAGGAGACGCACACGTTACAGCAACGCATCGTGCGGCAGGTCGTCGAGGACGGCAAGCGTCTGGTTGTGCTGGGCGGGGGAAACGACATCAGCTATCCGGACTGCTCCGGTCTGGCGCAGGCAGCCGGCAAGGTGCTGGCACTCAATATCGACGCGCACTTCGACGTGCGCGCGGACCAGCCGCGCAACAACGGCACGCCATACCGGCAGCTCCTCGAGGAAGGTTTCCTCAAGCCGGACCTGTTCCACGAGATCGGCTACCAGCCCTTCAGTAACTCGCCCGTGTACGAACGCTACCTGCGCGAGAAGGGCACCCACCTGCACAGCCTGCATGACGTGCGCCAAACAGGCGTGGCAGAGATGGTACAGGGAATCTTGCGAGGGTTGTCACGCGAGGACGTGTGTCTGTTCTGGGGCTTCGACCTGGACGTGGTCTGCGCGGCTGACGCACCCGGCGTGAGTGCGCCCAACCCGACCGGCCTGCGCGGCGACGAGTTGTGTCAACTGGCGGAGCTGGCCGGCGCGGACGCCCGTACGCGCCTCGTGGAGTTCAGCGAGATCAACCCGACCTACGACGTCGACCTGCGGACCAGCCGGTTGGCCGCGGCCGCCATCTGGCATGTGCTGGCAGCGGACGGCGGAGAACGGAGGAACGCGGACCGCGGCCCGCAGACGGCGACTAAGGACCAGGGACCAGTGCTTTCACCCTGAGCCCATCGAAGGAACACCTTAAGCGTCGCTTTAGGAACGTGGGCATGAAACCAGTGTTGTTGGGGATCAAATGGTTTCACGGATGACATGTGACGTATCATGTCGTACATCCACCGGGATGACGTTAATGACGTTGATGACGTTTTCGTGGAGAGAGCGGGGTTTTCAAGCGCCAGGTGCTGTAAGCGGGGCGCTTGACCCCATGTTTTAACGGTTAGCTAGCATGAAGGAGCAACTCCATCAATCTTTCTGAGTATAACGGTGACATGCGATTGGGTACGCGAAGGAGTGACAATAAATGAAAAATCCGCAAGATGTCGACAGGAAGGCGATGAAAAAGGCCGTCAAGAACACCACAGCGACCGGCAAGAAGTCAGCGGGATTCACGGACGAGGAAAAAGCCGCAATGAAGGAGCGCGTCCGAGAGCTGAAGGCGGAAGCGCTCGCGGACAAGAACAGGGCGGAAGGGGAAAGCGCGGTACTCGCGGCGATTGCCGCGATGCCGGAACCGGACCGCGCCATGGCCCAGCGGCTCCACGCGATCATCACCGCCACCGCGCCAGAGCTCTCACCGAAGACCTGGTACGGGATGCCCGCGTATGCCAGGGACGGCAACGTCGTCTGCTTCTTCCAGGGCGCGTACAAGTTCAAGGCCCGGTACGCGACACTCGGCTTTAGCGACAAGGCGAACCTCGACGAAGGTGCCGTGTGGCCGACCGCCTACGCGTTGAAGGAATTGACCGCCGCCGAAGAGGAAAGGATCGCCGCGCTCGTGAGGAAAGCGGCGAGCTAGGGCGCACCGCGTCGAACCTGATGTTCGGCAACTCTCTCCGTAAACGTCAGAAACGTCAGGATCGTTAGGAATGTCCGCCGGAAGGCGTCATACAATCTAGGTATCCGTGCGCAACTTGGAGGCAGTAATGGCTCGCACGATACGGGCACCGCGCGGAACGCAGATCACGTGCAGGAACTGGTTGATCGAGGCCGCCTACAGGATGTTGCAGAACAACCTGGATCCTGACGTGGCGTTCGACCCGGACAATCTGATCGTCTACGGCGGGCGCGGCCGGGCGGCGCGCAACTGGGAAGCCTTCGAAGCGATCCTCGAGTCACTCCGCAACCTGGAGCCTGACGAGACGCTACTGGTACAGTCGGGCAAGCCGGTGGCCGTCTTCACCACCCATCCCGACGCTCCGCGCGTGCTGCTGGCCAACTCCAACATCGTGCCCAAGTGGGCCACGCAGGAGAACTTCGACCGCTGGGAGCGCGCGGGGCTCATCATGTACGGCCAGATGACAGCCGGCAGTTGGATCTACATCGGCACACAGGGCATCCTGCAGGGCACCTACGAGACCTTCGGCGCGTTGGCGCGGCAGCAGGGCTGGGGCACGTTGAAGGGTAAACTGGTGGTCACCGCCGGGCTGGGCGAGATGGGCGGCGCTCAGCCGCTGGCCATCACGCTCAACGAGGGCGTGGGCGTGATCGTCGAGGTGGACCGCTGGCGGGCGGAGCGCCGGCTGGCCCTGCGGCAGGTGGACCAGATCAGCGCCGACATCGAGGAGGCGATGACCTCCGCACAGGAGGCGCTCAGGGCGGGCCAACCCAGGTCTATTGCACTGATCGGCAATGCGTCTGAGGTGTTGCCGCACCTGCTGGACTACGGCGTGGTGCCAGACGTCGTCACCGACCAGACCAGCGCACACGACGTCTTGTACGGCTACATCCCCGCCGGACTGACGATCGAGCAAGCGCGCGAGCTGCGCGAGCGCGACCCGGAAGCCTACCAGCAGCGCGCCCTGGCTTCCATGGCGCGTCATGTGCAGACGATGCTGGTCTGGCGTGCAAAAGGCAGCGTGGTCTTCGACTACGGCAACAACCTTCGGCAGCGCGCGTTCGACTACGGCGTGCAGAACGCCTTCGACTACCCCGGCTTCGTGCCGGCCTACATCCGCCCGCTCTTCTGCGAGGGCAAGGGGCCGTTCCGCTGGGTGGCGCTGTCGGGCGACCCAGAGGACATCTATGCCACCGACCGCGCCGTGATGGAGCTGTTTCCGGCGAACGAGCACCTGAGCAGGTGGCTGCGCATGGCGCAGGAGAAGGTGGCATTCCAGGGTCTACCCGCGCGCATCTGCTGGCTGGGCTACGGTGAGCGCGCCAGGGCCGGCCTGCGATTCAACGAGATGGTGGCGCGAGGCGAAGTGAAGGCGCCCATCGTGATCGGCCGCGACCACCTGGATGCGGGATCGGTCGCCAGCCCGAATCGCGAGACGGAGGCTATGCGCGACGGGTCCGACGCCATCGCAGACTGGCCGCTGCTGAACGCGCTCGTCAACGCCGTGGGCGGCGCGACGTGGGTGAGCATCCACCACGGTGGGGGCGTCGGCATCGGCTACAGCATCCACGCCGGGCAGGTGATCGTGGCCGACGGCACGCCCGAGGCGGCACACCGTCTGGAGCGCGTCCTCACCACCGACCCGGGCACCGGCGTCGCGCGCCACGCCGACGCCGGCTACCCCGAGGCGATCCGCTTCGCTAAAGAGCACGGCATAAAGATTCCGATGATGACTGAGTAATCAACCACAGAGGCACAGAGGGCTTTATATTCCTCTGTGTCCTCTGTGCCTCTGTGGTTAGGTTGAAAATCATGCAAGTCGACCTGCTCATTCACAGCGCGAGGCAGTTGGTGACGTGCGCGAGTCCGGTAGGGCCGAAACGCGGGGAGGCCATGCGAGACGTAGGGTTGATTGAGGATGGGGCGCTGGCCATCGCGGGCGAGACCATCGAGGCCTGTGGTAAGAGCGATGAGTTGCGCGCCGCCTACCGGGCCGCCCAGACCCTTGACGCCACGGATAAGGTGATCTGCCCCGGTTTCGTGGATTGCCACACGCACCTGGTGTTCGCCGGCGACCGCATCGACGAGTTCGAGCTACGCATCAAGGGAGCCACGTACCTGGAGATTATGGCGGCCGGGGGAGGAATCGCCACCACCGTGCGCGCCACGCGCGAAGCGCCCATGGAGCAGCTCGTCGAGGGCGCACGCCGAAGGCTGGACAGAATGTTCCGGCGCGGCACGACGACGGCGGAGTGCAAATCCGGTTACGGCCTGGACACGAGGACGGAACTGAAGCTCATGCGGGTGTTGGATGTCCTGGAACACATCCACCCGATCGATCTGGTTCCCACCTTCCTGGGTGCCCACGCCGTCCCGCCGGAATACGCCGGCCGTCCCGACGACTACGTGGACCTGGTGATCGGCGAGATGGCACCCGCCGTCGCCGAATGGTTCGGCGCGTCGCACTTCGTGCCGGAGGGCGTGCCGTTCTTCGCCGACGCCTTCTGCGAGCAGAGTGCGTTCGACTCCAAGCAGTCGAGGCGTGTGCTGGAGGCGTGTGCGGCACTGGGCATGCGCCCCAAGGTGCACGCGGACGAGTTCACTGAACTCGGCGGTGTGGACGTGGCGCTGGCTCTTGGGGCGACGTCGGTCGATCACCTTGACGCAACGGGTGCGGAGGCGATCCGGCGCATCGCGGCGTCGGACACGGTCGCCGTCGTGCTGCCGGTGGTGAACTTCAACCTGGGCGGCACGCACTTCGCCAACGCGCGCGGCCTGATCGACGCGGGCGCCGCGCTCGCGCTGAGCACCGACTACAACCCCGGCTCTTCGCCCTGCCCCTCCCTGCCGATGACCATGGCCATCGCCTGCCGTTACCTGCGCCTGCTGCCCGCGGAGGCGCTGAATGCGGTGACGATCAACGCCGCGCACGCGCTGGCGCTGGGCGACCGCACCGGTTCGCTCGAAGTGGGTAAGCGCGCCGACGTGCTCATCGTCGGCGCGCCGGACTACCGTCACCTGTCGTACAACTTCGGGGTGAACCTGATCGAGCGCGTGGTCAAGCGCGGAAGGGTCGTGACCCTATGAGCGCGCAGGACGAGGCGATCCTACTGGACGGCGAGCGCCTGACCGTTGAACAGGTGGTGGCCGTCGCTTTCGGGCAGCCGGGCAGGCCGCGCGTGGAACTGGCTCCTGGCGCGCGGGCGCGCGTGGCGTGCGCCGCGCAGGCCGTGCGGCGGCTGCTGGAACAGGGCACCATCGCTTACGGCATCACCACCGGGTTCGGCGCGTTCAAGGACCGCATCATCCCGGCCGACCAGGAGGAGCAACTGCAGCGCAACATCCTGATGAGCCACGCGGCCGGCGTGGGCGAACCGTTCGACGTGCCCACCACGCGC
>JAJYKL010000153.1 GCA_021788625.1 Chloroflexota bacterium
ACACGGACAGCTGGCAGGTCCGCCTACTGCGCCAGAGGTGAATGGTCAGCTATTCTACGGTAACGCTTTTGGCCAGGTTTCGCGGCTGATCAACGTCGCAGCCACGGCGTATGGCCAGATGGTAAGCCAGGCGCTGTAAAGGAATGGCGGTGAGGACGGGCGTAAGCAGAGCCGGAGCGTCGGGCACCCATAGGACATAGTCGGCTTTTTGACGAATCGCCTCATCGCCAACTGTGGCAATTGCAATGACAATACCGTTGCGTGCCTTTACCTGCTCGATCTGGGAGATCATCTTCTCGTAGACCCCATCGTGCACCGCGACACACAGCACCGGCAGGATAGCCCTCCGCGTGGATATATGAGATTTCCTTGAGCTTCAATGCGCCTTCCAGTGCCAAAGGATAGTTGATGCCGCGTCCCAGATACAGGAAGTGCTCGCGGTCGTGGAACAGGTTAGCCAGCTCATCGTAAAGAGGTTCTGGCTCCAAAACCTGGCTGACCATGTTCGGCAGTCGGGCCAGTTCGGATGCAAACTGGTGCGAGTGCTCAGCCACTTGTGTGCCTTTGTATCTTGGTAAGTGTTGCGCCAGATAGCAGGCCAGTAGATACTGGTCAACAATCGAAGTTGTGAAAGCTTTAGTACTGGCAACGCCAATCTCCGGACCCGCCCGCATCGAGATGAAACCATCGGATATCCGCTCCGCCTGGGAACCTATGGCATTCACGATGCTCCACACGTGCGCACCTTTGTCGCGACCTTCCTGCAGAGCGGCCAGGGTATCGGCTGTCTCACCCGACTGGGTGATGCCCAACACAACCATTCCAGGTCCAACCAGTGGATCACGATAACGAAACTCAGAACCGTAATCCACTTCTGTTGGCACCCGTGCTATGGTTTCCAGCAGGAATTTTCCCACCAGACCGGAATGTGCAGAGGTACCACATGAGGTTGTGTAGATACGTGATAGCC
Source organism: Chloroflexota bacterium (assembly GCA_021788625.1). Taxonomy (GTDB): domain Bacteria; phylum Chloroflexota; class Anaerolineae; order J036; family Brachytrichaceae; genus CAIXPS01. The sequence continues at coordinate 971 of JAJYKL010000153.1, forward strand.
CCAAGGCGAGATCGGGTGTTAGCTCCAAATTCTCCAGAGACACCTGTCCGGTATGGAAATCCACCCGTCCACGGATGGTATCGGTGATGGCACGACCTTGTTCGTGGATTTCCTTCTGCATGAAGTGGCGGTACTCACCCTTCTCAGCCGCGACGGGGTCCCAGGCGATCGTGTGAGTCTGTTTTGATACCAAACCCCCATCCAGCTTGCGCACACGTAAATCGTTCAGTTGCACGACTGCCACTTCGTGGCTATCAAGGAAGATGATGCGGCGGGTATAGTCCAGGATGCCTGGAATATCCGAAGCGACGAACATTTCATCATCGCCAATACCAATTGAAATGCCCCCCGCATTGCCAATGCGCGCAGCGACCAGTTTATCTGGCTCGCTCGCGCAGATGATTACAACCGCCTGTGAACCGCGCAGTTGCTTGACCGCGTGATGGGAAGCTTGCTCCAAGGTCATGCCAGCGTGCAGATAACGATCGACCAGGTGAACGATCACTTCGGTATCGGTATCACTGTTAAAAACTACGCCTTCTGCCTGTAAGTCACGTTTTAGCTCCAGGAAATTCTCGATAATACCGTTGTGCACGACGGCCACATTTCCATCCATGCTGACGTGAGGATGGGCGTTACGTTCACTGGGCGGACCATGGGTTGCCCAGCGCGTATGGCCGACACCAATCTGGATTCCATTTGCCTGCTGAGCCGAATCGGGCTGGCTGTTCATACGTGCAGCCAGGTTATCTAATCTACCGACGGCGCGCTCGGCCTGGATGCGTCCCTCACGCACGAGAGCGATGCCAGCCGAGTCGTAACCCCGGTATTCCAGACGGCGCAGCCCGCTCAAGATTACGGGAACGACGTTACGTGGTCCCAGGTATCCGATGATCCCACACATAAACCCCTCTGCCAATGGAAAAAAGAAACAGGTCACAAGAAGTGATATCTCGTGACCTGTTCAGTTTATCTCATCTTCTGGCACTACCTACCCATGGCCGCTTTGATGGGACCACAAGCCGGGCACTGACCATTCGGGCGGAAGATGGAGTATCCCGCCTGTGGATCATCATTGAACTGGCGGAAATCCATATTCCAGATGATCATCAAGCGCACCTTGCCACTGGCCGCAGAGAGCTGAACAGCCCGCGCCAACCATTGTGCCTGGTTGGCCAAGGTAATGCTTGAGCCCCAGGAAAAGCCACTTGGCAGAGGGCCGATGCCTTCACCGGTTACGTAACCCAATTCGGTCCAACAAATGGGCAACTTACCGCCAAACGCATTGTAAACAGTGTTTAGCGTGCCCCAGAAATACCACTGATGATGATCTGGACTGCCGACAGGGGCACCGGATGTTTGATCCGGACCAACCATGGTGCCATTATGATGAGCGCCCATGCAGTCCATATAGTTTGCAGCGCCAGCCGCTGCCATGCGCTGTTCGAAGGGGGCGTCATCACACCCATTGGTGGAGCATCCACCACCGAAATAACCGGTGGGGGCTTCCGCTGCACCGATGACCATGGTGCCGGGATTGGCGGCCTTAATGGCTGCGTACGCCTTCTTCAGCATATCCACATAGTTCTCGGGGTTTACCTGGCCGTGACCGCTTCCACCATACTCGCGATCCAAATTCGGCTCATTCCATACCTCGATGGCGTCTGCGCCACTCTTTGCAAGGGTGGCCAGATAGCCCGCGAACTCATTGTGGTAATTTAGGTCGCCAGCGCGGCTCAGGTCACCTTTTGCGCCGATGAGAGCTTTCATACCATTGGCATGCGCGTTATTGATCATGGCCTGTGCGCTGCCCATGTCACCGGGAAGAACGGCCTGGTACTTAATCCAGGTCATACCCATATCTTTCATTTGATTGATATAGTCAAACGTCCGGATATGACCGCCTAACTCAAAACCGCCTGTTGCTTTGGTACTGACGGGGGTGACAGCCGCAGTTGATACGGCTGCACCGGTACTGCCTCCCGATGTGTAGGCTGCGTAGATATAAGCCACCTGACCGTTGTAGTTTATCTGCCACCAGGCACCGTCCGTCGATTGGCCGGTCGTCTGGACACTCTGGCCACCCGTCAGATGCCCAATAATGGTCTGGTCAAGTCCTGGGCCAGCCCGCACATTCAAATAATCGCTGGTGACGGTTACTGGTCCATTGCCCGACGACGTACTTGTGTTGCTGCCCGTGTTATAAGTACCGCCTGCCACAGCATATTGGGCATATATATATGCATCCTGCCCGCTATAGCTTATGTGCCACCATGCACCATCAGCTGATTTGCCAACGGGGTTTACCTGTGTTCCACCACTCAGATGACCGATGATGTCGGCGGACAGGCTGGGACCACTGCGTACATTCAGCCAGTCAACTGTAACCGTTACAGAGGACGGATCGGTCTGAGCGCCATGCTGAACCGTCGCAGCGTAAGCAACCTGTGAAATGGCCAAGGGTGATAGTAAAAGCGCTGCGGTGACCAGAGAAATAAACGAATGCTTTGGTCTCATCGAACGTGTCACTCCTATGCATGTACCGTATGATTCATAGCGATTGCGTGTTTTTACTTGTGCTACCTGTGGACGTCCTTCAATATAAGCTCCTCCTTTTCACCAAAGCGCCTGGAATTGTCAATCAGGCGAAACCAACTTGGTGTTACCGACCATAACGCAGCGTTGGCCAGGGCTAACGCGAGTTTATCGGATGGTTGTATGACGAATGGAAAGCGTCTGCTATACGCAGCCCATGCGCTCTCTCGATATTCATCCGCCACTGGCTGGCAGATGCCAGTGCCTTGCACACCTTTGATCGAGTGCCAGTGCTGATTGTCCTTTTGCACGGTGAAAGCAACCGTGCCTCCGCGAACAAGTGCGGCGGCATGGCGTGACGCATAATCTGATAGGAAAACCAGCGTCAGGTCCTCCTGCACTGCGAACCACACCGCACAAACACCGGGTCCCTGCCCATCACAGTAGGCGAGGTTCATCACCTGATGCTGAGACAGGAATGTGAAGAGCTTGCTCCGCAGTTCGCTCTCGGGTCTCATATTATTGGGAATCGCTGTGATGTCCTGTCCAGCGGTTCACGAGCGTATTATCCATACCCAGACGATCAAGAATTCGGCCTACGATCTGATCCACCATTACGTCGATGCTCGTGGGGCGTGCATAGAACGCGGGTACTGGTGGAAAGACGATGCCTCCCATTTCAGCGAACTGGGTAAGGGCTCGCAAGTGGCCAATATGCAAGGGCGCTTCACGATATACAGCTATGACCGGGCGGCCTTCTTTGAGGCAAACATCCGCCGCTCGAGCCGTCAAGTCGTCGGTGATGCCATAAGCGATGCTCGAGAGAGTTTTCACTGAACATGGTGCGATTACCATGCCCATGGTTTGAAACGAACCACTGGCAATGCTCGCGCCGACATCACGGTGAGGGTGAACCACGCTGGCCAGTTTTTCAAGGCTGGCTACGTTCCAGTCAGTCTCGGCTGCAATGGTCTGCATGGCAGCCGGGCTAATGATCAAATGTGTTTCTAGCGATGATAATGCGAGGATCTGTAACAGACGTATCCCGATAATGGCGCCACTAGCTCCGCTCAGCGCCACGATCAGGCGCCTGGACACGGCCGCGGAAGCCTGTGGCATGATGGAGCGTGAAGCAGGTTCTTCACCTGAGCCATTACTTTGCATGTCCGTTTGTGCTGGTGATAACATGATTGGCGTCAACAATCGTAGCCTGTTTGGCTGGCGGCGTGGCTTGCTTCCAATTCATGATCACGGAGATCACGATCAAGCCAAGAATGACGAATGTAAAGCCGCCCAACACAACGAAAATGGTATCGAACATGCCGGGGATCGTTGCAAACGGAAGTACAAAGAACATCAACCCGAACACGATAACCGGCCATTGCCCCTTTACGATCGTTTTCATTTACACTCCTTCTGCTGGCGAGAGCAGATGACGGCTGCGGATATAGCTTTTCATAAAGCTGCAGGTTACCCATAACTCTCTGGATCAGAGACATCCGTTGCCCGATTCAGTGACTTCATCTCCTCTTGCGAAAGCCGGTAACCACATGCACCGAGTGACTCGTTCAGTTGTTGTATGCTGTTGGCTCCAATAATCGGTGCAGTTATGAGCGGGTTGGACAGGAGCCAGGCCAGCGCGGTTTGTGGAATCGTCTTTCCATGTGCCTGGCCGATTTCATCCAGTTTGTTCAACACGGCTTCACCGCGGTCGCTGGCAGCATACTTCTGAATGCGCTCTTCATTTACACCGCGCGTCCCAGCAGGGACAGGCTGTCCCCGGCGGTATTTACCGGTAAGAAAACCACCAGCTAATGGACTGTAGGGAATAACCCCCAGATGCTGATCTGCACAGACGGATGCCAGCTCATGTTCAAATTCCATGCGATGCATCAGGTTATAGTGTGGTTGGAGCGTTTCGAAGCGTACAAAATTATGCTGGTCACTCACCCATAACGATTTCATCACGTACCAGGCCTGATAGTTGCTGGCGCCGATGTATCGTACTTTGCCGCTCGTCACCAGATCGTCCAGCGCGCGCAGCGTTTCGTCCAGTGGCGTTTCCATGTCTGGCCAATGAATCTGGTATAGATCCATGTAATCGGTCTGCATACGCCTCAGGCTTGCTTCGGCAGCGGCAATGAGATGCATCCGCGACGCGCCGGAGTCGTTTGGTCCTTCGCCCATGGTGCTGCGCCCCTTGGTGGCGATGACCACTCGATCGCGCGGGCAGCCACCGCGCTTAAGCCATGTGCCAATCGTTGCTTCTGCAGTGCCACCAGGATTATTGGGTGCCCAGCGCGAGTAGACATCAGCAGTATCGAGGAAATTTCCGCCAGCGGCTATAAAGGCGTCCAGCACGCCCAGTGACGTGGGTTCGTCAGCGCTCCATAAGAAAGTCATGGTGCCCAGGCACAATTCACTGACTTTCAAGCCTGTGTTGCCGAGTTTACGATATTCCATTGCTGCCTATTCTAGCGTCAAGGCTAACGACGAGTGGTTCGAGCTGTTTACCATGAAGAACTGACTACTCGTGACTCAGGTAGAGCATGTCTGTGACAGGCGTACAGTCTTCATTACGTGAATAGGTAACCGAAGTAATAATGAGTTACGATTGACTTATCACGTGTGTCGAAATAGAAAAAGGTTATTTGCATGAACATTGAACTGCGCGAGATCAGTTTCCCCAATGAATCACCTTCGTCGCCACCACCACTCATATCACCGGATGAATACAAACAGCGCATTAATACCGTGTACCAGGCTGCAGGCGTTGATTGGGTGGTCGTTTATGCTGATCGTGAGCATAACGCCAATATGCTCTACCTAACGGGTTATGACCCTCGTTTCGAGGAAGCCTTGCTGCTTATTGGTCCGAAAAATGAACGCATCATGGTTGTAGGCAATGAAGGAAAGGGCTACCTGCCTTTTACGACGCCGTGGGTCGACCTACTTCTCTGCCAGTGCGTCAGCCTGGCGGGACAACCACGCGACCAGGCTCCTCGCCTGGCTGGCGTGTTGGCAGCGGCAGGGATTAGCCGAAGCGTAAAGGTGGGCGTGGTCGGGTGGAAGTATCTGGAACCGACAGAAGTTGACGACACCTCACGTCCAGCGTTTGTGCCTGCTTTTATAGTCGACTCGCTTCGTAACCTGGTTGGACCTGGAGGTGCCGTAGTCGATGTTACCCCGGTCATGATGCACCCATCAAATGGACTGCGCACGCGCAACAGTGCAGCACAGATTGCCTGGTTTGAATGGTCTGCAATGCGCGCATCTGCCAGTGTATTTCGTATCGTACATGGAACGCGACCCGGTATGACCGGGTTTGAAGCTGCGTCACTGATGCATTATGAAGGTGACCCACTCTCGGCGCACGTGATGTTCGTCTCAGGCAAATATAACATCGTAGGGTTACGCAGCCCCAGCATGATGCGCGTAGAGCTGGGCGACGGCGTGACGACCGCGGTCAGTTTCTGGGGAAGTTTATGCTGCAGGGCAGGCATGCTGGAACAACCAGAAGACTCTTTCTTCCGCCAAGTTGCCGTGCCGTACTTCCGCGTAATGGCGACCTGGTATCAGTCGCTGCATATTGGCGTAACTGGTAGCGAGGTTGATCAAACAGTACGGGCGGCCTTTGGCAATGCACCGTTCAACTCAGCATTGAACCCCGGGCACCTTGTATCGTTCGACGAATGGGTACATTCGCCCATTCGCCCTGGCAGTGCGGAACGGATTGCTTCCGGAATGGCTCTACAGTCTGATATCATCCCCGCGCCGCTGGCACAGGGCCAGTCGCTCAATTGCGAAGATACACTGGTCATTGCTGACAGGTCCTTGCGGGCAGAAATCGAGCGGGATTTCACGGAGATGTGGCAACGCATGCAGGCGCGCCGAACCTTCATGCGCGATCAACTGGGCATTACACTCGCCGATGAGGTGCTACCGCTTTCTACCGCCCCGGCCTACCTGCCTCCATTCTGGCTGCAAGATGGGTTGGTATGCGGCGTTGCTTGAGCCGTATCAAGGACCACGGATATACACTTGACAGAAGTCGGAGCCTTGTGTGATGTAGGTCTGTAG
>JAJYKL010000154.1 GCA_021788625.1 Chloroflexota bacterium
CACTCGATTTAGACGACCTGCTGCGCCACATGCCCTCGCTGCGGGTGGTGCAGACCCTGTCGGCCCGGGTGGACGGCATCGTCGACAAGATCCCGGCGGGGGTAGATCTATGCTCGGCGCGCGGCGCACACGACGTCCCGGTGGCGGAATGGGTGGTGGGGGCGATCCTTGCCGGCCTGAAAGACTTCGCGCTCTACCGCGACAATCAGCGCGAGAGGCACTGGGCTGCGGGTACGACGCAAGAACTAGCGGGTGCAGGCGTGCTGTTCCTGGGTTACGGGTCGATCGCACGGCAGGCGGAGCGTCGCCTGGCGCCATTCGGACCGCGTTTCTGGCGGGTGGCCCGGCGAGCGCGCGAGGGCGTACAGGCCATGAGTGAGCTGCCCGGCCTGCTCCCGCAGGCCGATATCGTGGTGGTGCTGTTACCCCTCACCCGTCAGACGCGCGGGGTGGTGGACGCGCCATTCCTGGCGCACATGCGCAAGGGGGCGCTGCTGGTCAACGCGGCGCGCGGCGGGCTGGTCGACACGGCCGCGCTGCTCGACGCGTTACGTGCCGGGCGGGTACGCGCCGTGCTCGACGTCACCGACCCCGAGCCGCTCCCGGAGGATCACCCGCTGTGGCACGCGCCGGGGGTGTTGATCACACCGCACGTCGCCGGTCGCGTGCCGAACTGGCAAGCGCCGGCCTACGCCCTGGTGCGCGACCAGCTCGAGCGCTTCGCGCGTGGTCAACCGTTGTTGAATGTAGTAGAAGACGGCTATTAGCGTGGAGTCAGGCAATCCGCTTGATAGCATCCCAGCGGTCGTCCAGCCAGAGCACCCGGTCGGCATAACCTTGCAGGTCGCCGGATATCGTGTCGTGGTAACCGCACAGCCAGAATTCTTTATGCAGGTCGTCCTTCACATACGAGACGGCGTCCGCGAGGTCGCCGTCGCCGGCGGCGAGCACCAGGCGCTCGTACCGGTTCTGCGCGGCCAGCTTCAGGATCAACGTTGCAATGCCGACGTCCACGCCCTTTTGTACCGTGCGGTCAAACGTCCCGCCACAGTTGGGGCATTTAATGCGCATGGACTTCAACCCGTACAACTGCACATGCATGTTGGGTCCGTGCGGAGGAGCCATCTGAAGCCAGTCGTGGAAGGCATCCTGGGCGTCGTAAGGTTCAGTCGACACGCTGTTCAGGTAGTAGGTTCCGGATAGCGCCGCGCCGCACTCGCGTTCGATTTCGCGTTTCAGCTTCATGAAATCGAACTTTCCCGGCGCGGCCTTCAGCAGGTACGCGCCGTCTATGATCCAGACCGTATCTCGTTGCATAACTAGGTACTCATGGACGACGGCGACACGTCGACTAGCTCGAGTTGCCCAGCGCTCAATTCACTCAACACCGCCTGGAACGGCTCGACGCCGTCCACGGCCAGGTCCAGCGTCATCAACACGCTCGCCCCGAACTCCTCGGCTGCGATGGCGCCCTGGTGTGCGGCCACCAGCAATTTCACGCGCGCGTACAGCGGATACGGCACGTCCAGCAGGAAAGTCCGGCGCTCTACGCGAAGCACGCGCGGCAGAACCTCCAGGGCGGCTTTTAACGCGCCGCTAAAGGCGCGCACCAGCCCGCCCGTGCCGAGCTTTGTCCCGCCAAACCAGCGTGATACCACACAGGCCACATCGCCCAGGCCGCTGCCCTGCAGCACAGCCAGCATAGGCTTACCGGCGGTGCCGCCTGGTTCACCGCCGTCATTACAGCCGTCGATCACGCTGGACCCAAACCCGACTCGGAATGCATAAGCATGCGATGAGGCGTCGTGGTAGGTGGCTTTGACACGCCGGATGAAAGTCATCGCCTCGTCCACCGTGCGAGCCTCGGCGATTGTGCATACGAAGCGCGAGTTCATCACCGTAGTCTGAGCGCGCGTCTCTTGGGCTGGGATGGGATAACCTTTCATGGTGCTTCGCGTCTGGACTTACAGACGAACACACCTCCAGGCACCACTCGGATGCGGCTGGGTGTGTGGCCAAGCGTGTCTCCATCAACCTGTACAGGTTGGCGCGGCACGGCGGCAATGTTTACATACTGCTTCACCGGGATGCGCGTCAACACCGTCGCGGGCAGCCGCTCACGGTGCAGCAGCCATTGCAGCACGCGTTGCAGGTTTCGCCTGAGCGTGAACCGGAAAATGCACAGATCCAATTGCCGATCACTCGGGCTGATCTCCGGGTCCAGTTCCAATCCCAGGATGCCGAGGATGCCGGTGTTCGCCACCCAGACCGATTCGGCACGCTTATGCAGGATGACGCCGTCCACGTCGATGCGGTAGCGCACGGTGGATTGATGCATGGCGTGCAGAGCTGCCTGCCACAGATAGGCCAGCTTACCGAAACGAATCTTTAGCGCGGGCGTTGTGTCCTGGGTCACCAGCGCCTCGTAGCCGATACTCATGCGTAACGCAAAGTAAACCTTTTCGTCCAGTAACCCCAGGTCGACGGGGGTTGCGTCGCACTCGCCAAGCGCATCTTCACAAGCCAGCCGGGGGTCGGAACGCACACCAACAGCTTGAGCTATTACATTGCCCGTTCCGCCCGGCACGATTGCCAGCGGTATGCGGGTATTCACCAGACCATTCATCACCTGCATCACGGTGCCATCGCCGCCGCTCACAACCACACGGTCGAATTGCCCGGCGTCGCTCACGAGCGTGCTGGCCGAGGTGGTATTCGTTGTTGGGCGGATGGTTAATTGCAGACCGTGTGTCAGAGCGATCTCGGAGAGCCACTGCGCGACGAGGGCTCCCTGTTGCCAACCGGACCGAGGATTGATGACTGCCAATACATGTTGCATGCTGTCACCAGTGTCGCGTGGCACCATAGACAATGCAATGATATACGATGGTGTTTACTTGTAGAAGGTGTAATTTTGTGCTGCCGTGTTCGTCAAAGGTGCAGTCATGCCCGGTGCGATGCCAAGTATGGCGATCAATGCCACTGCAAGTGCAACCGTAACCGCGACTCGCACATTGGCGGAGTGGGCCGGTGACACAGCCAAAGGTGTCGCATCGGCCTCGTCTTGACTCACCGGCGTAGCAAAGAGAGCAGCCAGCCCGCGCACTACGCCAATGCCAACGCTCGCGCCAGCCAGCAGGATAACCACCAGTAATTCCATGTCGGTTCGGCTGATGACACGAGCAGTAGCCCAGCGCGAAACAAATCCAGCCGTACCCGGAATACCTGCCAGGGAGAGCCCACCTGCTGCAATGGCCAGCGCCGCCCAGGGATTTCGCCGGCCATGACCGGAAATCGATGCGAAGTCATCGCTGCCCGTTTCACGCTGGATCAGTGCCACGCCTAAGGCCATGGTGCCCAGTGAGAGGGCACGTACCAGTAGGCTGAAAGCGACTGTCTCCACCGCGAGGAGTGTACTGTTGCTGAGCAAGATGAGAGAGATTCCGATCTCAACGCTGGCAGCACAAGCCACAACCCGACCAAAAGAGCGCTGTGCCCAGGCGAGTAATCCGCCAAAGACAAGTGAAGCCGCACCCAGAACTTTCATGTAGGTGGTAATGCTCGTGCCGTTGCTCAACCAGGTGAAGTCTTGCATGAGCGACAAGGCGAGAAAGCAGACCGCCCCACCTCCCACGGTAACCAGGAACGCTACCACCATCGGTGGAGCGTCTTTGGCCACTGAATGAGTCCAGGTGAAGATCGGGAAGGCTCCGAATAACAGGCCCAGACCGATAGCGAGCAAGACGACGGCTGGTCCGTATGCAGCTGTTTGTGCGGTTATGTCTGTAATGTTGCTGGCCTGACTGACGATATAGCCTGCGCCCAGGAATGCCGGTAATGCCAGCGTGTTCACTACCAGGTAGCGTAATGCTCCCCCCGCGCTCCCCTGTCCGCTGCGGTCCGCCTGTGCCATAATCGCTCCCAATGCGGCTGCCGCAACGAATGCCAGGCCTGCAAACACAAATGGCCGGATGAGCAGCCCGGCGCTTAGTAGTGCCAGCATCCCCAGCCCCAAGGGTACGTAGGTCCATCCCTCGGAGACCAACCAGCCGATCAGGAAGAGTATCGCTGCACTGCAAAAGAGCAGGACCAGCGGAAACTGATCGGTTGAGCGCACCGCCAGCACACGCCCCAGCACGTTCACAGATGTACCCGCGTCGATGGTTAATCCGCCCAGAGCAAGCGTAGCGCCGAAAGGATGTGCCAGGATGAATATCACAGCGCCACAAGCCAATACACCGACGAGTGTGGTAGTCAATTGCCAGCGTCGCAGCGCGTAAGCCGGAGCTGTAGCCACGAGGGGGATCATAATGACTAGTAGTGCGGCCGGTATCATCATTTCAGATTGATGTGAAGTGGACCTCGAATGACGACGGTTATGTTGAGGTTATTGACTCTCACTTTGTGGCGCTTCGATGGTATAAGTCGGTTGCGAATTTGTGTTTGACGATGGCACGATTGTGCCGATGTGCACCTTGGGCTGCTCAAGCAATACGCCACCATCGGCCAGGAGGAGATACGAAATAGCTATACCCACTAAAAGTGTCATGAAACCCAACAACACACTAACACTGATACTGGGTTCGAGTGGGGTATATCCTAATTCCACGCCGGAGATGAACATAAGGATGCCCATGCCAACATTTAGAGCTTCGGGTGCGGTAGCCATTAGCAAAATGCCGCTCGCCAACAATACATAGGCACCCAATCCGAGATCACGCGTGCTGCCAGGCAGAGGGAAGCGTACCGTTGCCCCGAATGCGGCGGTAAGTACCAGCGCTGCAGCGATGGCACGCAACAGCACTTGAGCCGGTACGCTGCGCCAGGCAACGTGGCGAATGCGCTCGACGGCTACGGACTCGCCACGTTGGGCGCGCTGATCGTCAACTCGTTGTGCTGCTATGCTAAGTGCCAGGCTGACCAGAGCTCCTGCCATAGGTGTGATGAGCGCCACGCCGGGTTGGATCACTCGCGCCAGCATGATACCGACAACAACGTATTGCACGATAAGCGCGGGTAGAGCGACACGCCAGTTGCGGATTAGCAGAATGGCTATCGTTGAGCCTGCCAGAGCGGCCAGCAAGGGTGTTGCGGCGAGCTGTGAGAGGCGGTCCAGTAGATCGACTAATTGAGACACCGGTGGCATTATATAGTGCCTGTATGTATATTGCCTTCTATAAGCCGTACGGTGTGTTGTCGTCGTTTACCCAGGAGGTCAAACACGGTACGGATGCTGGAAAGCGCACGCTGAGTGAGTTCGGCCTGCCGAAAGGTGTCTATGCGGCTGGCCGACTGGATTACGACAGCGAGGGGCTGCTCATCCTCAGTGACGACGGAACGTTCATACACCGGTTAACCGATCCCCACTATAAATTACCAAAAGTGTACGTGGCGCAGGTGGAAGGTATCCCGACAGGGCAAATGTTTGAAACGTTACGCCACGGCGTGACGGTTCAGGGATATAAAACCCTACCTAGTCGAGTACACCAGCTCGATGCCGATCCCAAGCTGCCGGCGCGCGAGAAGGCGATTACGCCTCACGGACCAACCGCCTGGCTGGAACTGACCTTAAGCGAGGGGAAAAAGCGCCAGGTGCGTCACATGACCGCACAGGTTGGCCTTCCCACACTGCGGCTGGTTCGTGTCGCCATCGGGCCGGTCACCCTGGACGGTCTGTTGCCTGGCCAGTGGCGCGAGCTGACGGTGGACGAAGTGAGGTCTATCGTGCGACCACGGGCAGGTAATAGACCGGCGTATAGGGCGCCACCCACGTAGCTGCCTGGGTAATGTCTCCGTCACCGTTATCGATTAAGGCCGCGTTATAGAACGCACGCGGCAGGTCGCTACTAAACATCGACATGCTGATCAGGTACGTAAGGGTGGCCGCCTGGCCGGAGGCGAGCGTGCCACTCCACAAGATGCGGTTCCCCTCGGTATAGGCGCCAGGTGAACTGCCAGAGATCAGCACTGGAGGTACCGTCGACAGCCCTATCGGCAACACGTCTGTGATTGACACTGCAGGTGCACTGACTGCACTGCTATTGGTGACGCGCAGGGTAAAAGTGAGAGCATTGCCCCATTGCACACGCTCAGGCTGCACGGTGAGTAGCGAAGACAAAACCGGTGCGTTTACGTGTATCACACTATCACGCGAGAAATGGAGACCCGGCTCGTCCAGCGCTGCGAGCAGTGTGGCGGTAAGGGATGTCCCATCGTTGAGCGCGGGCGCGACCGCTGCGACAAAGGTGAAGGTCATTACGTCGCCGAATCGCATGCTTCCGTGCCAATAACCGGCGTTATGCACCGTTGAACCATCCAGCGTGGATGAGACGACAGTCAGGTTGGCATCCAGCGGCACCGAGATGTTCACGCTGGTAGTGAGGGAGCCAATGGCGGTTGCGGCGGCGCGATCCATGTGCAAACGCAGCACATAGGTGAGCAGACCGCCGGCCGAGACGGCGCTGTTTTCCGGCGAGAGGGATGAGTCACCCAGCCAGGTAAGCCACCCTGTGACGCGATTCATCAGGTCGGCCTGAACCGTGTTCGTCAATGCTTCGAATGCGAATGGCATGAAGACGGTACGCCAGGGGTATGTGCACGTGCTGCATTCGCGCGCCAAACCAAAGGGTTGCCCGCTATCCCCGCGCAGGATCACCAGCGTGCCACTGATCGGTTGTATGGCACTGCTCAGGTTCCAGTTGTAGGGGAAGGGTAGGAGGCTGCCACCCTGAAATCCATCGCCGATCGCATTGCCTGGGGCACCCACTACGTTCGATGTTACATCGTTAAAATCGATCGATGCGACCCCCAGGTAGTTCTGGTTAAAGCTGCTGAGCATCGTGTAGTCCAGTGCGGCTTGCGAGGTGAAGAACAGACGCCCGCCGCCATCCAGGTATTGGCACAAGGTGCCTTCTTCGGCCAGCGAGATCGGGCTGTACCAGTCGTATGCGGTGAACCAGACCACTTGGGGATACATACGCAGTGTGTCGAGAGGAGGCGTGGTGCTGTGGCCAGTGTTGTTGCCAGTATCGTAAAGGTCCGCCACATTGCCATTGGCAGCCAGCGCATCCAGGTAGTCCTGTTCGACGTTAAAAAAGCGGTCGTCATCCACCACCAGCATGCCCGCCGGTGTCTTGGTGGTGAGAGAGATTTTGTTGCTGACAGTGGGCGAGTTGGTCGAGTACGCGGTGAGGGCTACCACGTCGACTGTGTTCCAAGTGGCTGTAAGTGGAATGGTTACGGTTACCGTTAACAGGGATGATTGGCATGGTGCCAGGGTAACCTGCGACGAACTCAACCAGGCTGGCCAGCCCTGGCTTCCCGGTGCGTTATTGAGCGCGAGCGAAAAGGTATCGGTTATGCCTGCATCGCCGGTGTTACGCAGGCGGATGACATGGGTTATCACCTGGCCGGGGAGCCCGATAGGCACACCTGTGGCGAACTGGTCACGCGACAGGAGTTCAACGCCGGTGCTCATGCGCGGTACGTCAAAGGCATTCAGTGTACGACGTAATACATCCATCCGGTCAGCTGCGTTATTAATCCCTTCG
>JAJYKL010000155.1 GCA_021788625.1 Chloroflexota bacterium
GTCCGGAGATTGGCGTTGCCAGTACTAAAGCTTTCACAACTTCGATTGTTGACCAGTATCTACTGGCCTGCTATCTGGCGCAACACTTACCAAGATACAAAGGCACACAAGTGGCTGAGCACTCGCGCCAGTTTGCATCCGAACTGGCCCGACTGCCGAACATGGTCAGCCAGGTTTTGGAGCCAGAACCTCTTTACGATGAGCTGGCCAACCTGTTCCACGACCGCGAGCACTTCCTGTATCTGGGACGCGGCATCAACTATCCTTTGGCACTGGAAGGCGCATTGAAGCTCAAGGAAATCTCATATATCCACGCGGAGGGCTATCCTGCCGGTGAAATGAAGCATGGACCGATCGCGCTAATCGACGAGCGGATGCCAGTGCTGTGTGTCGCGGTGCACGATGGGGTCTACGAGAAGATGATCTCCCAGATCGAGCAGGTAAAGGCACGCAACGGTATTGTCATTGCAATTGCCACAGTTGGTGATGAGGCGATTTGTCAAAAAGCCGACTATGTCCTATGGGTGCCCGACGCTCTGGCTCTGCTTACGCCCGTCCTCACCGCCATTCCTTTACAGCGCCTGGCTTACCATCTGGCCATACGCCGTGGCTGCGACGTTGATCAGCCGCGAAACCTGGCCAAAAGCGTTACCGTAGAGTAGCTGACCATTCACCTCTGGCGCAGTAGGTGGACATGCCAGCTGTCCGTGTTAATCGGAGGTGTATAAAAAGATCTCGGCATCACCACAACCTGAAATCCGTATATCGTACATCGGTCAGTTCCTATCCGCGATAAAATGAACTTGCATGACAGATGTATATGTACCGTTGCGTCTGCGGTCAAACCATAGACTGCCTCGGCACTCAAGGGTATGACACATCACCAAACGCCAAACGAAGCGACCCCTATCCGCCGGCAATATCTGGACTTGAAGCGCCAATATACCGACTGCATCTTATTTTTCCGGTTGGGCGACTTTTACGAAACGTTCGATTCAGATGCGGAGCTGGTCTCACGCGAGCTCGAAATCGTACTAACGGGTCGCTCTGTTGGCAAGGATAACCGGGTGCCTATGGCTGGCGTGCCTTATCACGCCGCTGAAAC
This sequence comes from Chloroflexota bacterium, assembly GCA_021788625.1. Lineage (GTDB taxonomy): Bacteria > Chloroflexota > Anaerolineae > J036 > Brachytrichaceae > CAIXPS01. The sequence goes on from JAJYKL010000155.1 coordinate 1,106, forward strand.
CTATATCGCGCGACTCATCGAGCGTGGTTATCGAGTTGCCATTGCCGAGCAGTTAGGCACTGAAGCGATCAATGGGCTTGTTCCGCGCGAGATACGCCGGGTGGTCACACCAGGAACCGTTGTCGAACCCAGTATGCTGGATGCGGATCGGCCCAGTTACCTGGCTGCTCTCTGCACTCCAGAACCGCGTCAGAGTAGTGAAGAGGTGTCCTCTGAGGCACGTCGCTATGGCCTGGCATACTGCGATATCACTACCGGGGAGTTCCAGGCCACGCAGGTAGATGGCGAAGTTGAGCTGGAACGGGAGCTCGCGCGTATCCAACCACGTGAGCTGCTTATGCCTGACCTTCGTGAGTGGCAGGTCGAGCAGGCTGACAGCAACCCCACCAGTTTACCGGATTTTCAGTCCGGTCGGCTCAAGCCGACCTTGTTGCCTGTGCATCGCTTTTCGGCATCCAGCACACGCCAGACGTTATTGGAACAATTCAAGGTAAGCACCCTCGCCGGGTTCGACCTGGAAGACAAACCGCTTGCCATGCGAGCAGCAGGTGCCATTTTGCATTACCTGCGTGACACCCAGCCCGAAGCTTTGGCGCTACTCACTGAATTACGCACATATCAAACCTCGCTCTTCATGGGTCTGGATGCCGTAACGCTCCGCAATCTGGAGTTGACCGAAGGCCTGCGCTCACGCACTAAACAGGGTTCACTGCTGGGCATTCTGGATCACACCCTCACGCCTATGGGAGCACGCCTGTTACGGGTGTGGATTTCACAGCCACTTCTGGATCAGACTGCAATTGAGGAACGACTGAACCGCGTGGATGCCTTCTTTGGCAACACGCTTTGGCGTACGCATGTACGCGAAGTCCTGCGCCGGATGCCTGACCTGGAACGCCTTACCAATCGCGTGATCAGCAGCATTGCCATACCTCGCGACCTGCTGAGCCTGAAAGCAGCAGCACTTCAGGCGGCAACCATAGCGGACACCTTGAAGATTGATGGCGTTATCCCACCTGGTGATGCCAGCCAGCCAGGAGCATCTCCTGCTGCCGTGGCGTCCCCACTCAACTTGCCAGTGGCGGACCTTTCAGCCGTGGTCGCATTGATTGAATCGGCCATAAAGGAAGAGCCGGATGACGACGGGTATATTAATCCCGGTTATAGTGCCGAACTGGACGGCATCCATCTGACAGCACGCGACGCCAAGCTTTGGGTCGCCAATTTGGAACGAGGGGAGCGTGAACGCACAGGTATTCGATCGCTAAAGGTAGGCTACAACAAGGTCTTCGGTTACTACATCGAGGTTACGCATGCCAATGCCGAGGCTGTACCGTCCGAATACATACGCAAGCAAACCCTTACCAACGCCGAACGGTATATTACGCCAGACCTGAAGGAGCGCGAGACTCTTATCCTGAATGCCGATGAGCGTATCACCGAGATAGAGGCCCACCTGTTAGCAGAGATTAACGAATCCATAAGCAGGTATGCCAAAGCGTTGCTGGACACAGCCCATACCCTGGCAAGATTGGACGTGGCAGCTTGCATGGCCGAAGTGGCCGCGCGCAGCCACTATACGCGTCCCACCTTCAATAACGATGGTCTGCACCAGATCACAGCAGGTCGTCATCCCGTGATCGAGTCGGTGATGAGCGACGTGCCCTATACGCCCAACGACACGCTGATCGACCGCGACGCACGCATTCTTATCATCACCGGTCCAAATATGAGCGGCAAGAGTAGCTATATGCGCCAGGTGGCGCTCATTACACTGATGGCGCAGGTGGGCAGCTATGTGCCCGCGCAGGTAGCTTGCCTATCTATCGTAGATCGCATCTTCACCCGAATCGGCGCTCAGGACGAACTCACAGCCGGGCAGAGTACGTTCATGGTGGAGATGGTGGAGACGGCCATCATCTTGCGTCATTGCACGCCTCGAAGCCTGGTGATACTGGACGAAATCGGTCGTGGCACCAGTACCTATGACGGGCTTGCCATTGCCTGGAGCGTTATCGAATACCTGCATAATCACCCTGAACGGCGTGCTATGACTCTCTTCGCCACACACTACCACGAACTTATCCAGCTCGCCGACAAACTACCGCACATACGTAACTACAATGTCGCCGTCTCGGAAGATTCCGGTACGGTAGTTTTCCTGCATAAACTGATCGCTGGAGGAGCTGATCGATCATATGGTATCCATGTTGCACAACTGGCAGGCCTGCCCACCATGGTACTACACCGGGCTCAGGACATCCTGCGCCAGTTGGAGGATGGTACATTGCAGGTGCAGCAAGCGTCCTTTAAACCTGTTGAGTCTCTGCCCATGTTCATCACTGAACCACGCGTGCTGACGAAGTTGAAGTCGATTGATCCCGATACCATAAGTCCCCTGGAGGCGCTCAGCGTGTTGTACGAGCTGAAGAAACTGACAACTGCAGGTAAGGAAAAACGTTCATGAAACCTGTCGCACCAACGCTTGGGAACCTGTTGCCCTTTGTGCAGTCCCTTGCATCTCAGCAACAGCCTGCCTTCACGTTCCTCGACTCACAGTTTACAGATTTGAAAATCTGGCGCGAGCAGGCGCGCAGGCAGTTACTCAATTTGCTGCGTTACAGCCCTCCCGAAGTGCCGCTGAACCCGCAGGTGGTGGAGACGGTTGACTGCGGTGATTTCATTCGCGAGAAAGTCTACTTTTCCAGTGATGCAGCCACCCGCATCCCAGCGTTACTGTTGCGTCCCAGAGAGCAACATGCACCTGCTCCAGCCATCGTCGCCCTGCACGACCACGGCGGCTTTTATTTATTCGGGAAAGAGAAGCTCGTCGAAATGGGAAATGAGCCTGCTGATCTGCTGAGCTTCCGGCAGACGTACTACTCCAGTCGGGCATATGCCAGTGATCTGGCGCGCCGCGGTTACGTAGTTTTAGTGACGGATGCCTTCTACTTTGGCGAGCGGCGCCTCGACATGGCCGCAATTGAGCCCGACATGCGGCAGCGTTTACAGAATATGACCGGCACGCAGGTGGAGCGTGTTTCGGCTTATCACGAGCAGTGTTCCGTTTTCGAAGAAGTAGTGGCGCGTCACCTCTTTGCTGCGGGTGTCACCTGGCTGGGTATTCTGTCGCACGACGATCGAACCAGTGTAAGTTATCTGGTCAGCCGGCCTGAGGTAGATCCACAGCGTGTTGGCTGCCTGGGTCTCTCGATGGGTGGACACCGAACGGACTACCTGGTCGCGACAGATCCGCGCATCAAGGCAGCGGTCAGTGTCGGCTGGATGACCAATTGGAACGATTTGCTGGCAAACCAGGTGCGCATGCACTCCTGGGCACAGATCGTGCCGGGATTGGCTTCCAGTTTCGAGTTGAGTGATGTCGTGTCGATTGGCATGCCAGCGGCTCTCCTAATACTGGAGTGTGGGCGCGACGAATTGTTCAATCCAACCGGTATGCAGCGCGCATGTGAGAAGATAGAGGCAATCTACGCCAAGGCTGGTCTGGGTGATCGGTATCAATTTCGTTTTTACGATGTACCGCACCAGTTCAACGCAGTGATGCAGCAATATGCTTTCACTTGGCTGGATCAGTGGTTGAAATGAAAAGCACGCCCGGTTGTGTCGCCCGGTAGTGCCATCGCGGCATTAACTTAAGGCCGATACCAAACGGACAGGAGCGTCTGATGCATATGCATATTGGGGGTGGAGGAGGCGGCGGCTGGTGGTCGATGATGCACGACCGGCCCGAGAACAAACCCCACCTGACCCGGCTTGTGCTGGAACGTATATGGCAATACGCTCGCCCCTACACACCCATGGTGGTTGTGATGTTGCTGACCATCGTCGTCAGCTCGGTGATCGAATTGATTCCCCCCCTTTTGGCGCGAGACCTGATCGACCATGCTATTCCAGCTCGCGACTTGTCGCAGTTGAGTCTTCTAGCCGCTGGGATGATCACCATCCCGGTGGTGGATGCTCTCATCGGCACCGTGCAACGTTGGGTCAGTTCTCGTATTGGCGAAGGGATCATTTATGACCTGCGCCGCTCCATGTATGACCACATACAGCGCATGTCTTTGCGCTTCTTCACCCAGACGAAAACCGGTGAAATCATGTCTCGCTTTAGCACTGATGTAATCGGTGCACAGGGTGCCATCACCAATACGCTGGTCTCTCTGGTGACCAATATCGTGACGCTTGTGTCCACGCTCGCCATTATGCTCAGCATCGAGTGGCGTTTGACGCTGGCAGCATTGCTGGTGCTCCCCTTACTCTATCTGCCAGCCCGGCGTGCAGCAGGTATCCTACGCGATATCTCGCGCAAGGCGCTGGAACTGAACAGCCAGATGAATGGACAGCTCAACGAGACGGTAAACGTATCAGGTGCATTGCTGGTGAAGGTATTCGGACGACAGCCGCGCGAACAAGAACGTTTTAGCCTCTCTGCTCAGGGTGTGCGAGACATTGGCATACGCCGTGCGTTGGTGGGACGCTGGTTCTTCGTTGTCGCTGGTCTGGTCAGCTCAATCGGCAGCGCCGTGCTCTTCTGGTCTGGTGGATATCTGGCCATTACTGGCGCATTGAGCATCGGTACGATCGTGGCATTTATCAGCTACCTGGGGCGGCTTTACCAACCGCTCGTCGGTCTGACTAACATTCAATCAGACCTGGTCCAGTCACTCGTCAGCTTCGAGCGCGTATTTGAGTACATCGACCTGCCAGTGGACATAGAAGACCAACCAGGCGCCCAGCACCTGCAGCATTTACGAGGTGCAGTCGGGTTTGAGAATGTTTCATTCAGCTACCGTGCAGCTGGTAAGTTAGCCACGCCTCTTAGCAAAGGTATGACTGAGTACGTGGACCCATCTGGTAACGTGTTCATGCGTTCTGGTCCCTCAAGTGGTACCAATGGAGAACAGGACGTGGAAGGGGATGGATCGTCTACCGTCAAAGGCCGCTATTGGGCACTTGAAGACATATCGTTTGACGCGCAGCCAGGGCAATTAGTGGCGTTGGTCGGACCGAGCGGTGCGGGCAAGACGACTGTATCCTACCTGCTTCCGCGACTCTATGAGCCACAGAAAGGTCGCGTAACCCTGGATGGATACGACTTGCGATCCCTCACCTTGGAAACCCTTTCGGATCACATTGGCCTGGTTACCCAGGAAACATACCTGTTCCACGATACGATCCGTGCCAACCTGCTCTATGCCCAGCCCACTGCGACGCAAACCGAGCTGGAGGAAGCTTGCCGTGCAGCCTACATCCACGACGTCATCATGACCATGCCACTGGGATATGACACGGTGGTTGGTGAACGGGGATACCGGCTTTCCGGTGGGGAGAAACAACGCGTTGCTCTCGCTCGGGTCATTTTGAAAAACCCCAGTGTCCTGGTGCTGGATGAGGCGACATCATCACTTGATTCACAAAGTGAGGTGTACATCCAGCAAGCCTTGAACAAACTGTTTGTCGGGCGAACCAGCATCGTGATTGCACACCGTCTTTCCACCATTCTGGCGGCAGACCTGATTCTCGTTTTCGATCAAGGACGGCTGGTGGAACAAGGCAACCACCAGCAACTGATTACTCTTGATGGCCTGTACGCCAGGCTCTATAAGACGCAGTTCCGCAGCCTCTCAAAAGGGGCGCAGCGAGCCAATGGAGAAGGCGACATCACGATGGTCGAGCAGGTATAACTCTCATCTCGCGAACCCCGTAATATCCTGCAACGCACCCGTGATTTCGGGCTGGTGACCACGTATGACAACATACTTCAGCACTTAAGTTCAGTCTCTTCACCAGCTCAACGCTAACCACCTGCCGTGACTGGATCTCGAATTGAGCTACTCCGTCGACTACCGCAATTGCTCTGCATCACGTATCTCAGCCCGGTTAAGCCGCCATGCATTGTGTGACGCTGCCGGCTAGCCAAGTGTGACTGAATGTACATTTTCACTCAGGTTCACCATGCGTACCAACAGTGTGTCTCGCTCTTCGCTTTGTTTGATAGCCGTAACGTCAATTCCCTCAGCTTGCTGGCGTAGCAGGCTCAATCGTGGATTAATCGATCCGTTACGTCGCCCAGTCTCTGTGGTAATCAGCGACACGCTGAATTCGTGCAACCGCTGCATCACTCCAGCTAACACTAAGGTGCTGGCGTAAGGCTTGAGGCCCAAGCGGCATGTATGCGGACCTAACTCTTGATTATCCACATACTCGTGTGGATGCCCTGCTCCGCGTCCGAATGCACGGAGCAAAGTTATAGCGATGGTGCGGTGTGCCTCATCAATCACTTCGTGCTCATGCGTGCCGGCTATGCAAACTGCCAGGTCATGGTTCGCATCCTGCACGGCAACAAACGACGCATGCGGGTAGGTGCCTAAATGTGGT
>JAJYKL010000156.1 GCA_021788625.1 Chloroflexota bacterium
TATCTTAAGAGAATTGGCTATCTCCATGATATTCCTTGCTCGGCCATATTCCACCCGGCTGAGCGGAATCGTGATGACGGGGTACGAAGGAGCACTGGAACGTAGTGAGCAATGGTGGAGCAACGATGACCTGTCGAGTGACGATGGAACTGTTCCCTCGGGCTAATCTGCTGATGCCGCCCAGAGTTTCGTCTTTCACCTTGTCGGAAGCACAATAGAGCACCTGGAGCGCCAGTGTTCTGCGCGGTATCCGTTCGGGCGTGGACCGCCACCGATTTGCTTCCTGAAGGTCTGAGGGTAACAGGATTGGAGTCCCGTATAAATCAGCGCTTGCTTTCCGTGCAACCTGAAGCACAATAGTGCGTATCTATATCAAGTGCATGCATTCGCCATTTCTTCACCGGCAGGAGAGGCACGCAGAATGAATACATCACGCAGAATTACGAGTGTCGTGGCAGTACTTACGCTGTTGACCCTGGCAGGTTGCAACATCACCATCAATTCAGTCGAAACCAGTGCACTACGAACGGAGCGGCTCAACATACCCTGGCCGAGCAACTCCTCGCAAGGTTGGGAACTGGAGCTCGACCCCGGCGCGGCTTCGATCCAGGCCAACACAGGTGGCGATGCCATGGTGAACGGCACGATCGAGTACAACGTGGATCAGTGGCGACCGATGGTGGCCACTGGCGACAATCGAACAGTCATCAGTCAGAACCAGTTTAACGGCATACCGCCGCTGAATTCGCGTAATGACTGGACGCTCAATCTGGGCGGAGGCGTGCCTATTACTCTGACGGTTAACGCCGGAGCCATCCATGGAACGTGGGAACTGGGTGGAGTTGCTTTGCGCGCCGTCGACTGGAAGCAAGGCGCGGCGGATACCACCTTACGTTTTAGCAAACCCAACCCCGCAACGATGGATTACCTCAACATCGAAACAGGTGCGTCCAACATGTCGGTGGAGGGACTGAGCAATCTGAATGTGTCGGAAGGGCGCATTACCATCAGCGCTGGCACGCTGCTTTTACGCTTCAACGGAACACTGGAGCGTGACCTGACTATTAACCTGCAAGGTGGTGCCGCTGCCGTAACGATCGATCCCGGTGGAAATGCAGTGCAGATGATTAAGCAGCAGTCACTTATCGTAGTTTCGAGCGGGAACTGGACGCAATATGAGGATACGTATAACTCACCACGTTGGGACTCCACGACAGGTCACAAGGTGACCGTCAAGGTGAACCTGGGTGCGGCGTCCGTAAACCTCGTTAGCGGTGAGTGACGCTGCAGACCTATATGGGAGAGCCCAGCAATGTTTGGTATTAAGGACATCAAACTGGCTACCAGTGCGTTGGCCATATTGAATATTCTGGTATTGGTTTCACCAGCAGAAATAGCGCAAGCAGGCGCTCCAGGGCCAGTTAGCGGACCTGCGGTTGCACCAGCGCCATCCGCCACACCGCCGTATGAGAATGACAAGCCTGTCATCCAGGGCGACCAGTTCGTGATAGGCGGTAGCTTTACGCTTGGCAGTGGTAAAGTCCTGAACGGCGACCTGACTGTGTTAGGAGGCATGGTCACGCTGGCAGAAAACAGTCGCGTAGAGGGGAATCTGACTTTATTGGGCGGCAGCGCGGATATCAATGGTATTGTGACGCATGACCTGACCGTATTAGGCGGCATGGCGCACTTGCGTTCCACAGCGCATATTGAGGGCCGGGAGTTCGTTCTGGGTGGCTATGTTACACGCGACCCAGGCGCAGTAATCAGTGGTCAAAGTACGCAGTCCACGGCTCCGCCCTTTAGCTGGTTATCGCCATTCAGTGATGCATCACCAATCCGCCTTTTATGGAACTTTGTTGGCAACGTGTTCTCCACCCTTGCCAGTGTTGTGCTGCTCACCTTACTCGCTGTCGCAACAGCTGCCCTTTTCCCGGTCAACCTGGAATGCATTTCAAGGACCGTTCAAAAACAATGGTTGGTGTCGGGGAGTACAGGCCTGGTGGCCGTGTTTTTGGTGCCGATGGCAATGGTTGTGCTGGCGATCACTATCTGTCTGATCCCGGCAGCATTGGCGATACTGGTCGCCTGGGTGCTGGCGATGTTGGGGGGCTGGTCGGCCTGTGCACGCTTACTCGGCGAACGTCTGGCAATTGGTTTCAAAGCAACGAACTGGACCGCTGTCGGTCAAACTGCTTTGGGTGCAGTGGTACTGGCGGTTCTGGGTGCATTGCCGCTGATTGGTTGGTTGATCGGCCTGCTGGCAGTGGCAATCGGCATGGGTGCACTACTCCTTACGATTGCTGGTACGCGTCCACTTACCTGGTCGCCGGTCAGCGCCACCCAACCGCCGCCGCCTGGGTTCCCGGAATCCCATACTCAGCCTTGACCATGACCACAGATACCCCGAGCGCCTTCGCGCAGCTTGTGCTCTTTTCGCACGGTGAACTGGCAGGCGCGCTCAAAAGCACAGCCGAGCTCATCATTGGCCCGCAACAAGACATAACCTGTCTGGCGCTAATGCCGGGTGACGATGTTCCGGCTGTACAGTCGCGTCTGGTCCAGGTGGTGGGCAAGACGCGTCCAACCCTCATTCTGGTGGACATGCCAGGCGGTACGCCATGGAATGTTGCGCTGGCTGTTGCAGCACGGAACAGTCTGGTGCGTGTGGTCAGTGGCATGAATCTGCCAATGCTTCTGGAGCTAGCCATCTCGCACCGGGGTATGACCATCGATACCTTGGCGCGTTTAGCGTTGGAAGTGGGTGAGGAGGCTATCCAGGGAGGACCGCGACCCAGGTAAGGGCATCACCGCAGGTGGGAAGCATGTTGGACTCTGATTTATCCCATAGAGTTCTGCCACGGTCCAATTGCATTGGAGTTTTGGCTGATACACACAACAACGCCGAGCACACTGACCAGGCCCTCGCGTTATTTCGTGCCCGTGGCGTGCAGCAGTTGATCCACTGTGGCGACGTCACCAACCCGTTAATGCTGGAAAAGTTCCAGGGCTTCTGGGTGTGGCTGGTGCGTGGGAACAACGACTACGATCGGAGTGGACTGCGATCCGAGTCGCGCCGACTGGGTAATATCACATTCTGTGGCAAAGATGCCGAACTGGAATTTGGCAGGCACTCGGTGGCAGTTTGCCACGGAGACGACGAGAGCCTGCTGATGGTGCTTGCCCGCTCCGGGTTACATGAGTGGATCTTCCGCGGGCACTCGCATCGGAAAGATCTTGACGAGGTGGGTGGCACCAAGGTGCTGAATCCCGGCGCGCTGGGTGGTCGCCATCCGATAGGCGAAGATCGCAGCATTGCCATCGTCGACCTGGATGCGCGAGCGGCGGAGTTTGTGACCGTCGCAAAGTGACTCCTGCGCACGGACTCTGTCGACGACACTCAAAGGTTACTCTTCATCCAGCTCTCGATTCACGTCACGGGCCTTACCAGCCTGGTGGCTGGCTGCGCTCACATAGCCCATCTCTTCCAACTCCTCCATGAGCCGCGCGGCGCGGGGATAGCCGATGCGTAACTTGCGTTGTAGCAGCGAGGTACTGACCTTTCCGCTCGCCTTGATGATATCCAGGGCGCGTTTCACCAGTTCGTCGTCACCATCCTCGTTGCTGTCCTGCGCCGACCCATTACCGCTCGCACTGCCGTTTTTGCCGCTTCCGCTCATGGCTCTCTCGGCGGCCATTTCGGCTACCGTTGTTTCCCAGGGCGTTTCCAATTCCGGCTTTTGATTGGCCACGTATTCCTGCGCGGCAGGTTCCTCAGGCTCGAGATGGTCTTCGCTCTGCTTGCTTCCTTCGTTCTCGATCTCCTTCTTCCACCAGGAGATGAGGATTTCCACTTCCTTGTCACTCACAAAACTTCCCTGTAAACGAATGGGGTGGCCGGATTCTGGATTTAGGAAGAGCATATCGCCGCGACCTAATAGCGACTCCGCGCCCACATGGTCCAGAATGACGCGCGAGTCCATCGAAGAAGCGACGGCAAAGGAGATGCGAGCCGGGAAGTTAGCCTTAATCAAGCCCGTCACCACATCCACGCTGGGTCGCTGTGTGGCCACCACCAGGTGGATGCCTGTGGCGCGTGCCATTTGAGCCAGACGACAGATCGTTTTCTCTGTCTCAATGGGCGATTGCAGCATCAGGTCAGCTAACTCGTCGATGAGCACTACGATGCGCGGTAGCACCTCATCACCACGCCTCGCGGCGCCTTCGTTAAAGTCGGAAAGATTACGTGCGCCGACATCGGTGAATTGCTTATAGCGCGAGTCCATTTCCCGAGTCACCCATCGCAACACTCCAGGAATGCGCTCCAGGTCACTCTCGGGCTTACCGATGATGTGGGGAAGGCCGGTAAAGCGCGTGAGTTCCACCATCTTGGGGTCGATCAATACCAGCCGTAAATTCTCGGGCCGGTTATTCATACACAGGCATACCGCGATGGAGCCGATGCACACGCTCTTGCCAGAACCGGTGGTACCGGCGATAAGCAAGTGCGGCATACGCCCCAGATCCGCAGCGATCGGCGTGCCCGACACATCACGCCCCAGCGCGATCGCGAGGGATGATTTGGCAGAAAGTCTCTGGAAGTCCTCGCTCTCCATCACACCGCGCAGGTCCACGGTGCCAATGCCCACGTTGGGCACCTCGATGCCAACCATGCTCTTTCCAGGGATGGGCGCCTCGATGCGGATGGAGGGTGCCGAAAGCGCCAATGCGAAGTCATTCTGTAGCGAGGCGATCTGCGCTACGCGCACCTTCTGCTTGCGCCGTTCACCGTTCGGTCCGCTGCGTTCCAGGTAGCCGGGCTCGACGCCGAACTGTGTCACGGTTGGTCCTTTGCGTATCTCCACCACCTGACCGGCCAAGCCAAACTGCGCCAGGGTCGTCTCGATGACATCAGCCTGCCGTTTCACATCTGCGGCGCTGCTCTTTACATCTTTTACGGCTTTCAACAGTGTGACGGGAGGGAGTGTGTCGTCATGCCGCACCTTTTTTGCCTTTCTACCCGCTGGTGCAGGTCTGGTGCTCTCGGTTTTTATAATCGTGGGGTGCGACTTCACGGTAATCGGTTTGGATTCGGGCCTGGTCGCGATGTCTGGCACCACCAGCGGAAGCATCCCCTGCTCGAGCGGTCCTTGTTCCGGCATCGACTGTACCGAGCGCGATACCCTGGTCCGGGCTGAAGGTTGCAGCGTGACACCAATCGGGCTGGGTATATCGTTTAGGGTTTCTGCCTCGGCCGACGGTCCCATCTGTAGGAGGGGTCGGAAGGCGATGGTGGCACTGATTGCCAGAAGTGCAAACCAAATGGCGATTGAGGCCAGCCTGCCCAGTCCCTGGTCCGTGCCGAGTAACCGCCAGATCCATTGGGAAAATACCCAGCCCACCGCCCCCCCACCGCCACCGGACTGGATCAACGTGAATCCATTGGCGCTGAAGGCGAGAGAATGTATCAGGGCCAGGAGCGCAATGAAGGCTACTTCTGCGGCGATAATCTGGATTAAGCGTCCAGCATCGATTGTGAGAGGCGTATTCAGCAGCAACGGCACGCTCAGGCCTGTCAGGATGATGCAGAATATGAACGCACCGATGCCGAATGCGTGACGCAGGAAGTCGGCCCAGGCGCTGATGATCGCTCCACCGTTCCAACCCAGGAGCGTGATGAAAGTGATAATGCCGAGTGCGCCGAGTAACAGACCTGCGGCGTCACGCCACCACTTACGATGGCTGATAAGGCGGCGGAAAACAGACTCCTGAGTGTCGCTCATGTATCGTCAGCCCTCCGGCACCGCGTCGTGGCACCGTGGCTCGCGGCTCGTTATTTTTATGTCGGCGGACTTTTCCCTGCGGTAAACGTTTCTTCTCTACGGCAGTTTGAACACTCACGTGTCGCTCTGGTTGTCCGCGTTACGGAGACTCAGAGCCAGGCGGTGCAGGCTACCGTCCACCCCGATCACGCGCCCGGTAACCGTGTCGCCCTCGTGCAGGATATTGCGCGGATGCAGGAAGTTACCCTCAGCCAGCTCACTTACGTGAATCAGGCCTTCCAGGTCGTCCTCCACCTTCACGAATACCCCAAAATCCACCACGTTGGTCACCACGCCATGGACGACCTGGCCTACGTGATAGCGGCTTTCGATGCCGTGCCAGGGGTCGGGTTTGGTGCGCTTAAGGCTGAGCGCCACACGGCCCTCCTCGGGATCCACACTCATTACGTATACCTGCACTGGCTGGCCGATGCTCAACACGTCACGCGGATGACCGACGCGGCTCCACGATATTTCGCTGACGTGAACCAGTCCCTCGTAGCCACCCAGGTCCACGAATGCACCAAACGCAGTCAGGTTGGTCACGCGGCCGTGTCGCACTTCGCCGGGGCGGATTTCGCGTAACAGCGATGGGGCTTTGTCATCGCTCTCGCCAGGTTCTTCCGTCACGGCACGCTCAGAAAACACGATCCGGTCGCGCCCGGGGTCCAGCTCAATCACTCGCGCGTTGAAGGTTCCCCCGATTTGCGCAGCCAGGGCGTTGCGCCGTGAGGGTTCATCCATTTCCGGCGAGATAGCGGTCAGATGCGAGGACGGAACGAAGCCACGCAAGGTATGATAGCGGACGATCAACCCGCCGCGATTGTAACCGGTGACCTCCACTTCCAATACTGTTCCCTGATCCTTTGCGTCACGAAGCATCTCCCATATTTCTGCAGAAGGAGGTTCGGGCGAACGCATCTTCACACTACCGTCGGCGGCGCTGGGGCGCGATGGCGCAGGGGGGGCTGCGATCCGTATTTCGTTCCGTCTATCCAACACCGGTGTTTCGTTGTCTGGCCCTGTGTTGGTTGCCCCTGCAGGACGCTCGGAGTCCCATTTTTCGACGTCCTTCAACAATGATTGCCAGTATCCGTTATCCATCTCCAAGTCGTCAGGCGGATGGCCCATTCCCACATAGCTCCTTATACATCAAGTCGTCACTCTAGCCATGGCAGACTCAACCCAGTGCCCGCTGTAGAGCGAGCGTAATAAACCATGATTCGTTTTATGCTGATACGATTATAATTCGTCGGCTCTTATCGCGCATCGATCCTTTGGCGCCGGTGTCCTTACGTTTGGTTATGGCTATCTCCGGGCTGCGGCCTTATTGCGCGATACGCACAAGGAAACGACGTTGCGCTCAAGTGCTACGCTAGACAAATCCAATAGGAAGGAATAACGAATCATGGTTAAGAAGTCCGAGCGACCTGACGAAGGAGAGGCTATGCCTGAAATAACAACGAGTAGTGCTACCCGTAATCCGGCGAGCAACTCGAAGAAGGTCCGCGTCGCCATCGTCGGGGTAGGGAACTGTGCCAGTTCATTAGTGCAGGGAGTGTACTACTATCACAATGCCAAGGATACCGATCGCGTACCGGGACTGATGCACGTTCGTCTCGGTGACTACCATGTCAGTGACATCG
>JAJYKL010000157.1 GCA_021788625.1 Chloroflexota bacterium
CCGGCACGGCAGACTGCGTGGTGACAATCACCGGGTTGACCAATGTGACAGCCACCTTCACCCTGCAGCAGTTCACGCTGACGTCGAGCCCAACCTCCGGCGGCGCCGTCACCTCTGAGCCGCCGGGGATCGACTGCGGCACGACATGCTCGGCCAACTATGACTACGGCACCGTGGTGACGTTAACAGCCACCCCGGCCGTAGGCTACGTGTTCAGCGGCTGGCAGGGAGCATGTACGAATACGACCGGACCCTGCGTCATTACGGTGACCGCCGGCCTGCTCGTCACTCCCACCTTCACATTACTGCGCTACAGTCTGGCGGTGAGCCTGACCGGCAACGGCAGCGGCAGCGTCACGAGCAGCCCCGCCGGCATCGACTGCGGCAGCACCTGCACGGCCGACTATGACTACGGCACGGTGGTCACGCTGACGGCAGCTCCGGCAACGGGCTCGACCTTTGCAGGCTGGACAGGCGCGTGCACCGGCACGGCAGACTGCGTGGTGACAATCACCGGGTTGACCAATGTGACAGCCACCTTCACCCTGCAGCAGTTCACGCTGACGTCGAGCCCAACCTCCGGCGGCGCCGTCACCTCTGAGCCGCCGGGCATCGACTGCGGCACGACATGCTCGGCCAACTATGACTACGGCACCGTGGTGACGTTAACAGCCACCCCGGCCGTAGGCTACATGTTCAGCGGCTGGCAGGGAGCATGTACGAACACGACCGGACTCTGCGTCATCACCATCTCGGGTGACACGAGCGTCACCGCCACCTTCAGTCTGATCACCACTGACCTGATGGTGAACCTGACCTACCTGCTTGGTCACGGCACCATCACCTATACAGCCGTGGTGGTGAACAACGGCCCAGCTGATGCTCCCGGCACGATTGTCTCCGACACACTCCCCGCGCAAGTCACCGCAGGTACCTGGACCTGCCAAGCTGCTAATGGGGCTGCCTGCGCAGCGCCAATGGGCAGCGGCAGCTTCCTCCACGAATCCTTGCCGGCCTTCCCCGCCGGCGGCGTGGTGACCTATACGATCGTCGGTAGTGTCGACATCGTGGCGAGCAGGATACCGGACACGTTCCAAGTGATCGCACCGCCGGGTGTTACCGATTCCGATCTTTCCAATAACAGTATGACCGTCATCACCGGCTACCGGCTAGACTTCCCCATCGTGCTGCTTAACGCACCCTAGGGAGGTTTATGATTGCCGTCAGACTATGGCCGGCTACCGATTGACGATGGGCGGCTGCGAGTGGAGGCTGCCAGGGACAGCACCTGATGGGGCGCAGGCTTGAAGCCTGCGCCCCATCGTGCCAGCTTCACGCGAGTGTGAAACCCTGTGGCAGCGAGTGAACAGGAGTGTGTTGGAATGAGCGATGGAACCGATACCGGGCAGCAGATTTGGGACACCCTGCGGCGACATCTGAAGAGCATCTATGACGGCGATGCCACCACTTATGCCGAGACCACGGCGGAGGACCTTTCGCTTTACGAGTGGTTCGTCACCCCTCACCGCCAGGATGGCCTGGACTTCCATCTCTACATGATCGAGCATCACTGGGCCGGGGTGGGCGGTGATTATCGCTTTGACTTGCTGGAGCCGCGGCTGCAACTTTATGGCGACATCGCCATCACCACCTACACCTTCATGCTCTCCCAACCGGGGACGGAAGGGGTTACCCATCGCCTGCACAACGAGACGCGCGTGCTCGTCCGTGACGCAGGGCGCTGGAAGGTGGTGCACGTGCACAAGTCGCCTGCCTGGAATGCACCAGCAACCCCGTCGGGTTAAAATGCCACTACGAATTCCCCATCGCAACAGGAGCACGTATGAGCGACGGCGAAGCATCAGAGCAGAAAGAGCGGCTGGGTACAGCCGAGCGGCTGGGTACAGCCGAGCGGCTGGGTACAGCTGAGCAGTCGGCTACAGCCGAGCGGCTGGGTACAGACGAAGCGCCCACCAGCAAGGTGAACGACACGATCGGCCTGGCGCTGGCGTTTACCGCCGTGGTGACCATCGCCCTGCTGCTGGCTCTTCCTTGGATCAACGACTCGCCCGGTGGAGGCCCTGGCGGCGCTCAGCTCAACCGTTACGCCCCCGCGCGCGACGGCTCCGCCAGTCTGCTGGTGCAGTACGACGCTCAAGGCGCGCCGGTGGCCTGGCAAAGCCAATCGATCGTCATCCTCAATAAGGCACGCGCGCTGGCGGGCCAGTGGCAGCCGGCTGTACGCACGGCCGTGAGTCACTACTTCGCACAAGCCGGCCCATCAGCGGGCTCCAATGACTATCTGGCCCGCTTCGAGGGGGAGGACTTCCTGGAGACGCGCCAATCGGTGTTGCAGGTAAACGGCAACATGAAGGATATCCGCTCCTACACCGTGCGCGACGGACGCGGCGAATGGCTGGTGGGCCTGTACGACCCGCAACAGATCAGCCCTGATACGACCTTTGATCCGCCCGAGCTGAGCCTGCCCTCAAACCTGAGCCCCGGACACGCCTGGGAATCGGCAGGCAGGCTGTCCAGCGGTCTGGGTTATCGTTACCAGGGATGCGTCGTCGCCAGCGGCACCTACACCGATACCAGCCACGCCTACGACGATTGTGTGGAGGTGGCAACCACCTTTACCCTGACGAACACTCAGGGCGTTCCATCTGTCCAGTCCTCGCGCCTGGTGCTCTGCAACGGGGTGGGTACGGTGGACGAGCGTGACTTCAACGCACAGGGCCAGCTCACTTCTCACTACGTGCTGGCTGCAGACGATCTGATTCAGCCCGACCGTTCGCAGCTGCCGCCCCTCCCTCAGCAGGCTCAGCTCGGTAATCAAGCTCAGGCCCTTCGACAGGCTCAGGGTGAGCAGAATAAGGCGGCTGCGACACCGAACTTCGCGCAATGGCGCTACACGCGTGTGGCCCGGCTGGGGCAGGAGGTGGCCGACACCAGCAGCACCATCCCACCGACCTGGATCCCCTCAAGTCCGCCGCTTGTTCTCACGGCGGCTTATAACGGAGACCTGACAGCCTTCGATGGCCTGGATCCCAGCGGCGCCATTCTGTGGACTTTTCATACCGGCGGGACCCTTTACAGCCCTCCCGGTTACGATGCCGCCCGCAACCTGCTGTATGTGGGCTCTACGGATAAGCATCTGTATGCGCTCGACGCGCGCGGCTTCTTCGTCTGGACCTTTGAAGCCGGCGACTCCATCGCCACCCGTCCCCTCGTGATCCGCAACACAGTGATCTTTGGCAGCGAAGATCGCACCGTCTACGGACTGGACGCCAGCACCGGCGCGCTGCGCTGGAAGGTGAAAACGGGCGGTGCGGTGGTGTCGTCGCCGGTGGCTGCCGGAGCCAACCATTCACTCGCTGTGATCGGCTCCGACGACGGCGGCCTCCACGCGCTGGACGCAGCGACGGGCCAGCAGCAGTGGCTGTTCACCACGGGCGGTGCGGTGGAAGCTCCACTGGCCGTCTGGCAGGACACAGTCTACGCCGCCAGCCGGGACGGCTCGCTATACGCCATCGACAGCCTGACCGGCCAGGCGCTCTGGTCGGCTGATGTCGGAGCGGTGTTGCGCACCGCTCCGGCGGTAGGACAACAGGGTGTGTACATCGTGGATGACGACGGGCACCTGCACGCCTTCAATCGCCGTAATGGTGCGCCGATGTGGTCCTCGCTCGACCGGGTATATGCCGGGTCTCCTGTTTTGGCAGGCGACGCTCTGCTGGTGGCCGGGCGTAACGGCACCCTTTACCGCTTCGGGCTCGACGGCACGCTCGCCGGCCAGTGGCAGCCCACCGACGCGACGCTTCCCTCCGACCCGGCCCCGCAACAGGTGACCAGCCCTGTCCTGGGCGGCGACGGCGCAGTATGGCTGGCCGATGAGGGTGCTGTCATCCGGCGTGTCGGACCTCCCGCCGGCGCTGCCGTATTGAAGGCAGCCTGGGAGCGAAACACCTCCGAGCCGGTGTTCCACAGTTACTTTTACGTGCCCCCGGTGGCCTATATCCCTTCGATAGGCCCGGAGCAAGCTCTGCTGGTGGATAGCCTGCGCAACGTCTTCACATTGGACCCCGGCACCGGACAGGTGCACCCGCTCGGCACGCTGGCTGCCCCGGTAGGGTCGCCCACTATCGAACCTGCGGTGAGCGGCAGCACGCTGCTCGTGCCGCTGGCCGGCACCCTGTATGCCGCGCACCTGCCCGACCTGAAACCACTCTGGCAGCTTAAGACGGGCGGGCTGAGCCTGCAGCCGGCCGTCGTCGCTGGCGATACGGCTCTGGTGCTGGCTGAGACATCGGTCGTTACAAACACTTCCGCCACGGCCGATGGCGCATCCAGGCAGTCCACGCTGTATGCCGTGGACATGGCGAATGGGACCGTGCGCTGGCAGCAGACCAGCGCAGGCTATAACACGCTGGGCGGTGTGGCTGTGGATGCGACGAAAGGCGTGGTCTATATCAGCACGCCGCCTGCCGCCTTCGATTTGCATTCCGGCAAGCGCCTCTGGACAGCGCAGAGCTCAGCGGGCCAACCTGGTCTTGCCATAGGTGGGGCGGAACTGAGCCCGCACGGAGACACCCTGTACGTCGGGCTGTATGACCCACACGCGGACACCGGCTCGCTGGCCGCTCTGAACACCGCCAACGGGCGTGTGCGCTGGCAGACGTCGCTCGGCAGGGATGTGCTCGCCACACTGGACCATGCCTGGGCTGATGGAGATGAGGTCATCGTGCCTCAATTAAGCGGTGCGATCACTGCGCTGGACAGCACCAGCGGTCAGGTGCGCTGGCAGTACCGGGACATGCAGCGGCGCTTTGGCAACCTGAGTGTGATCAGGGGAACGCAGGGTACCCGGATATGGCTGACATTACAGAACGGCGAGGTTCTGGCGCTCAACGCTGCTACGGGTAAACCGGCCGCCCGCTTCCGCAACATCACGCTCAGCCTGGCGGGTTACAGCTTCACCCAGCGCCCGCTCCGGATGGGCAGGACGCTCATCGTGGTGATGGGATTGAAGGTTATCGGGCTCGAGCCTGGAGACTAGAGCATCTTGCGATTGAGCGCAAGGGATTGGGCATTTATCCTGAGCTTGCCGAAGGATGGTTCGACAGGCTCACCATGATCATCCTGAGCTGGTCGAAGGACGACAGGCTCACCATGATCATCTTGAGCTTGCCGAAGGGTACATCCTGAGCTCGTCGAAGGATGGTTCGACAGGCTCACCATGATCATCTTGAGCTTGCCGAAGGGTACATCCTGAGCTGGTCGAAGGGTAGTTCGACAGGCTCACCATGAGCGCTCACCATGAGCGCTCGCCATGACTGCCGGGAACGTTGTTGTTATCTGCAAGTCGCTCCAGAGTTAGGAGATTGGAGATTGAAGATTGGTGACTAATTGGATGTCCTGTCGCGGTGAGTTTATGGAACCATCCCGTGATGAGTCTGCCGTCCTGCAGTATTCTCAGAATGGTGCCCGGGTTGAGCAGGGTGAGCCTACCGAACCCAGCTTTGTTGTGTGTTGTGCTTCTCATTGTATTAGCCATGGCAAATCTTGATCTTTCACGATTGCGCCCCACGCGGTCAACAGTAAAGGCTGCCGGGGGACTGTTATGGGCCATATCGTTCGGTGCGTTGCGTGATTTCGTATGGGCCGACGTCCGCAGCGGGTTGATCGACCTGCGCGGTCTGTCCCGCGCCACCCGGAC
Source organism: Chloroflexota bacterium (assembly GCA_021788625.1). Classification (GTDB taxonomy): domain Bacteria; phylum Chloroflexota; class Anaerolineae; order J036; family Brachytrichaceae; genus CAIXPS01. The sequence continues at coordinate 5,720 of JAJYKL010000157.1, forward strand.
ACTGGTATGGTTTGGGCTGCTGCTGGTGGGTGGAATGGTGCTGGCACTGCTCTTTAACGACACGTGGCGCAGCGCCAGCCCCCTCATCGTGGAGGTGAACGGCACACCCGGGCGGGGATCACTGCTGCCGGAGGCGCTGCTGCCTGTGAGCCTGTTCTGCCTGTCCGTGGCGTGGGCTTTCCTGCTCACCGGCGCGCTGCATGCGCATCCGGTGGTGCGGGTCGGGATCATCCTCTTTTACATGCTCACGATGGGCATCCGCGTCGGCACGCTGGTCACCACACAAATTGAAACGGCCGACTTCGGCGTGCCCATGTGGCTGAGTGTGCTGGCGCTGCTGGCTGTGCCGATCTTCTTCCTCGTGCGCCGTCGCAGCCAGGCGCGCCCCATCGTGGACTTCACCGTGCTGCTGGTGCTGGTCTCTACCATTTATGTCGTCTCGCAGTCGACGGGGGTCGCGTCATGGCACGCGTTTGGCATACCGGTCACCCTGGCCCAGATGGAGGCGGACATCCTGCTGCCGGGGCTGGTGATTATGCCGCTGCTGCTGTTTTTCGGCGTGGACGTGGCGAACTTCACGCGGCGCGCGGCCGGCTGGGTGGTGGATATCGTCGCCCAGCGCACGGCCAGCTGGATGCTGTGGATGGTTCTGATCGCCGTTTTCGCTCTACGCTGGCGCGACTTGCTGCAAGAGACCCTCAACCGGCTGGATGCATCCTCGCTGCAGTCCATTCTGCCTGCGTACGCGGGTGCTCTGGGCGTGCTGGTGATCGTCGCGCTGGTCTGGGTGTGGATGCGGGGTAGGCCTTCATCCCCGCAGCCCGTTCCGGCTCCAGCTGCGGCGGAAAAGATTCATTCTGAAGCTGCCGGAGGAAGTCAGGGTGAGGGTAGAGGTGGAGGTGGGGTTGAGGATGGGGTCCGACTCGAGCCGCCGGAGATTGACGAGGCGGTGGTGCATGTGGCGCTGCCGCTGATCGTCGTTTACTATGTGGCGTCGCTGGTGAGCTTATTCGCCTTCGGGCATTTGGCGATGGACCCTGGCGGGCTGCTGGTCTCAACCGGTGCGCTGGTGCTGGCCTTCGTGCAACGGTGGCGCGGCCGGCGCAACGTCGCGCTGTATCTGGGCGTCTTCGGGGGCTTAAGTATATGGAGCGAGTTGACCAAAGCCGGGGCGCCTCTGGGCGCTTTGGGCATGCGCACTGGCAACGCGGCGCTGGTGGACCTGTGGCTTGTGGCTGGCTTGACATCGGCCGGGCTGTACTGGCTGGTGCGGCGCCGGCTGACGCCCGAGCGCGGTGCGCGACTGCTGCTGCTCATCCTCATTACGGCCCTGCTGCGGCAGACCAGCTTCATCGAAAGCCCCTTTAGCCCGTTCCTGGCTTTTGCGGGCATTGGCTTTATAGCTTTCGGAATCGTGTGGGACGTGGCGACCAAAGGCTTCTTCATTAATCACAGCACGCCCGGTTTGCCGCGCATCAGCCGGCTCTTCCTCTACCTGGGCTACATGCTGCTGACGGTCACGATGATCAACTGGGCTCTCACCTCGCACGACCTGTCGACGCTGGGCCAGTACACGGGAGGCGTGGCGGATGCAGGCTTTGGCCGCTTCGGCAAGCCGTTCCTTTATGCGATCATCGCCGCGACCCTGGCCCTGCCGGCTACCACTTCCCCTTCACGCCAGACGGCAGAGGAAGAACTCAGAAAGGAATTTGCAGCCTGACGGCGGGTTAGCAGTGCCACACCAG
>JAJYKL010000041.1 GCA_021788625.1 Chloroflexota bacterium
GTGTGATTGCCGGCACCACGGCATGGGACAGCACACCGCAAGACTGGGAGTGGGTGCTGAATGTAAACGTTTGGGGCGTCATCCACGCTGTCGGTGTATTCGTGCCGCTCATGCTGGCGCAGAATGACGCCAGTTACGAGGGACACATCGTCAATGTCGCCTCGGCCACGGCGTTGATCTCCAACAACCCGGTAGCTCCCTATACACTGAGCAAGCACGCCGTGCTTGGGTTAGCGGAGAATCTACGTTACGCACTGGCGCAACGCACGGACAGGTTGCAGGTGTCGGTGGTGTGCCCAGGCTGGGTGAGGACGCGCATCATAGACGCTGCACGCAATCGACCTGCCGAGCTGAGCAATCCTGCGACCGACGTCCGTCAAGCCTGGCGCATCGCGTCACCTCCATTCCACCCGGCGCGTGAGATGGCGCAGTCACCTGAGCAGGTGGCTGAGACAGTGTTCAACGGCATCGCCGCCAACCGGTTCTATATCGTCACCCATCCGGAGATCCTGCCGTGGGTGCAACGGCGCTCCGACGAAATCACCGACAGCACACCGGACGCGTCGAACTAGCCTGCCAGGCGTGACCTGTACGGCGGTATGCCTGGCACCTTAAGGCAGCTTGTTCTCCTTGATGTAATCCCACTTGATCGTATAACCCATGCCGGGGGCCTGTGGCAGGTGGACATAGCCCTGTTCATCCATGGGGTCACAAATGGTTTCCAGATAGGGTGGGGGCGTTTCATAGTCGATGCCCGGCGCCAATAAGCCTCGCTCGTAATACTCGCACACATCTTCGCTGGTCGAGCCCAGCACCTGCAGATTGCCGAAGCCCGACATGTGAATCTCGCACTTTACGCCGTAAGCCTCGGCGACGGCGCACAGCTTCTTGACTCCGGTGATGCCTCCGCGCAGCACGTCCATGCGGGTCATATCCGCTGCACCACGCCGGATCCAGTCCGCACGCGTGTAGAAGCCTCCGGCTGCTATCTCTGGCGACAGGATGGGGATATCCAGCTCATGCGCCAGTTTTTCATACGCTGCAACACGGTATTCCAGCATGGGGTGCTCGTACCAGTAGTAATTCAATCGCTCGAGTTCGCGGCCTACGCGGTAAGCCTCCTCGTAAGTGCGGTAGGTGCCCCACGGATCGTAGCTGAGCACCATATCGTTGCCTACCGCCGCCCGCACAGCCTGTATCACCTCGATGTCCTGTTCGATATGGGAGGGTCGGCCAGGGTCTGGCAGTTTGGTCACGGGATCCCAGAAGTAGTAGGGGTGGATTTTGTAATGCCTGTAACCCTGGCGTTTGCAGGCCAGAGCGTGATTGGCATAGTCATCCGGCGTGCCCATATTGGGATAGGTACTGGCGTAGGCTTTCACCCGATCGCGACAACCACCCAGCAACTTATAGAGCGGCACACCGAAGGTGCGCGCCTGCAAATCCCACAAGGCCATGTCCACGACACTGACCAGGTTCTCATCGCGGTTCGACACGGAAAACCAGTGCCAGAATCTTTCCCGGTCGAAGGGGTCCTGGCCAACCAGCAGCGCTTTGAAGGAACCCTCCAGTGCTGCCACCTGCGCTGTGGACAGACCGTCCATGTCTCCATGGCCACTACCGCCCAGGTAATAGCCCTCTGCACCTTCGTCGGTGATGATCCGGGTCAGGCTTTGGATGGCCTCGACCTCCGGGATAAGGTGCGTGTTGGTAAAAGACTGCCGGCGAACCCGAAAACGGGTAACCTGCAGATCGACGATTTTCATCTCGTATCTCCTGCATTAGTCTTAACAACGGTACAGTGCATCGTTAGCATATACCAGATTGTCCCTTATCCTGTTAAAGAAATCGATGAATGACCTAGAAGCCTGATCACTTGGATCTGATGAGTGAGCGCTGTAGCTTGACATTCGAATGAGAGCCGTTATAGTGCGCCATTATGCTCCCCGTACCAGGAGGAGGCAAGGCGTACCGGTCATCGCCGTATGGAGAAAGGATGCATCTCTGAGGAGGCCGAAAGCAAATGACGGAATCCACCCCACTCGTCTACCGATACCGATGGATTGTGTTGTTCGTCTACATGCTCGTTTCAGCTTTCAACCAGTTGCTGTGGATCACCTATGCACCGATCACGAGCAGCGCAACAATGTTCTACAACGTCTCCGACTTGAGCATCGGAATGCTGTCACTAAGTTTTATGGCTGCATACCTGGTTGTGGCGATTCCGGCATCCTGGTTGATTGACACACACGGGTTTCGCTTCGCTGTATTGGTGGGTGCAGCTTTGACGGGCATTTTTGGATTGGCGCGTGGCCTGGTGGGACCCAATTACCCTCTGGCGCTGGCTGCCCAGATCGGCATTGCTGTGGGGCAGCCCTTCATTCTGAACGCGCTGACCAAAGTGGCTGTTCGGTGGTTCCCACTGCAAGAGCGCGCCACGGCTTCGGGATTAGGCTCGCTGGCGATCTACGCTGGCATCCTTGTCGGCCTGGTCGTGACCCCCTTCGTGGATCAGCAGGTTGGCCTGAGTACGACTCTATTGATCTATGGCGCAGGAGCTCTGCTCGCCGCGCTGGCTTTCGTGGTCTTTGCACAGGAACGCCCGCCCACGCCGCCGGGCTTGCACGAGGTTGAGGAGCGCGCGTCGATGGGCGAAGGATTGAAGCTGGTCGTTCGTAAACAGGACTACCTCCTGCTGATGCTGATCTTCTTCATCGGGTTGGGCATCTTCAACAGCGTAACCACATGGATCGAGGATATCCTCCGCCCACGTGGGTTTTCGAGCGAGTTGGCCGGGATTGCGGGGGGCTTGATGATTCTGGCGGGGGTTGTCGGAGCGGTAGTATTGCCAGCCCTTTCCGACCATATTCACCGCCGGGTGCCTTTCATTATCCTGGCTGTGGCTGGGGCCACCCTGGGATTGGCGGGTATCACATTTGCCACGGGTGAAGGCCTTCTCCTCCTGTCAGCTGGGATTCTGGGCTTCTTCCTGCTCAGTTCCGGGCCAATCGGTTTCCAATATGGCGCCGAAATCGCTCGTCCTACCTCGGAAGGAACATCTACTGGGCTGCTCTTGTTAATGGGGCAAGTCTCTGGTATCGCGTTCATCATGGGTATGGACAGCTTCCGGGATCCTATCACGGGCGCCATGACGCTTCCGCTCATTGCTTTGCTGGTCCTCATGGTTGTGGGCCTGCTGGCTGCGACACGATTACACGAATCGAAATTGATTGGTGGATAAACCTGCGATCTCATACTAATCTGAATCATGGATGACCATTACCAACCCAGCTGGAACTCGCTTCGGCAGCACCGCACCCCGCAGTGGCTGATCGACGCCAAGTTCGGGATCTATACGCATTGGGGCGTCTACTGCGTTCCGGCGCGCGGGCCGAATGCCACCTGGTACGCCTATAACATGTACCGCGAGGGCACCCCGCAACATGCCTATCACGTGCAGACCTACGGCGGGCCTGAGAAGTTTGGCTACAAGGACTTTATCCCCCAGTTTACCGCCGAGAAGTTCGACCCCGAGGCCTGGGCGGAGCTGTTCAAGCTTTCCGGCGCGCAGTTCGCCGGCCCGGTCGGCGAGCACCACGACGGCTTCAGCATGTGGGACACGCAGTACAACGAGTGGAACGCTGCCCGTAGAGGCCCCAAGCGAGACGTGGTGGGATTGCTGGAGCGTGCCATCCGCAAGGCAGGTCTGCGCTTCCTGGTCGCCTTGCACCATGCGGAGAACTGGTGGTTTTACCCGCACTGGCGACAAGAGTTCGACACGTCGGACCCACGCTATGCCGGGCTGTATGGCGAACCGCACGACCTCGCTGGCGTCGCGCCTGGTGCGGGCTTCTTTGACCAGCAGCGACCCAGCCGCACGTTCCTCGACACCTGGAAGGCCAAGGTCGTTGAGATAATCGACCACTACCACCCCGACGTGTTGTGGTTCGACTTCGGCTTGCGCGGCGTGCCCGAGCAGTATCGGCAGGACATGCTGGCTTATTTCTATAATCAGGCAGTTGCGCGAGGTCAGGAGGTGGCCGTCACGTTTAAAGACTACGACCTCGCTCCAGGCACTGGTGTGGTGGACCTGGAGCTGGGCCGCATGGACCAGCTCACCTATCACGAATGGATCACAGACACGACCGTGGACGATGGAGAGGGGTGGGGCTACTTGCAGGAAACTGGCTACAAGAGCGCCACCACGCTGGTGCACTACCTGGTTGATAACGTCAGCAAAAATGGCTATCTGCTGCTAAACGTCGGACCGAAGCCTGATGGCACCTTTCCTGCACCGGCCGCCGAACTGCTGCAGGAGATGGGCAGATGGCTCGCGATGAATGGTGAAGCCATCTACGGAACGACGCCCTGGACCACTTTTGGCGAAGGCCCGCACCAGGTTCGTAAGACGGGGGCATTTAACGAGAAAGAGGTTTCGTTCGATGCTCGCGATGTGCGTTTCACGGTGAAGGGGGATACCCTGTACGCGATATTACTGGGATGGCCCGGTAATCAGGTCACGATTGAGGCGCTTAAAAACCTGTATCCAGCGGAGGTGCAGTCTGTACGTATGCTGGGCACGGACCAGGAGCTGAACTGGTCTCTGGGTACGGGTGCTGCAGGCGCTGCGAGCGGGATGACCATCACGTTGCCAGCTTATGCGCCGTGTTACCATGCGTACGTCATTCGAATCCAGCGCCGGCATGCCCTGACGATATAAGGAGGACAGTCGATACGGCGCTGGGAGTTTACTCTCTATCAACTGGAAAAAACGTTACAGGGAGGTTGTGATGATACCTGATAGTGTGCAATTGCTGCCTGATGGCACAGCCATAATTAGCCGCACAATCCCTGTCCCCGACACGCTCAGCCCGCAAGCGCACGCACATCTCGCCACCGGTGCGACGTGGGCGCCAGAAGATGGCTCACCCGAGCAGAAAGACGAAATCGAGCGTGCGCTCTCGATGTACCCGGTGCAGATCGAACCTGCCACGCTGGCCGGTGTACTGGTCAAGATCGTGCAGCCTCCCCATGTCAGCGTGGAGAAACGGGACTGTGTGCTGATGAACCTGCACGGGGGTGGATTCGTGACGGATTCCGGCTCGATGCTGGAATCGATACCCATCGCCTCACTCACTGGCATTCCGGTCGTGACGGTGCTCTATCGTCTTGCGCCGCAATACACCTTCCCCGCCGCCGTTGACGACGCAGCCGCTGTCTATGGTGAACTTTTGAAGTCTCATTCATCGCACAAGATAGTGATCTATGGCACATCCGCTGGCGGAGCCCTGACAGCGCAGACTGCCGTGCGCCTGAGTCAGACGGGCGTCCCGCTGCCTGCGGCACTCGGGTTCTTCACTGCCCCGGCCGACTTCAGTCACTACGGCGATACGACGTCATTCTTTGGCGTGCCAGGTCTGGCGGAAGCGCGCATACCGGATCGCAGTAAAGGTCGCCGGGATTCGGCTATGTTGGGCAGCCACGACCCGCGCGATCCTGCTGTGTCGCCGATTTATTATGACCTGCACGGCTTCCCACCTACGCTATGCGTCGCTGGTACGCGCGACATGATGCTTAGCGACACGGCCAATTTCCACCGCGCCCTGTTACGAGCTGGCGTTGATGCCGACTTGATGGTGTTTGACGCGATGCCGCACGCACACTGGTACATGGTCGGCATCCCCGAGGCGAGGGAGGCGAGCGAAGCCATGGCGCGATATTTCCTGCATGCACTGGGTTTTTGAGCGTGCTGAGTGTTAAGGCACCTTTCGTAAGCAGGCGCATGGCAGGCGTATCAACTGTCCCACGCCGAATCTCAATGGTGCTCACCGGTTGCAGCAGCACCTGCATCAGTGTGGTTTGATGTAACGTTCTGTTGAGGTATACCGGCAGAGGAATGTGCTATCTATTGAGGCCTGTTCGATCTGTCCAACGCAACCGGTCTTGGTATCTGCAGCCAACGTCTATAAGACGATATAGCCATTGTCCGTAGCCATCATGCTGCATGTGCTGCCTATGGTTGGCACACCCCCCTGCTCCATGCGAGACGGCTGTGCCACGGCGTTCCGTTAGCCTTTTTAGCTCCACCCTAATTGCCCTCGATAAAGCAAATGATGTGAACCGAATTGTGGGCTGTAGAGAACAAGGTCCCACAGTGCATCTTCGGCATACCGCGTCAGGAGCGCAAACCAATCAGACATAAATCGCATCAAGCAGCTATATTGCCGAGAAACCGCAGATCCATAAAGATGTCATGCACTCCATGAGCATTTCCATTCTCATTTATACCGTATACATCGTTCGCGTTTGGTCCTGCTCCCCATAGTGTTAGTGGCTGGTCTATTGTCAGGCACGCTGCCATCGGTTCTGGCGCGAACAACTGCTGGTTCAGGCTTTACTTCACCTGTTCGCCTGGGTTATACCAGCGGCGAACAGTGGGAATCTGTCACGGCCGCAGACGGGCACGGTCATATTTACATACTTTACCCGCAGTACCAGGGGGGCCTGGCTGTTTTACCTGCCCCAGTCCAACTATGATTCTCCAAACCAGCGCAGATCGGGGAGCAACATGGTCCACACCCAGGCAGATAGCCCCGCCGGGCAGTGGCCAGTGGGATGCTCAGATTGTCGTTGACCCAGTAGACCATAAAACCGTTTATGCCGCCTGGCTGCAAAACAACAAGAGTGACGCAATGGTGGCCAGATCGAATGACTTTGGCAACACCTGGTCGACTGTCGTAGCCAACAGCACCAACTCTGGAGTGGATAAAGACATTTTGACAGCACGAGGCCAGGATGTATACGTGGGGCATAACCATGCCCAGAAAGTCTGGGTTTCTGCGTCTCATGATGGAGGCACTACGTTTACTTCAGTCACCATTAATCACTTCAATCCATATGGCTGGTCATTTGCTGGAGGAGCTACGGTTGACCCCTTGGGAAATGTGTACTTTTCCTGGGCGAGCTATAGCAAGGTCGGTCAGGCTAAGGGTTCGGTGAATCTGTATGTCAGTAAGTCCTCGGATGGTGGCGGGACCTGGACCAACACTCAACTGGATACCTCCGCCTCTGCCCCTGACTGCTCGGTATATGGGTGTGGCTGGGCGTTTCTAGGTGCGCAAATGACCATGTCTTCTGATGCAGCGGGAACGCTGTATCTATTGTGGAATGCTGGCATGACCGATGGGGGCACAGAGCGGATCTACTTTGCCAGATCCACGAATGCGGGTGCCACATGGACCTCAAAACAGGATGTGTCGACTGCTTCGGTCGGGGTCAGCTATGCCTTCCCTGTCATTGCAGCTGCAGGCACGGGTGATGTCCGCATAGCCTGGATGGACACCCGCATGGCTCCCCTGTGGAATACCTATTACCGCAGCTCTGACGATGGCGGGATGACCTGGTCGGCGGAATCACGCCTCTCTGCCTATGTGACCAGTTCCGGCCTGCCCGGCTACATCAGCCCAAATGGTTTTGATTTGCCATACGGCGATTACTTTGACATGGCTATCGACGACCAGGCTACTACGCACGTTGTTTGGGGGGCGGGCCAAAGCTACACCGGGATGGGTTCCATCTGGTATGTTCGAGGCCAGTGACGGGTTTCCTGGATCACGAAAGTGTTTTATCTTACCCCATTGATATTCAACCCTTAGGTTAACCATGCTTTCATGCATGCACCCCTCCCTGGACTGGCTTACGCCATTCGAGTATGAGCTACTCTGACGAGAGCCGTAATGCTCATCTGTGACTTGGTTGCTGGAATGCTGCCATCATTTCCCATCATGCGAATGCAAAAGAGCAAGCGTGTAAATGGTGAGCTGCTGATGAACCCAAGGCCGATCAGAAGATGACGCTATAGTTCAGGCATAAACGTGGAACACTATTCGCCTGCCGGCCGGTGCGATCGGGCACGGACCGGGGTCGAAATACACGGATGGAGGTAACGAGTGGCATTTGAAACTGTTTTCATCATGGATACGTCCAGCATCAAATATGGGTCGGGTGCGACTCGTGAAGTTGGGCATGACATGGAGCAGTTTGACGTCAAACGGGTCATGGTCGTCACCGACCCCAACCTGGCAGACAGTGAACCCGTCAAGGTGACGCTGGCTGCCCTGAGGACCGTTGGGATGGATGCTGTCCTGTTTGACCAGGTACGGGTCGAGCCCACCGATGCCTCCTTCAAAGAAGCCATCCGCTTTGCTTCGCAGGGCCGGTTCGAGGGCTACATCGCCGTCGGAGGCGGTTCGAGCATGGACACGGCGAAGGTTGCCAATCTGTACGCCACGCATCCGGCGGACTTCCTGGCCTACGTCAATCCACCACTGGGTGAAGGGCGTGCCGTACCAGGCCGGCTCAAACCACTGATCGCCATTCCCACCACCGCCGGAACCGGCAGCGAGACGACAGGCGTTGCCGTATTCGATTTCCTGGATTTACATGTAAAGACGGGTATTGCCCACCGCAGCTTGCGGCCGCTGCTGGGCATTGTCGATCCCGATAACACCCGCACCCTGCCCAGGATGGTGGCGGCCTGTACCGGACTGGACGTGCTGAGCCACGCGCTGGAGTCACTTACGGCGATACCCTTCAGTGCCCGGCCTGCTCCCGAAAACCCCAAACTGCGGCCGTCCTATCAAGGGTCCAACCCCATCAGCGACATCTGGTCTGCCCGGGCGATTGAAATGGTTTCGAAAAATCTGCTGCGGGTGCTTGAGAACCCCAACGATGATGAAGCACGCAACGCGATGGCACTGGCAGCGACCTTTGCCGGCATCGGCTTTGGCAATGCAGGCGTTCATCTGCCACATGCCATGGCCTACCCGGTGGCCGGTATGGTGCGATCCTACACACCGCCAGGATACCCAGCGCACCATCCCATGATCCCGCACGGCATGTCCGTCATCCTGAATGCACCGGCCGTATTCCGTTTCACTGCACCAGCAAACCCTCAACGACATCTCTACGCAGCCGGCCTGATGGGGCTGGATGTGTCTGAGGTGAAAGCGGAGGATGTGGGCGGTTTACTGAGTGATGCCATCATCGCACTCATGAGAAAGACGGGAATGCCCAACGGTCTGCGGGCTGTTGGCTTCAGTCTGGACGATGTGGACCGCCTGGTGGCAGGTACCCTGGATCAGCAGCGTCTCACGAAACAGGCGCCCCGCTCAGCCAGCGCCAGAGATATAAGGCAGCTCTTCTTTGAATCGATGACGCTGTGGTAATGATGGCTCGGCAGGTGCGGCAGGTCGAAGAGTGGCACTATGATTGTTACAAGACCAGGCTACCGGCTGGCTTACTTAACGATTGATCAGATGGTTTGGCTCTATCAATCTGAAAAAACACATCCAGCTCGCCTCGAAACTCCTGCAACCCCAGACGGGTCATCCCAATCTTCTCCATGACTCGCAGGGAAGCCTTATTGAGCGGGTTAACCATTCCGTAAATCCGATCAATGCCAGCGGATGGCGTGCGCGCGGTCCTGCTGGCCGCCGCCGAACAGGCTGTAGTACTCGCGCTCGCCGCCGCGGCGCATGGGGCGGGTGTGATCGATGAAGTCGGTCAGTGCGTTGTAGGCCGTCCAGCCAGTGTGCTGCACGTCCTTGCTGACATTGTTGATCTCGGCCTCGAAGCCGTCGCGAATGGCCAGGCGCTGCCGGGCGATCAGTGCGCCGGCCGGCTTGCCATCGTCCTCTTTCTTGGATGGGAACATGGCGGCTGCAAACTCCCTGACGAGTGGCGAGGTCATCTGCTTGGCGGCAATGGCGGTGAAGAACTCGCTCCACTCGCTGCCATTCGCCGCGGTCATGCCCAGAAGGTGATGGGCGATCTTCAGCTGGTACTCGGGGTTGCCCTTGTGCGCAATGCGGATCACGTTCTCATCCAGCCCGTCAGCGATCGAAAGCGCGATGGAGATCGTGTTCCAGCAGACGACGCGGATCGCAGTAGGAGCGCCGGTAAAGGGGCGCGATCCGTCATGCGCCAGCGCGGTCAGGGTGTACATCTTCACCAGGTCTTCCTTGCCGACGCAGAAGTGATGTTTCTCGAGCTGCGCCAGGGCCCACACCACGGCGCCGCCCTTGAGGACGCCGCCGGTCTCATACACCGCTTCGCCTTCCGCGACCACCGGCTCCAGCACGTCGTACAGCGACTTATTCTGGATGATCTTGTACTGATCACCCACGACGCCCAGCACCGCGCCGGTGTCGGCGCGCACCGTGGCGAAGTGATCGACCACTTCCTTGCCGTCCACATGGATGGGGCGGCGGATCACCTCATAATTCTGGCCGCTGAGGTTGTAGGCTTCATCGCGGGTGAGACGGCGATCAGCCACGACGCCCTTGTTGTGCCAGGCGCCAACTTTTGCGAAGAATCCTTGTTCGAGATAATCGGGCATATCTAATTTCCTTTGTCTATCGTATGAAATGAAACGCCCCGAGTAAATGTTTACTCGGGGCTATTTCTGGTGTTTTATTTGGCCAGGCCAAATCTAAAGGAATACGGCGGTTACTTATAGTGGGATACTAATACCTCAAGCATGGTAATTATTGACCATCTACACAAACCGTGGTGGCTGCCATCTACTGAGATCGGTCAAATTATGATCCGGCAATTTTGGCGGCTTAGGTCGAGAATTCTCTACTTGGTTTACTAGCCGACAATCAGTAGCTGCGCCTTATCTCTCACTCATTTCAATGTAGTTGCCGTGCCAGGTATGTAGAAAGACCTGACTGGTATATCCATTGACACTCAACATTCCGGTAACCTTGCCGTCGCGCAGGATGTCGATGGTGTAATAGCCGTAGAATGTATCGGCGTCTTCGGCCGTCTTCGCGCCGGGTAGATTTTGATCGAGATAGGCCTGGGCAGCCGTCAGCGCATCCGCCGCGCTCACCGGCATGGCGGTGGTGGCCTCGCCTGTTGACCCGCCCATCATAAAGCGCATGGGGCTGTACTTGGTGTTCCACATCATGTTCGGTCCAGGCTCGGGAAACACAGCCTGCGTCGCAGGATTGACCAGCAGTTCGAACGCGCCTGCGCCCGTGCTCTTCTCGGTGATACGGGCATAGGCGTTGTTGTCGAATATCATCACTTCGGCCAGGGCGAGGTCCTTGTTACCCAGACTGGACAGGTAGCCGTTCACGGCGGCTGTCGCCTGATCGACCGACAATGGCTTCACGCCCAAAAGAGAGTTGGAGCCGAAGCCCATCATCACGCCACCTCCCATCATGCCGCCGCCTATCCTGGCGCCCATACCGTGCGCTCTGTGCATTGGAACATACCGCTGTGTACCGGTATAACCCATCATGCCGGTATTGCCCATCATTTGCTGCGCGGTGTAACCACCCATCATGCCGAAGCCATTTGGCACAGTCGCTGTGTAACCCATCATGTTGCCAAGCGTAGTGGCAGAAGAGCGATTACTGCCATTAGCGCCCATCATGCTCCGCGCACCGCCCATCATGGAGCCTGCTCCCCAGCCAAAAGGGCCGCCGGAACGCGCGAACACGCTGCCAGCCATACCGATGATCAGCCCGGCGCCGGCGACGACGGCAGCGGCCAATAGTATGCGACGAAATGAGTTGTTCATGTGTTTCTCCTGCCTGTGTTGGGATTTATACTCAGAGTGTCACGCCTCGACATCGCGGCGCATCTGCTCGAACTGCTCTTTTGAGATTTCGCCGCGCGCGTAGCGTTGCTTCAGAATCTCTGTGGCCGAGAGCGATATGTCTCCGCGTTGTGCTGGGCCACTCGATGCTGCGCCGTGGGCCGCTCTGGGGAAGAGCAAACTCAACAAAAAAACCGCGAGACCGATGGGGACCAGCATAATGATCACCATCATGATCCAACCGAATCCAAAGCCAAAACCCATCATGTCTTGCATTCCCTGGCGCGCAGCTCCTTTTGGAGCACGGCGCACCGCGTGTATAGCTGTGCAAGCAAGATGGTAGCTGGACTGTGTAACGAACGATTAAAGCGCGTGTGAAGATTTGATGAAGATCGAGCCAGCCAGTGGCCTAGGCAAGTGGCAGGCTGAACGTGAATGTGCTGCCCTGGCCGATGCCGGGGCTAGAGGCCCAGATGCGGCCGCCGTGGGCCTCGACCAGGTATTGGCTGATCGTGAGGCCGATTCCGCTGCCCCCGCCGGCGCGCGAACGCGAGCGGTCCACACGATAAAAGCGTTCAAATACATGCGGCAGATGTTCGGCAGAGATGCCCAGCCCCGTGTCGCAGACGGAGAATAGCACCTCATGCGCCTCAGCCCGGGCATTTACTGTGACGCTCCCGCCCGCAGGCGTGTACTGCAGGGCGTTGCCCAACAGGTTGACCAGCACCTGGGTGATGCGCGCCGTGTCCATGCGCACCGCTGGGAGAGAAGGTGGGGTATCCACCTCCAGGCGAACGCCTTTATCGTCGTATTGCATCCGCAACCGATCCGCTGCCGTACGGATCAGTGGACCTGGGTCATTCAAGAGCAGATCAAGCGGAATCTGGCCGGCTTCGGCGCGCGATAGCTCCTCCAGGTCACGAACCAGCCGCTGTAAACGGGTGACTTCATGCTGGACACTCAGGAATGTGGCTGTCTCGGCCGGCAGCACGCCGTCAACCAGCCCCTCCATCGTGCTGCGGATGCTGCTGAGCGGTGTGCGCAATTCATGCGCCACGTTGCCGATCAGCTCCACCCGCCTTTGCTCAACCTGCTCGAGCGTCCCGGCCATCTGGTTGAAAGAGTGCGCCAGGATGCCGAGTTCGTCTGCGCCAGGCATGTAAACACGCTGATGGTAATCACCGCTGGCAATACGCTGGCTGGCTTCAGTCATGGCATGCAGCGGGCCGATGATCCGCCGCGCGGTGAAGATGCTGACCATCACGGCCGCCACGATGGCCGCGACCGCTGCCACGACCAATACCTCGTTGACGGCAGCGGTAAAGTTGTCGCGCAGGTCGCCCATCATGCCTGCGCCCTGCGGCATCATCGACTGCATGATCGCCATGTGCCGGTCCAGTGCAGTCGGCGCGCTCAGTCTGGCTGTCACAGCGAGAACCGTGACCCCGACGAGGACGATGACCAGGTATGACAGGAGCAATTTCCAGGCCAGGCTCGTGCGCAAGATCGATATGAGCTTCATAGCGCCTCATCCTCGAAGCGGTAGCCGGCGCCTCTGATCGTGGCGATCAGCGCCGGATAAGCCGGATCATCCTCAACCTTTTTGCGCAGGTGGCCGAGGTGGACATCGACCACGCGTTCGTCGCCATAGTAGTCGCTGCCCCAGACCTGCTCGATGATCTGCTCGCGGCTCAGGACGCGTCCACGATGACGAGCCAGTGTATACAACAGGTCAAACTCCAGTGAGGTGAGATCAACGGGTGCGCCATCCTTCCAGGATCGCCGGGCACCAGGATCAATCCTCAGCCGGTGAAACACCAGTACAGTTTCTGGCTGTGCGCTGTTGCGCCCACGGCGTAACACGGCCTTTACGCGGGCTACGAGTTCGCGCGGGCTGAAGGGTTTGGTCATGTAATCGTCGGCGCCGACAGACAGCCCGACGATCTTGTCGGTCTCGCTGGATTTGGCGGTCAGCATCAAGACGTACACATCCGACTCTCGCCGCACTTGTTGGAGCACTTCGAAGCCATCCATGCCGGGTAGCATGACATCCAGCACTATCAGGTCCGGTGTGAACGCGCGCGCTGCTCTTAACGCTGCCGGCCCATTGCTGGCGATGTCCGTCGTATAACCCTCCTGCTCCAGGTACGCTTTCAACGTGCTGACAATGGAAGGCTCGTCGTCCACGACTAGTATTTTGGCGCTAGCCATAGGTGTGCCTTTCAAGAATCACATAAGATCGTATCACCGGATAGGTTACCTTCACTCTAATATCGGTCAACACGCAGTATGGCCTATCCTCCTCAGGCGAAAGGCCACTGCTTCACCAGGTACACGCTACGATCAGAATTATTTGAGACGAACAGACTAAGTTTGTCGAACGCTGTCTTTGTGGTGAAGTAACCGGGCGGAGTTGCCCAGGATCCCCAGGTCGGGGAGGGACTGCGCCGCCGCGGCCAGAATGGGTGGCAGGATGCCTAGCGCCGCCAGGGTCAGCCCGAGGACGTTGTAGACCCCGGTGAACAGTAGGTTCATCTTCACCACGCGCATGGTCCGGCGCGCAATGCGGAACATCTCCGGCACCAGGGTCCAGTCCTCTCGCATCAGCGCTATATGTGCCGCCTCAATCGCTACGTCGGTTCCTGCCGCACCCATCGCGATACCTACGTCAGCCTGTGCCAGCGCTGGTGCGTCGTTGACGCCATCGCCAACCATCACGACCACATGGCCCTTGGTCTGGTACTCTTTTACGATACGAATCTTGTCCTCCGGCAGCAGGTTGGCGCGATAGCTCAGGCCGATCTTCTCAGCCAATGCTGAGGCAGTTCTCTCGTTATCGCCAGTCAGCAGTTCGATCTGACGAACGCCCAGCTTGCGGACTTCTTCCAACGCCTGTGGTACTTCAGGCCGGAGCGTATCTGCAGCCGCCAGAATGCCGGCGAGTTCACTGTCGCGAGTGACGAACAGCAGTGTTTTACCCTGTGCCTCCAGTTCAGACCCAGCCCCTGCTGTTTCGATCATCCGCCGATTTCCCACCGATACCGCAAACCCATTCACATTGGCACGAACCCCCAGACCAGGTAACGCCTCAAAATTCTGTGGCTCATGGAGCACTAGGTGGCGTTCATTCGCAGCGGTGCGAACGGCTTCAGCCAGTGGGTGTTCAGAATATCGTTCCGCTGACGCGACCAGTGCCAGCAGGTCAGTGTCTACCAATCCGTTCAACGTCACTATATCTGTGACCTTTGGCTTGCCCAGCGTGAGTGTGCCGGTCTTGTCAATCAGGAGCACGTCAGCACGGGCGAGTGTCTCCAGGTATTTGCCGCCTTTGATGAGCAAGCCACGTTTGGCCCCGGCGCCAATTGAGGCTAGCATGGCAATCGGAGTAGCCAGCGCGATGGAACAGGAGCAGGCCACTACGAGCACAGCAGCAGTTGCCAGGGGGTCCTGGCGAATGATGAAGGTGAGCAATGCGATACCGAGTACCAGGGGCAGGAAATAGCTGGAGAACCGATCGGCCATCGTTTGGACACTAGATCGGTGCGCTTCAGCATCCTGGACCATTTTGATCACACGTCCAAAGGTGGTGTCCGTGCCGGCGTGGGTGGTGCGGACGCGCAAGTGCCCCAGCCGGGCGAGGGAAGCGGCGTAAACTCTGGCACCGGGTCCGGTTTCTACTGGCATCGATTCGCCGGTGATCGCTGCCTGATCTACTGTCGCCAGTCCATCCAGCACTTCACCGTCGACAGGAATGGTTTCTCCAGGACGCACCACCACTACTTCGCCAAGGTGAACTTGCCCGATGGGTATCTCGACCTCACTTCCAGAACGTTCGACGCGAGCGGTCTGTGGGGCCATGGCGGTCAAGTCTTTCACTGCGCGACGTGCGCGTTCGGTTGTGAATTTTTCCGTGTAATCACCAACCCGCATGAAGAACACGATCACCACAGCAGTGGCCCACTGACCCACGACCAGTGCGGCAATGACGCCAACGGTCATCAGCGTGTGTGAGGTGATTTGACGCCGGAGCGTGGCGCGAAAGACGTTGCGAAAGATGGGGTAACCGCCGATGAGAACGATGCCCAGACCGACCGGCCATGGCACCCGACTGGTCAGGGTCTCAAACAGACCAAGCCATTCGCCTACCACCACGACGAAGAGCACTACCCCGAACACGATCCCAAAGACGGTGAGGATCGGGCGTGAGAAGTCAGACAAAGGCGCAGATGCCACAGTTTTCTGAGCGTTATTCCGTGCATCGATTGGAAGCTGCGGCTCTGCGGTTTCAACCATAGGTACTGAGTACCCGGAACCAGCTACCGCCTGTCGAATCTCGGGCAGGCCGACTACTGTTGAGTCGAGTTGGATTACCGCTTTCTCACTGGCGAGAAAAACGTCCACCGACTTCACACCAGGCAGTGCCCCGATGGCCTTTTTGACGTGCATTGTGCACTCAGTGCAGTCCATGCCTGCGATCGGAATCTCTAGTGTCTCAATTTGCTTCATTACGATTTCCTGTATTGGTCTGAACTTCTAACAGTGCGCTTGTTTCAGGAAGACGAGCCGGCGTGTCATAGCGTGTGCATTCGTATACGCCGCGGGCGACGTCAGCTAATAGCGCCTCGGCCAACTTGAGCAGTTCACCAACGCGCTCATCGCTTAGCCGGTACCACATGTAACGCCCTTTCTGCTCCGCCGTCACCAACCCGCAATCCCGCAGGCAGCTCAGGTGGTTCGAAACGTTGGATTGTGAGAGATCGGTTTCCTTCACCAGATCACTGACCGTATGGAAACCGCTCCGCAACGCTTCGAGAATACTTAAGCGGGAGGGGTCGCCAAACCCTCTGAAGAGTCTTGCCCTGACGGCCACACCGGACCGTTCCGTGGTTAATAACATCTTTACCTCACGTATCATTATATCACTATATGATGATGTAATACAATACGCTATATTCGAATCGGACCGTAAGGTCCAGTCATTCTGCTACCGCGCGCAATGTGACTCCCACATCAGGCGCCCACTTCCATATCAGCTCCATAATATCGGCTTCCAGATCGCCCAGGGCCTTGCGCATACCCAGCCGGTCCATTCGAATCCGACTTATGACGAGGATGTCCCCCGTATTCGGTGATGCTATAGGTTAGCCAATATACATAACGTACTCTACCACCGTCAATGGTATTATTAGCGCTCGTATGGTCGACAAAGTAAAAATCGACCTCGACGTTCTCCTCCCGGAGGTGGACGGCGGGGATCAATGCGTGCGAGTGCTGACAGCGATGCTCGGCGTGATGCGGGGTATCCAATACGCGCATGTGAAGCGCAATGAAGGCGCTGCGGAATTGTGCCTGCATTTCGACGCCAACCTGATCTCGCTGGACCAGGTGCAGCGTATGGCAGAAAGTGCCGGGGCCATGTTGTCCGACCGCTACCGACACGAGACGATCCCGCTCGCGGGTATGAATGCGGCGGACGTTGCCGGCGGTTTGGCGCGAGCCCTTGAACAACTGCCGGGCATGTTGCACGCCCAGGTGAACTACGCGGCATCTCTGGCCTTTGTCGCTTACGACGGCACCATGCTGCAGCGGCTCGCCATTGAGCAGGTCATCCGCAGGATGGGTGTGCGAGTGCTAACGGTAGAGCCGGCGGTCACAGGCACTGAAGAAGAGCAGGGACACCATGACCACGGCAGCGCGCCCGTGTTCCTGCCGCATTGGATGCAAGAGCGCTGGAGCCTGATCCTCTTGGCTGTGGCCGGCATCTTCCTGCTCGCGGGCTGGCTGGGAGAGCATTTTCTGGGCCTTGCCCCAACCGTCTCACTCGCCTGCTTTATCGTCTCCTATGTCACCGGCGGATACGACATCGCGATAGAGGCCATCCCTGGTCTGCTAAAAGGACGATTCAACACTGACATGTTAATGCTGGCCGCCGCAGCCGGCGCGGCTGTGTTGGGTCAGTGGCCAGAAGGTGCGTTCCTGTTGTGTCTGTTCTCGTTGGGCCATGTAGGCGAGCACTACGCCATGGACCGCGCGCGCAACGCCGTCAACGCATTGGGAGCGCTGATGCCGAAAATGGCGCGAGTGAAGCAGGGTGAACAGATCGTAGAGCGGGATGTCAGCCAACTGAGACTAGGCGACGTGGTGGTGGTGCGCCCCGGGGATCGCCTGCCGGCGGACGGCAGCATAATCAGCGGCACAGGCGCGATTGATCAAAGTCCGATCACAGGTGAAAGCGTGCCGGTGCAAAAACAGCCCGGCGATGAGGTCTTTGCGGGCACGGTTAACCAGGACGCGGCGCTCGAAATAAAAGTCACCAAACTGGCCAGGGACAATACCCTCAGTCGCGTGATGCAGTTGGTCGCCGAAGCACAGAGCCAGCAAAGCCCGACCCAGCAGTTTACCGAGCGTTTCACCGCTAAATTTGTCCCGGCGGTGCTGATCGCAGTCGTCGTCGTCATCGTGGCGCCGCCGCTGTTGGGCCTCATGCCGTTGAGCGACAGCTTCTATCGTGGCATGCTGCTCCTGGTCGCGGCGTCGCCCTGCGCGCTGGCGGTCGGCACTCCAGCGGCAGTACTTTCCGGTATCGCGCAGGCGGCCCGCAGTGGTGTGCTTGTCAAGGGAGGCGTTCATCTGGAGACCCTGGGAGGGTTAAGCGCAATCGCGTTCGACAAGACCGGCACATTGACCGAAGGCCAGTTCGCGGTGACGGATATCATCCCCTCAAACGGCGTCCAGCCCGACGACGTGCTGCGCATGGCAGCCGCAGTAGAGCAACAATCTAGTCATCCCCTGGCTCAGGCGGTTGTCCACACTGCACGGGGCAGAGGTCTTGACCTGCCAGCAGCCAGTGGGCTGGAAAACCTGGCCGGGCGCGGCGTGCGCAGCAGCGTGGGCGGGCAGCCGGTGCTGATCGGCTCGCTCAAGTTGTTCCGGGAGACGGACGGCCACGATATAGGCCGCGAAGTTGGCGAGGCAGTTGATCGCCTTGAGTCCGCGGGCAAGACCACCATGGCCGTCAGCCGGAACGGCAAGTTCCTGGGAGTGCTGGGTTTGGCGGACACCCTGCGCCCGAGTGCAGTACAAGCCCTGCAGCGGCTGCGCCAGATGGGCATTCGCCACCTGGTGATGCTAACCGGGGACAACTCCGCCGTCGCCAACCTCATCGCACAACAAGCCGGTGTGACTGACGTTCAGGCTGAACTGCTGCCGGAAGATAAGCTCAGGATCATCAAGGAACTGCGGGACCAGTTTGGGCCTATCGCCATGATAGGTGACGGCGTGAACGACGCAC
Source organism: Chloroflexota bacterium (assembly GCA_021788625.1). Taxonomy (GTDB): domain Bacteria; phylum Chloroflexota; class Anaerolineae; order J036; family Brachytrichaceae; genus CAIXPS01. Next base: position 18,903 of record JAJYKL010000041.1, read on the forward strand.
CGGCACTGGCAACGGCCGACGTGGGTATCGCTATGGGTGGTGCCGGCACGGCGGTGGCGTTGGAAACAGCCGATGTCGCGTTAATGGGCGACGACATCAGCAAGCTGCCGTTCGCTGTCGGCCTCAGCCGTGCCAGCCGCGTCATCATCAAACAGAATCTTATTATTTCCCTCGGGGTAATCGGCTTCCTTATTCTCACGTCGGTATTTGGGCTGGTACAACTGAGTTTCGCAGTCATCCTGCATGAAGGCAGTACCATCGTGGTAGTGCTCAACGCCCTGCGTTTACTAAGGTACCGCGACTGATAATCGATTATTTAGGGCACCTGAGGTTCGACGCCAAGGTAAATCTCAGCCCTTGATGCTGGAATCTTCAGCGATGGCAAGCTTTGGGATTCTTCACTTATAGATTGGCGATTTGGCTATCCTTTTGTAAAACGCTTCGATCTATGTGAACGCCTTGCTCTTGTCTAAACGCATGTCGTGAAATGGCGGTCCATAGAAATTCGAATATCAACAGGAAGTGAAATCGTTAATTGATCCGAAATGTTTCCCACAATCATGAAATCAGTTATAAAGCTAAGAAAGTATCAATGTAATCAGTTTAGTGGAACGAAAAGTTTGTACCGGAATCAGGTCCTGCACCTGCCTCCGCCGTTAACCTTTTCAGTACCAGAAGATGGGAAGGCAGAACTCGTATTTTGCGGCATCAGTCTGCCACATTCAACGCCTGACCCTTACCTGCTTGATCGGTTCGACGTAGATCCACTTGGCCACTCCTAAACCGAGAACTACCGGCTGGCCCCCCGCTTCCACCATCATTGTCTCATTGAATGGCATCACATTGCGAACCATGATCTCTGTGCCGGGCATCAACGCGTTATTCTCAAGGAAAACCAGCAGGTCACTACTATCCTCAGCCAGTTCGTGGATGCGCCTGATGACCGCGCGGTCGCCAGGTTGTAACTGTACCAGTTTCACCCAATGCGCCACGGCTTTTTCTTCGCCTGGGAAAGGGTTTCCGTGAGGGCATGTGAGCGGATTGTCAAGCTTCTCCTGAATGCGCTTGAGAGTATCATCCGAGATACTGTGCTCGAGGGCATGTGCTTCAGAGTGTAGGTGCGACCAGGGTACATCCAGAACCTTGCGTAATAACAACTCAATCAGAAAGTGGCGGCGCATCACCATGGCGGCCATCTGGCACCCCTCGGGCGTAAGGTGAATCGCTTTCTTGTTATCTATGGAGATCCACCCATCGCGTGCCATCCGTTTTACGGTAGCACTGGCGGTTGGCAGTGATACGCCTAACTGTTCAGCCAGCCTTGTCGCGATCGCAGTCTGACCGTCGCGCTCGAAGCTGCATAAAAGCGCAAGGTAGTTTTCAACTGTCGCGGTCGCTGCTGACTGCGATGCGCTGACTGAAGTCGACTTTCGCATTACTCTCAAACCTCGTCTTGACAAGCTATGTGACAAAGTGTAACATCTCTCGCAATCTAAGCATATACATATATTTATTAGCAGTACATAGTTATCTTGTGGTCAACAACGATGCTGGGAGCAAGAGAGGTATATATGAGCTTCATTCAGACGGTACTCCTCGGAGCGATTGCTGGGTTCACGATCATGATTGGGTTACCTGTTGGCAGGATGAAAGGTGTATCTGACAAACTGCGCGTATTTCTGTCAATGACGTCAGCGGGCATCATCCTCTTCCTACTATTTGATATCATCAGCAAGCTTGCCGAACCAATTGAAAGCGCGCTGAAAGGCGTCGCGGCTGGGCAAACCACCTTCGCTGAACCGGCGATGCTCCTGGCACTCTTCGTCGTCGGATTCAGCGTAGGATTGCTAGGTCTCTTGGCCTTTGAGCAGCGCTTCATCAATCTCCAAGTCACCGCTAACCAGGGACTCTCGCCCGTAAAACTGGCGCTAATGATCGCTGTCGGGATCGGTCTGCACAACTTCTCCGAAGGGTTGGCGATTGGCCAGTCAGCGGGTCGTGGTGAAATTGCATTGGCCTTATTCCTGATCATCGGTTTTGGACTGCATAACACCACCGAGGGTATTGGCATCATCGGGCCGATGGTGGGCGAGCGTCCATCATGGGCATTCCTTAGCCTGATGGGGCTGATCGGTGGAGGGCCTACATTTCTGGGCACGATTGTTGGTTATCAATTTGTATCCACGCCGATGTTCGTGCTTTTTCTTGCCATGGCCACAGGAGCACTTATCTATGTCATGGGCGAGATATTGCATGTCAACCGCCGCCCCGGAATGAGGCTAGTTGCTGGCTGGGGACTGCTTACCGGTTTTAATATTACGTTTCTTTCCGAACTGGTGCTCTCTTTGGCTGGGGGTTAAATTCGCATCCTGTAGGAATACCCTGATAACCAATGAACCTGATACACCAACCACCTGATCACGCCACTGGCGGACCTCAACATGGGTGAGAGTTGATTTCAGCTTCGGCATTGGTTGCTGGGAGAGAAAGCTTAGAAGGATGGCCCGGTAACATAAATGTCACGGGGCCAATAGTAGACAACTGCGGACGCGACGGGATTCGAACCCGCGATCTCTGCCTTGACAGGGCAGCGTGTTAGACCACTACACTACGCATCCTAAATGCAGCCAGAAAAATATACCACAACGCGAATAAAAGTCAAAGAGTTTGAGTTTCCTGCAGTGCACGATTGTAGCTTTCCACCGTCTTTTCGGCGGTGCGCCGCCAGGTGAACTGCGTGGCGCGCTGCAACCCCCGCTGGCGCAGCGTGGCCCGCAAGCTCTCGTCTGTTAAAACACGACCCAGTGCCTGTGCGATCTGCTGCGTGTCGGCAGGCGGCACCAGCAGGCCGGCATCGCCTGCCACCTCTGGTAGAGAGGTCACGTTGCTCGCCACGACTGCCGCACCACAGGCCATCGCCTCCAGTACCGGCAGGCCAAAACCCTCGTAGAGCGAAGGGTAGGCAAACACGGTGCACGCATTCATCCACTTGGGAACATCGTCCGCCGGTACCGGCCCCAGGAAGCGCACCTTTTCGTCCAGACCAAGTTCCTGTATGTGCCTGAAAAGCGAGGTGTAGTTCCAGCCTCGCCCACCTCCCACGATCAGCTCGGCGTCGGGTACGGCTTCCAGCACCTGTTTGAACGCATCAATAAGTACAGGCAGGTTTTTGCGAGGCTCAAGGCTACCCAGGAAGAATACCGTATGCACGCCGATCCGGTTGGCCTGTTTGAACTGCGCTAACTCCTGCTGTGATCCAGGATGGAAGCGCGGGTCCACACCAAGCGCGATAACGTCCACGCGAGCCGGATCCACACTCAGAAACTCCACCACGTCGTGTCTGGACCATTCACTTATGGCAATCACCCTGGCGGCGTGACGGCAGCTCCAGCGCGTTGCGAGTGATAAATACATACGATTGAGTGTCTTGTGAGTTTTCGGTCGCGTGATGAAGCTCAGGTCGTAGACAGTGATGATGGTGGGGCAGGGTACGCGTAGAGGTGCTGCAAAAGCCAGGCCGTGGTACAGGTCTGCGCCAAGCCTGCGCAGCAGACCAGGCGTCTCCAGTTGCTCAGTGCGGATACGCCCCAATGGATGCTCGGTACTATGTGTTGCCACCTGGATGGAGATGCGAGACTGGAGACGGGAACTTGATGACCCGGCGGGGGTGAGTGGCGGAAGTTCGCCGCGTGCGGTAGGGCTGATGAGAGCGGTAACGTGCATCTCGGCGGGCAGATCCATAGCCCCAAGCGCCTCGATCAAAGACCGCGAATACTGATGTATTCCCGCTTGCCGGTAACCCTTCACCCCGCTCAACAGGTACGCGCCAAGAACAACATGCATCGTTTCAGTGAAAACAAAAAGATTGATGATTGCTGACTATCAGGCGACGCCAAGTATACCGGGCGGCCCACCATGCGACCATGTCGGTTATTCCGCCGTGGCGTGCGCATCCATTGCCGGTCTTTAAATGCGATTTGACCATTACCGGAGTGCGAGGGCAATGTCCCTCAAGCTCGGTTTCGTGCCGCTCAGGAGCGACTGAGCGCGGAACAGGCGGGCCACCACATTAATCACTCCAACAACCGTGATTGCCAGCAGGATGACACCCAGTGCGATTTGATAGAAGGGAACGTCCGTTGCCGTGATGCGCATCACCATCACGACCGGCGAGGTGAACGGGAACAGGCTGAGCACGGTTGCAAGCAGCCCGTTCGGTTCGTAGAGCAGCGCAGTGGTCAGATACATGGGGATGATCAATGGGAGCAAGATGAAGAACGTGTATTGCGCCGCCTCGCGTGAGCCGGGCATCAGTGCGCCAAGACCAGCCATCATACTGGCGTAAATGAAGTAGCCAAACAGAAAGTACACAATCGCTATAACCACGGTTCCTGCTGAGATGCTGCCCAGGGAAGCAGCTGCTGGAATAGCGTTAAGCGCTGTCAGCGATGACAGCAGCCACAGACCCATCTGCACGAAACCAACCAATCCCAGACCGATGATTTTGCCAGCCAGCATCTGTCTGGGTGTGAGCGATGACATCAGCACTTCCATTACCCGCGTCTCTTTCTCAGTGGTCACCGTCTGCATCAGGTAGCTGGACGCACTGATCATGACGATCATGAACAGGATGCCGGCGAAAAGAGGGAGCAAGGGGAACGGCAGGCCAGTGCCACCTTTGGTGCCTTGAGGGGCTAATGCTGTTTCCTGTTGTACGGCGACTGTGGTGTCGACACGAGCCAGGACCTGTTCGTTACCACCTACCAGGTTGTACGTCAGAACGCGCTCAAACTGTCCAGTGGGTGAACTCAACGGGCTAAAGTCAGGCGAGACATAGGTCACATTGCCGGTTCTGATGTAGTCGACGGGTACGATGAAATATCCGCGTATCTTGCCGGCGCTTAGTGCTGCCCGGGCTGCTTCCTCGTCGGGGAACGCCTGGAATGACACACCGGGCGGCAATGTCTTCACCAGCCCGCTGTGGTCCACATAGCCCTGCAAGAGCACCTCGTTTTGCTTCGATGCGATGACGGCGGCGGTTGCGGCACCGCTGCCCAGCAGACTGATCGCCATGACGAAGCCCATGAAAATAGGCACACCGATCAAAGCGATCCAGAAACTCGGCTTGGTAATCAGTGTCGTGAATTCGTGCCGCGCCACGATGAAAATCTTGTTCATTTTGAACCGTGCAGATAAGAGACTAAATCCTGGCTGCTTCTCTTTGCATCTCTATATCTCTGTTCTCCAATCTCCTATTCAGAAACGAATACTCGCTGCAATCTCACTGATGCTGACTGCCTGGCCGTAGCGCAGCATGCCGATGCGGAAGATGCGCCCCGCCAGCCACATCGCACTGGCAGCACTCAACGCCAGGAGTGCAATGCCTACAAGAATCTGCCACAATGGAATACTCGTCATGCCATAACGCAATAACAATGTCAGCGGTGCCGTCAAAGGAAACAGGCTCAATACAATGGCAAGCATCCCGTTGGGGTCGAAGAGAATCACGGCGAAGAAGAACATCGGGATCATCGCCACCATCGTGAACGGCGTCGAGTAAGAGTGGCCCTGTCTGGCATCGATCACAATTGAACCGAGGCCTGCCATCACAGCCCCATAGAGCAGGTATTGGAGAACACACAACACGACAGCCAGCCCGATGAACGCCGGATCCACGCTCACGTTCTTCAAGAAGTCCACATGATCCCTGATGGCAGAGAGCGCCACAAAGCCACCCAGGAGCCAGATGCCAATCTGAGTCAGACCTACAGCGGCCAGGCCGGTTATTTTGCCGGTCATGAGTTGCATGGGGGTGACCGAGGTGATTAAGATTTCGATGGTGCGATTTTCTTTTTCATCCACCACGGCTTGCAACAGGTAGGCAGCCCCTCCGAACAGAGCGATGATAAAAAGGATCGCGACAACAATCGGGAAGATGATGGCGAACACATCGTTGTCGCTAAACGTGCGTGTGCCGTCGGGGGTGCGCAGTATAAAGTGCGTGCCATTGAGCAGGCGCTGCGCTATGGCTGCGTCACGCCCATCCACCAGGGATGATCGGGCGAATTGATTGAACTTATTCGTAACCGTCTTGCCAGGTTGGTTCTGCCAGTAGAAAAGGTCAGCCTTGCCGCTGGTGGCGAAATCAGGCGCCAGCACGAAGTATGCGATGATCTGCTTATTGGTAAGCGCCGTGCGGGCAGCCTGTTCGTCGGCAAAGCGCCGGAAGGTGATGTCGACTCCGTTGCCTGGTTGCACCGCATGCGCCAGAGCGTTCGAGGGATCCACATAGCCCACCACACCCTGCTCACTGCTCAGGGTTGCGCTGGCCGAGAAGTAACTGGCTACTGCGATGACGGCGATGATCAGGAGCGGCAAAAGCAGGACGACGATGAAACCTCTGCGCGATACCCGTCGCAGGTACTCGGAAGTGGCGATGCGGATGATCTTTTTCATCAACCTATATGCTCGGTATCTGCGTGAAGCATGAGTGAGTAGTCATATTGCTGTACTACTCTCGCTCGCCCGATACAACGCGCACGAAGATGTCGTCCATGGTAGGAATTGCCAGTTCGAACGACTCCAGTATCAGGCCAGGTGTGTTGGCAAGGGTGCGTAAAAGTGCCTGTGGTGTCATATCTTTCGGTAGTCGAAGCATGTACTCCGCACCTTTCGTGGTATCCGGAGACGAGCCCTGTGCAGACCCTGCCAACTCACTGGGTGGTATGCCATACGCAGAACTTTTAAGCTTCGTCTCCAGCACTCCTGGCAAGTTGGGCAGCTCTCCACGCACAACCACGTGAACGGCGTTATCAGCATAACGGTGTCGAATATCGTCCACCGGTCCATAGAGCACCGAGTCGCCTTTGTTGATGAGAACGATGCGATCACACATTTCCTCCACCTGGACCATTTGATGTGTGGACATGACAATGCTGGTGCCGTTCTGTCGTTCCTTTAGCAGTATGTCCTGAATCAGACGCGTGTTCACAGGGTCCAATCCGCTAAAGGGTTCGTCAATTATGACCAGCCTGGGATTGTGAATAAGGGTGGTGATGACCTGTACCTTCTGTTGCATACCCTTGCTCAGGTCATTTACTTTCCTGGATTTATAAGCGGTCAGGTCGAGTTGCTGAAAATACCTTTCTGCGCGAAGGCGTGCGTCTCGACGCGTTACTCCTTTGAGCTCGGCCAGATATAGTACGCATTCTTCGACCTTCAGATCCTTATATAAGCCCCGCTCTTCGGGCAAATAACCAATCTGCTCCTTCTTCGGTTCCGTCATGGGACCGCCCAGGACACTGATCTCTCCCTGGTCGGGCTTAAAGATGTCGAGGATCATGCGGATGATGGTGGTCTTTCCGGCGCCGTTTGGGCCCAGCAGGCCAAAAACCTCCCCGGCGTGTACTTCAAACGAGACATCGTGTACAGCCCTGGTGGCGCCAAACGACTTTGCCAGGTGCGAGGCGCAGATAGTTGTGGTCATGTCACTTGCGGTCATAATCAAAGGCTCAGTTTATCGTGAGAGTAGACCTGACACATCCGTCCCGGTGTATATCGTAAATCCATCCAAAGACGGAGACGATGCTGCCGGTGGAGCTGCGTGTTTCCAACATCACTCGAACCGTTCTTCAGTCCAGACGCGGGCGATATTGTGGTAACCTGCCTGCTCCCAGAAACCGGGTCTATCCAGTGCGCTGAACTCCAGCCCCCGCAGCCATTTACCGCCTTTCCAAAAGTAACGCGTGTCAGGATCACGGCCCTGACCTGCCGCGGCACCTACCACTACGCGCACCGGGAATCCGTGCTCTGGCTCGAGGGGAATGCCGTTAAACTTCGTTGCCAGCAATGTCGTTGGCTTCAAGAAGTGCTCCAGGTCGAGGTTTGTCGTAAATCCGTTTTCGCAGTGCTCGATGATGTATCGGGCTGTAGGTTTGAGCTTTACCAGCCCGGCTTCGATCAAATCGGGCAGCCACACGCCCTCCCATAACGTGTCAAACTTGCTCCAGCGCGTCACGCAATGGATATCCATTGTAATCGCGCGCTTAGGAAGCATGTTGAATTCCTCCCAGCTTAGTCGCCTGACTTCTTCCACTTCACCAAAGAGGCGGAAGTCCCATTTCGCCAGGTCGTAATGAGGTACTCCGCCATAATGTAATACAGGAAACTTATTCGTTAACGCCTGGCCTGGCGGCAGACGTCCCATTTGTTTGATTTCGTTTTCCCTCTCTTTCCGCCCGAATAGGTTCATCTATCCACCTCAATCCTCACGACAGCTTCAGCCTCCCCACCAAACTCTCATTGTAAACAGTCCGCGGTATGCAAGCTGCAAGCGCCAGCGACTGAAGACCGACTGCAATACGAGCCTGCCGTGCATACTACTTACGTGTCAAAGTGGGATTTTGACTGCCTGTGCCGGGTGGAACACTTGAGGGAGTGCCTGCTGGATTGCCCGATGGAACACTGCCCTTAAGCATCCTGCCGCTTTCCACTGCAGTCAGGGTCTTAGGAGCTCTGGTGCGTCTATACGGCAGAATGCTATCAAGCGCTGGGTCATATTCAGGCAAGCCCTGAGCTTTGCGCCGTCGTGGCAGGTAATAGTCGAACAGCAATGTGTATACCGCGCCCATTGTCGGTACGCTAAATATGAGGCCCCAGAACCCAAAAAGCTGTACTCCCACACTAATGGAAAGCAACCCGATCAGTCCAGGCACACCCACTGTGTCGCTCATAATGCGTGGCACGACCACATAGGCCATGATCTGGTCGAATACAAACAAGGTGACCACGACCGGCAACACCACGTCCTGGTGCACGAACAAGGTAACAATGCCAGCTGTCAGGATGGCGATGGGTGATCCGATCAGGGGGATGAGCGAGAGAATGGCATAAACCAATGCCAGCACCACGCCGAAATTAACGCCGAACAGTCCAAATAGTGCGACCGCAAAGGCACCACGTAACAGTGCAGAAGCGATGTATCCACGCAGGTAACTATCGAATGCGCGGTCCACGGCGTCGATGAACGCATGGGTAAACTCATGTGCTGATTCGGGCAGCAGCACGAATGCCTGGCGTTGCAGCATCTTGCCTTCAGTCACGATATATAGGCTTAAGATCAGCATCAGCACAAACTGGCCGATGAGTGTAGCCGTGCCCGTGACGATGACCAGCGCCTGCTGCGCAGCCGCGGCGGCCAATTGAGTGGCGCGTGTGGAGATCTCCTGCGTGCTGACCACGCCGGTGATTGCATTCGGGTTCAGACCAAAGCGCTGCGCGGTGGAAGCCCAGGCTTCCACCACCAGGTTGGGGATACGGGCAGATATATCAGGCAGACGGTTGATCAGATCGGTTGCCTGCGGAATGATGGCAGCCACGATAATGGTTGCCATGCCCACTACCACAACGACCAATCCAATATATACCACCGCCACAGCCAGTCCATAAGGCAACCGCCATTGAGCCATGCGACGTGACCACATTGCACCGTAACGACGTTCGACCCAGCGCACTAATGAAGTGGGGAATACCGTGCGGTGTAGTGCCTCGATGAAGGGACGCACCGCCAGAGCAAGGAACCATGCGCCAGCCAGGGTGGACAGTACGCCCTGCAGTGTCTCGCCAAATGCCCATAGGCGCTCGACGATCAGGATCGCTAGCAATATCATTGCCAGGATCAAAAGTAATCGTATAGTACGTTGCCTGGTCATCCCTAGAGCTTTACAATTCCCTTAGCTTTATCACCGTTATGCCATCACCGCCCTCGCCTTCCTGGCCTGTCTCGAACGACTTCACTAGAGGGTTGTCTTTGATTGCGGTGCGGATGGCGCGGCGTAGAGCACCCGTGCCCTTGCCATGAATGATACGCACAAACGGCAATCTCGCACGTGCGGCGCGGTCCAGATAGTCTTCCAGATGGGTTACGCCTTCTTCACCGGTCATACCACGTAGATCCAATTCCATGCCAGGTGAGATGACGGGAGCAGACGATTCATAGGCAGGCTCTCGGTTCTCCTCGTCGAGGTTACTACGCGAGTCTGCATTCCGACTGCGTCGCGAGCGCTCCAGGTCGCTCAGTTTTACGCGCGTGCGCAGACGCCCAATCTGCACGTCCGCTTCGTCACCGCTGATGGCGCTGACCACGCCATCCGTATTCAGCGATTTCACCCTCACCAGATCATTGAGCTGAAGGGGACGTCGTGAGGCAGGTGTTGCAGGCCGTCGGGCTGCCTCGGGGGGAAAAGGAGGTGCCGACTGCAATGTATCAATCTCCTGCTCCAATGCCTTCACTTCGTCCAGAGATCCACCCGCTGACACGATGCGCGCGCGCAGACGGCGCACTTCGACTCGTAAGGCCTCCACCTCACGAAGTGCGTCCTCGCGTGCTTCGGCCAGCAATACACGGCGCTCATCCTCAACAGCACTCAATCGCTCACGTATCCGGTCGGCATTTCGCTCAGCCTCCAACTGGGCGCTGTGCGCCGCCTCACGTGAAGACTGGAGCTGGCGTTCGATCCTGGCAATCTTGGCAAGCATATCCTCAGTATCGGCATCGGTCGCGCTGATATACCCCTGAGCCTGTGACAGAATCGCCTGGTCCATGCCCAGTCGCCGAGCGATGGCGAACGCGTTCGAGCGCCCCGGCAAGCCGATGGTGAGTTTGTAGAGCGGACGCAGCGTCTCGTAGTCGAATGCTACGCTTGCATTCGCAGCGCCTTCGGTCATATAAGCCCAGGCTTTCAATTCCGGGTAATGCGTGGCCACTACACAGAAAGCCCCGGTCTTCAGCATGTATTCCAGGATCGCACGCGCCAGAGCGGCACCCTCCGTTGGATCGGTGCCGGCACCCAATTCATCGAGCAGGACCAGTGATCGCTCACTTACCTGGTTCAGGAATGACACCAGGTTGGTCAGGTGTGCACTGAAAGTGGACAGACTTTGCTCAATGGATTGCTCATCACCGATATCGGCCAAAATGTCTTCGAAGACAGGTAGCGTGGCCGACTGGGCAGGTACATGCAGGCCGCACTGATTCATTGCCGCGAGCAGGCCGATAGTTTTGAGCGCGACCGTCTTTCCTCCCGTATTAGGGCCGGTAATCACCAGAACGCGCGTGTTGCCATCCATTTGCATATCGATTGGCACCACAGTTTCCGGGTTGAGCAACGGATGGCGTGCCTGCTCCACGCTGATGACCCATGCACTGTTAGGTGGTGAGCTCTCGGTTGGTTCCATGCGCTCACCTCGCCGATCTCCATCATGGACGCCGGTCACATTGGAACCGACAGCACGTAAGGCGTCTGCATACCTGGCTTTTGCCAGTGCCAGGTCGAACTGAGCCAGCGCTTCCACCGTGCGAATAATGAAGTGGCTGTCACTACTGACCAGGTCCGAGAGGCTGGTCAGCACCCTGCGTACTTCGCGCTCCTCGGCCAGTTGCAGCTCCCGCCACTCGTTGTTCATCTCCAGAGTGGCCAGCGGTTCGATGAATAGTGTCAAACCACTGGCACTCTGGTCGTGGATGAGACCGGGTATGCGGCCTTTGAAGTCAGCCTTGACGGGGATCACGTAACGACCACCTCGCTGTGTGATGATGGCTTCCTGCAGGTAGGTCGACGAGTTACTATCATTGACGATATGCTGCAGCTTTTGCATCAGGCGGTCATGCACTACGCGTATGTTGCGCCGTACATCACTGAGAGTGGGAGAGGCAGAATCCCGAACTTCGCCTTTATCGTCGATACAGCGTGAAATTTCATTTACCAGCGCAGCGCATGGTTCGATTTGATTCGTTATGGAGCTTAATGCGGGGTAAAGTGCTGCATAACGCGAGACAGTACGTTGTACATTACGGCCGCTTACCAGCGTATCGCGGATATCAAGCAATTCCTGCGGCTCTAGAACACCACCACGTGTAGCATGAATCACGCGCTCGCGGACATCATGCGAACCACCGATCCCCAGGTTATCGTTCGCTTCGAGTGCTGCGCGAGCCTGAGCTGTCTCGGCTATACGCTGGCGAACATCTGGTGCATTGGTCGAAGGTGTCAGGTGGCGAGCGAGTTCTGAACTGGCGTCAAAACTACAATAACTCGCCAGCCGTTCTAATATTTTGGGTAACTCCAGCGTGATCAGGTGCTTTTCATTCACGAGGGTAAATTGTATCGCAGATAGATTAATAATACCTAGTAAGCCAGCGGTAGCATTACTTTCATAATAATCATCGCATTCTGACATAACTTACTCACATGTACAACATTGCATCAGAATGAGTACAGTAAATGTGACAATCAACACTAGTATCGAGGTGGCCAAAGAGTATAATCCTCGGAACGGCTACATGCTAGGCCTAGTTAACGTAATATATCGATAGGCATCATCACCATTTTCATCACTGATCGTTAGTGCGTAACATCTCATGTGGGGCATCAAGCAACCATACTTGACTTGGGATGTGCACACGATGACAAAACTCCACGTCGCGCTGAACTAAGGCTATCCGAAGCATTGGGCGGTGGCTCAATTCGTCTGTGATTGGTCCATTCCGCATATCGCAAACACCTTGTATTTGTGGGGGACACAAGGAGACATGTGATGGCTTCATCCACATTAGCGGTTTCGACCGATAGCAACCAAATGGCAGTGCGAGTTTATGGAATGAAGGAAGTTGTCGAGCAGCAGAGTTGTGTGGCATCTATTAATAACGGTGATGTCCCATCTTGTCCGTATCCAGGACTTTTAGCATTCCAGGAGCAGGACTCCCCGTTTTATTACGGCCGTGAAGAGATCCAACATAAACTTTTACGCGCTATTACGAGTGGCTCATTCGTTTCGCTCATTGGTGCAGCGGGTTATGGCAAGTCATCGCTACTGCACGCTGCACTAATCCCGGCAGTTCGGTTGGCACATCCTGATTGGCTGGTCATAACCTGCCAGCCCTCGAAACAACCGTACCTTGGACTGGCGCAGACATTGATTGGTCTGCTACATGAAGGTAAGAGTACGGATTATCAAACAGAAGTGCAGACGACGGCGCAGCAGCTAGTACAAGGCACTTTAAGTCTCATTCAATTGTCACGCGCCATTCTGAAAATGCGACCCAAAGCACAGCGTCTGCTATTGGTGCTCGATCATGTGGAGTCGCTCTACACAACTGGAATGACGAACGAATCGCGCAGGTGTTTTTTAGCGGAGTTACTAGCCACGCGACGTGCAATCAATGCCCAAAACCGAGTACCCCTCTCTGTGGTCATGGCGTTACGTGCCGAGCTGATGGGTCAAGCGTTGTCTGACAGCTACATGACCGAACTGCTGCAAGACTCGGACATCAAACTGGGTCCAATGTCGGATGCTGACCTGCTTAAGGCCATCTCTCTACCCGCTGATGTGGTGGGTAGCCGTCTGGAACCAGAACTGGTGCAGTACCTGGTCGATTCTCTTCACCAGAGGCCAGATTGGCTTTATCTTGTTCAACATGCGCTGCGCACCATGTGGCCGCGGCAGCAAAATGGATTACTCACGCGTACTGCTCTGGTCGAGCTGGGGGGTCTCGAAAATACCCTGACCGCATCAATCAGCCGGTTCTATAACCGTCTCGACGCATGGCAAAAGCAGAAGGTGGGGCAGCTCTTCGACCAGTTGGCATGCTCCGTGACCGGCGAGCGGCCCCACGATGACGATGCTGGGCGATCGCCAGTCGACCAGCACCTCTTGATGGAGATGCATGAAATAGGGTTACTGTCAGGCGTGCCCGGTGCCTACCGGCTGGCTCGCGAAGAGGTGGCGCAGGCCTGGCTAAAACTTGGTTTTTCCGACACGCCTAAACGTCCCAGCCCTCATCACCAGAGCGTTGCCAGTGAGCATCAACAACGAGCGGCTCTATCACGCCACCTTACAGCCCAGGCTGAACTACTCAGCCAGCACAGTAACACAGTTCAACAAAGTGCAATACTCGCCATCGAGGCGTTGCGTCGATATCCATCCATCACTGCAAACCACGTGTTGCGCCAGGCACTGGCCCTTCTGCCGCGCCCTATGTCACACTGGGTCCATCCCGGGGGAGTATTGGCGATCGCCTTTTCCCCATCCGGCACTTTGCTGGCGTCGGGCGGCCATGACGGTCTCGTTCATGTATGGGATGCCGGCACCGGTATGCAGGTTTCCAGCATTCCACATGAGAGTGCGGTGACCCATGTAGCCTTTAGCCCCGATGAACAGTCCTTGTTGACTGTCGGTGCCGACGGATTAGCACGCATATGGGCACTACTCGACAACAAGCTTCGAACAGTTATCCACCACGTGCAGGGAATCCGTCAGGCCACTTACAGCCCAGACGGACAGTCCTTCGCGACAGCGGGCATGGATAAGATGGTTCGAGTATGGGATGTTCGCACGGGGCGGGAAATGACTTATCTGGCGCACGATGCTCCGGTTTCTGACATTGCTTTTAGCCCGGATGGCCAGTGCATTGTCAGCGCGAGCGACGATCACAGCGTCCGGGTATGGCGCATCAGCGATGGCCAGCAGATTACACACACCATGCACCGTGATCGCGTTAATAGTGTTGCCTTCAGCCCAGACAGCCGTTACATCGCTTCCGCCAGTTCTGACCACACCGTAGCGTTGTGGCGCGCGACGAACAACCAGCAGGTCGCGCTCATTACCCATCGAGGGGCAGTGAACAAGGTGGCTTTTAGCCGTAAGGGAAAATACCTGGCCACGGCCAGTGACGATCATACCGCTCAGGTGTGGCGGGTAGCCGATCACCGCGAGGTACTCACCGTTTCCCATGCGGTGGGTGTTGAGCGGCTCGCCTTTAGCGAGGACGAGCAGCTGATTGTGACAGCGGCTCGAGATGGCACAGCACGTGTGTGGGATTTGATGAATGGTAAAGAGGTGGCATGCATCAGCCATGACCTGCCGATCACAGATGTCGCATTCAGCCCCGACAACCGCAGTGTGGCAACTGCCAGTCTGGATGGCACCGCGCGTACGTGGCTGCTCATGGGTAAGGAGAGTGTATTGCTTCGGCATCGAGATGTCGTCGCCAGTGTGGCGTTCAGCCCCGACGGCCAGCTGCTTGCAACGGCCAGCTGGGATCACACCGCATGCATTTGGGATGCTGTCTCGTATCAGGAACTGGCCCGTGTGCAGCACGATGGCAACCTAAATGTCGTAACGTTCAGCCCCGACGGAAAACTGCTGGCTACTGCCAGTGGCAGCTATTTTTCAACCTCACGCGATGACAGTGCCCGGCTGTGGGATGTCGCGACCAAGCATGAGGTTATGCGCATGCCACACGATGGGCCGGTGCGTGCTGTGGCGTTCCATCCTTCAGGACGTTGGGTGGCGACTGGTAGCGAAGACCATACCGTTCGGGTATGGGAAGTGTCAGGAGGCATCGAAACCCGGCGCGTTTTGTGCGACGGTCCAGTTATCGCACTGAGTTATAGTATCGATGGCCACCTGTTGGCCTGCGCCAGCGGTGTGAATATAAACTTGTGGGATGACCAGATGAATCGTGTGGCCGGTTATCTGAGCCTGCCTGATGAGGTGCTGGCAATGGTCTTCAGCCCGAAAGGCAAAACGATGGCGACGGCAGATGCCAGTCCCAGTGTACGCATATGGCCAGACCCCATGTCCACCTCATATATTGAAATCACGCACGATGGTCCTGCTAACGCGCTGGCCTTTAGTGCTGATGGCAAGTACCTGGGCGTCGTGGGGGCTGATCGCACCGTTCGAATGTACGATATCGCCAGCGGACAGGAAATGGTACGCGTCGAACACGACGACATTTTGACGTCGCTTGCATTCAGTCCTGATGGGCGCTATCTTGCGACCGGTTGTTACGATAGCACGAGTCGCCTGTGGTTGCTGGAGACGCAGGATCTCATCTCCGAAGCATGCCAACGCCTCACACGCTGGCTAACGCGTGAGGAGTGGCAGCTATACATGGGAGATGAGCCATACACGACGGTCAGCGGTGCTGGGATGCCAGACGAAGACCAGCACACACTACCCATCGCAACCCAAATGCCGGAGGCTCGTTACCGTTCAGACTACGCATAAAATACGCATATCGCCTGCAGCCTGCTCTTGCATCAAGGCTTTACTTTGTGATGCGGTTCATTAGTCGGCCTGCTTTACGGGAGGGGTATGGTCATCGTCACTGGTGGTAATGGTTATGTGGCCACCTATACGCTACAGCAGCTAATCAGGACTAATAACGAATCGGTGTCAGCGCTGGTACGTAGTGAGGCACACTTCGATAAGGTACACAGCCTGGG
>JAJYKL010000158.1 GCA_021788625.1 Chloroflexota bacterium
GTGCAGCTGCCCCATGCTCACTATTGGCACCTCTGCTACTTGTATAAGGGGTGTAAACATATCCACACCCATTGGCCCCAGACAAGCGCACACGATTGCCAGAGCTCGACCGTCGTCTGCCACCATTTCACCATTCCACGTTACCTTTAATGCCTGCTCCAGTCGTTTGGTAATCTTCATCAACCCACGGGTCTCGTACTCCCCCAAGGTGACGAGACTAAGGCTACCTTTCAATGGTGCAACGTAGCCGACAGATAGTTCACCCGTCCGGGTAAGCAGGCTACGAAATTCACCAGCTACCTGTGCCACGACGTACAGTACCAGGCTATCAGGGGTCACCGCTATTCCGTGTCCCTCATATATCTGGGACAGATCCAACAGGGCACCAAAGTCTACCTGTGCGGCTAATAGTTGAGCCTGACTTGTCGGGACATATGCTGGTGGTGCGTCTGTTATGGCTTGAGGAGCAACCTGATAGCTCTCAGCGAGTGATCGTAACGTATTCCGCACGTCGCGCTCAACAATATTGCCGCCTGGACCACTTCCATTGAGCTTGTGCCAGTCCAATGTGAATTCCTGGGCCAGCCTTCGTGCACGGGGTGAGGCCATAACGTGCTGGCCTGTGTTTTTCTGTCCTGCCTGCACATTTTCTGGCAATCGCTCAACGAAAGTCCGATTGACTCCTGCTTTACTCACCATCAGCGAGGATGACGTTTCATGCCGATCAGCCTCACCCGTTTTTTCAGGGCTGGCATATTCAATGTCGGTTACTGGAGTTTGGGGTGCCGGTCTTTCTCCTTCCCCCGTTACACCGGGTGAAGGTTGCAGTGGGGGTTGCTCGTTCACCGCCCCGACCAGCCCAATCGACGACAGGACCTTTACCTCGTCACCCGGCTGTGCCATGACCTGCAGCAGAACACCGGAGTCTTGAGCTTCAATGTCGAGTGTGGCTTTATCGGTTTCGATTGCAAAGAGAGGTTCACCCACCTTTACAGACTGTCCAATCTGTTTATACCAGGCTGTCAGCACGACGGTATCAGTGGTCTGACCAAGTGGTGGAACGAGAATGGGTTGTGACATAGCCGCTCAATCTAAAACAGAGACTTCGTTGCCGCAATGATCTTATCTACTGACGGCAGGTAATAAGCTTCCATCACCGGTGCGAATGGCGGTGGCGTATCCGGTGCGGACACCCTCTTAATCGGAGCATCTAGATACCAGAATGCTTCCTCAGCCACCGTCGCAGCAATGTCGCCAGCCCAACCGCCCGTCTTGTTATCTTCTTCTACCACCACCAATCGGCCAGTCTTGCGAACCGAGTTAAGTATGAGTTCCTTATCCAACGGTACCAGCGTGCGAGGATCAATCACTTCTGCGCTAATGCCTTCCTGCGCCAGCTTTTCCGCTGCGCCCATCGCCATGTATACAGTGGTAAGTTTGCCGATGATCGTCACGTCGGTGCCTATGCGACGGATGATGCCCTCGCCCAAAGGTACTACGTAATCCGTGGACGGCACCTCCCCGATTGGACTCAGGGCCCCTTTCTCGGAACGCGGGCCCTTGCTTCCATAAAGCAACTTGTGCTCGAAAATGAGCACAGGGTTATCGTCACGCACGGCGGCCTTGAGTAGACCTTTGGCGTCGTAAGCTGTCGATGGTGCGACCACCTTTAGTCCTGGCACATGAGTAAAGAACGCTTCTAGGCTCTGGGCATGCTGCGTGCCACGACGCGTGCTGCCTACCGGCGCACGCATCACCATGGGCACACTCACTGTTCCGCCAGACATATAGGTCATCTTGGCAGCCTGGTTTGCCAGTTGGTCCATCATACAGAACAGAAAGTCTCCATACTGGACATCGGCAATGGGTCGCAAACCCGCCATGGCTGCACCAATGGCGACCCCAGCGATGCCAGTCTCCGAGATGGGGGTGTCCAAAATACGCTCATGGCCAAACTGGTCCGATAAACCTAATGTAACCGTAAAGGCACCACCAAACCCACCAGGAATTCCGATGTCTTCGCCCAGGCAGAACACTCGCGGGTCTCGCAGCATTTCTTCCCGGATGCCTTCCCGTAAGGCTTCTGCAATCGTCATCATCGTCATAGAGAACCCATACCTCCGCGAATCATCACACGCCTCACATGACTCAGGACCTGTTCCAGGTGCTCGGTCAATTCGATGCGTGAATTACTCATAGAAAACATGTCTCAGTGCATCTTCTGGTAACGGATAGGGACTGGCATCAGCGTATGCAACAGCTTCATCCACGGTAGCTTCCACCTCCTGCTCGATGTGTTCCAGATCGGCATCGGTCACCGCACCATGCGCCTTCATGTCTTGTGCCAGCCGGCCGATTGGCTCTTTCTCTCGCCAGATGGTTTCCTCCTCCTTCGAGCGATAGGTCAGTGGATCAGAGCGTGAGTGACCGCACAAACGATACGTCTTACACTCCAGCAGTGTTGGTCCCTTTCCTCGCCGGGCTCGTGCAATCGCCTTGCCCGCTGCCGCGTGGACAGCCAGTACATCGCTGCCATCGGCAACCACACCAGGAATGCCATAGGCTTTGGCCCGGTCGGCCACGTTCTCCAGTTTCGAAACTTGTCCGAAGGGTGTGGAAGCGCCATAGAGGTTGTTCTCACAGACGAACACCACGGGTAAATTCCAAATCGAAGCCATATTCAACGCTTCATGAACGGCGCCTTCATTGATCGCTCCATCACCAAAGAAACTGACGGTTACGTCATCGCGGCCCTGTCTTTTTTGGGCCAGGGCCATACCGCAAGCGATCGGTGTGTTGGCGCCGACAATGCCAATTGCAGGTGGCATTCCGACGCGAATATCACCAACATGCATGGATCCTGCCTTGCCCTTGCTCACACCGGTCACTTTAGCCATCAACTCAGCCATAATGTCGCGTAGGGCGACGCCTTTCGCTATGGCATGTCCATGTGGGCGATGTGTGCTCAATACATAGTCGGTGGGACGCAGGTGTGCACATACACCTACTGCCACAGCCTCCTGCCCGATATACAGGTGCAATGTACTGGGGATGCGTCCCTGCATAAACAGCACGTTACAGCGTTCTTCGAACCGGCGGATGGTGAGCATCCGGCTGTACATGTTTATCTTTTGTTCAAAAGTAACTTCACTCATCTGGTGTCCATCCCTACCTCGAGCTAATGGTGACAATCCACCGGCCATAACCGGCGCGATATAGCAAACACCGCCTAGTGGGCACTGCAGGTGCTCAGGAGCACAGAGCGAGAATCGCTTGCGTCTCACTAGCGCCTATAGTGTTGTGCTCACCCAGCAAGGTACCTCGCTGAGCGAAACGCTCACTAATTCGCTGTCCGGCCTCGGAGCTAATGCCATAATCGCTCAGCTTCGTTGGCACGCCAACTGATCGGAAGAACTGCGCTGTCATATCGATGGCCGCGTTTACACGGGCTTCTTCACTACCCTGGTTAATGCCCCATACCCGTCCGGCATATTGCAGGAGCTTCGCATGTTTCTGATCGGCCATGAACCGCATCACAGCTGGCATGACCACAGCCAGAGACTGACCATGGTCGATGCCATATAACGCCGTTAATTCATGCCCAATCATGTGAGTAGCCCAGTCGGTGGGTACGCCGCAAGCAATGAGTCCATTCAATGCCTGAGTGGCACACCACATTAACGCGGCGCGGCCATCGTAGTCAGGCGGGTCTTTTACTATATTAGGTGTTTCTTCCACTAGCGTAATCAGAATAGCTTCAGCCTGCCGGTCCTGCAATGGTGCATTCACTGGATAGGTCATGTACTGCTCCAGTACATGCACAAAGGCATCCACGATTCCATTCGCAATCTGGTTCCTGGGTAGGGAATAGGTGGTCAGAGGGTCGAGCACCGCAAAAACCGGGTAGAGTAAATCATTACCGAAAGCAAACTTCTGCTGCGTCGAGTCGCGTGAGATGACAGCAGACGGGTTCATCTCGGAACCAGTGGCTGGAAGAGTAAGCACACCACCCATGGGCATCGCAGAGAGGAGCGGTGCATTATGTGCGACGATATCCCATGCATCACTGCCGGTGAAAGGTATGGCCGCCGCGATGAATTTCGTACCGTCAAGCACAGATCCACCACCCACAGCCAGTAGGAAATCGATGTGGGTTTCGCGCGCTCGTCCCACCGCACGCATCAGAGTCTCGTACTGTGGATTCGGTTCAATCCCGCCAAACTCCACGACACTGTGACCTAACAAGGCGCGCCTCACCTGATCGTACACGCCATTTCGCTTGATCGAACCGCCACCATAAGTAAGCATCACACTGGTGCCAGCCGGGACCAGTGATGTGAGCTGTGCAATGGTCTCTTTGCCAAAAACAATTCGGGTCGGGTTGTGATAGGTAAAATTACGCATGGTTGGAGGTAATTATGATGTGACCGATGTTACACCGTCTTACATCATTGGGTTTATAACCATAGACTCGGGTAGACCATACTCTTCAGCTGCGTCAGTTAAGGCCACCAGATTCTCTATCGGTGTTCCAGGGCATACATTGGCGCCATCTCCCAGCATCAACCCGCCGTAAGGCGCCATGGCTGCCAGACATTTCGTTGCCGTCTGCTTCACTTCGTTGTAGGTGCCGTGCAACATCAACATCGGATTCACGTTACCCCACAGGTATACGCGCCCACCCATATTTCTGGCGGCCGTTTCAGGAGGCACCTGATATCCGAAGATATTGAAACTGGTTATGCGTTCATCCTCAACCAGCGCCTGATGCAGATGAGAACTGGAGCCACACATATGCATTCCGCGACCATCGCGCATCCCCACGCCCAGTTCGTCATAGAGTTGATTATCGTAGGGCACTACGAATTCCCTGTATTGCTTAGGCGAAAGGATTTGCGCTGTATCTTCGGCCAGCCCAAACCCACCATGCGGCCGTGGATCTACCATGCGAAACACTCGTTCAGCCTGCAACATTCCTTGAGTGATCTTTTGCAAAAAAGCATGACAGGCTTGCGGGTACTCGAGCGTCCACCAGTAGAAGTCATGTCCCACCAGGTCGACTGCCACCATGTGCGGTCCTATACCATCGAGCGATAAAGGAGCCACTTCCACACGCCCTTCGACACCGTTGAAAGTGACTCGCGTGTCCTGGGCCAGTTCTTGCATTTGCCTGCACCAGTCCTGAACTGTTCCCCACAGTCCCGCATTGGGCTCAGGGATGGGCATGTGTTCCATCGCCTCCACCGTGTGAATGACTGGTGTGGCTTGCAAGGTCTCGTTCTCAGGCCATGTCACCTGTGCGCCATAGGCACTGGAACTGATGACATTATCAAAGTAAGGGTAGACAGTAATCACCGGCTCCTGGCAGGTCATGTCTTCTGGAATTCGCTCAATGCGGTACTTGGCGAACTGCAATTGCCAGTAATACTGCGTCTCTGCATCTTGGAAGAAGTCGCGATAAGTCAATCCGAAGAGTGGCGCGAAATAGCGCGGTACCACACAGAAACCGACCGGCACACGGTCAATGTAGCGAAAACTCAGGCGAGCGTTCATGCGATGGCGATTTTGAGCCATCTTCTCCAGCGGATAGTCGATGTCTAGAGTAAATCGCATGATGCCCTCCCGCGGCGCTGATGCCAGATTTCGGTTCCTGAACGGCTGGCTCCATAGTGTATTTCGTGCAATCGATCCCTAGACCTCCCCTGCAGTACGATACATGGCGATCACCTTGTTGGGATCGATCTCAGCCAGAATGTTATGGATATTACAGAAGACATAGCCGGAGTCCTGACTCATATAACTGACCACCTGTCGAACCTCGTTAATGACGTCATCAATGGTGCCAAGCGGTAGAGTCACCTGAGAGTTAACACCTCCTCCCCACAAAGCGATTCGTCCACGTGCTTTATCTTTCCATTCCTTGTACGAGTGTTTCCCGGCACACCACTGCACTGGATTCAACGCGTCGAAGTGACACTCGACGACCAGGTCTATCAAATCATAGATGGCTCCACAACTGTGCAGGAAAATCTTGGTATTGGTCGCCAGTTGGTGAAACTCATCGTTGATACGGCGGCGGTATGGGAGGAAAAGCTTTCGAAACGTTGCCGGCGAGGCAATAGTGTTTTTCTGCGTCCCCCAGTCATCGGCAGCAGCCATGATGACGTCGACGTAGGGGCTGATCTCCGGTATAAGCCGTCGTATATTCTTCAACGTGTGCTCAGTCTCTATTTCATGCAGTTCCATTACATAGTCCGGCTCTGTAAGGCATAGAATCGGAAAAACAGCCATGCCACCATGCGAGTGGATCGATATATCCGGTGTGATCGATCCTTCGGCCAGGAAGATCGCGCGGTCAGTTGATTCGCGCGCCTGCTTGCACAGTTCGCGCAAGCTGACAATTTGTTCATCGCGCAAGACGCGTTTTTCGAGTCGTTTACGATACTGCTTAAGGTCATCCATCGGCAGTTCACCTGTCCAACTCACAGGCTGACCTCCATGTTCCTCATCGAACACATAGGAAGCGGATACCATGCGTGTTACGCCATTCTGGAGGATGCTTCCGTCCGGTTGAGCCTGGAAAGCCGAAGGGTTATGGACCATTGCTGGAAGGCGACTGTTAAAGTCATATGGATACCAGTAGTTTTCTTGGTCAAAAGTGTTGGTTGCCCCATATGAAACGACTTCACAATCGCACCCAAGTGCATCCAATACATCCCGGTCAGGCATGGCCAACATCTGTCCCGTGTCGTACACCCTGGGCAAACGCGGCGGCAGACCAAGAGCCTGTACCAGTTTTGGGTAGGCAAACACACTGATACCTGTACTGAGCATGCCACCCAGATCACGGGGCAAACGGTCTGGAGGTTTCAAGCTAATTGAGGTCAATACACGCTCACGAGAGGTCATAGTCATGTTGTTTTCCTATTTAAAGCACTCGATCAATCCCATCGACGTACCATACTCTGTAGAGTTTAAATTCACGCCAAAACGATTGCAGTTTACCTCATGCGATAACCCGGCAATGATTTCACCATGTCTCCTGCAGAACACCATGCAGGGGATTTCGAAGCGCAATCAGCCCTTTCATACCGTTGCACTTCCAGACATTCGATACGGCGTGCCGCTGAGATATTTCTGCAGCTTTCATCTGCATTTCATCAATACACGCATTCTTTCGCCGCATCGGCAAAAGCCTGCAAGTTCGCCGGATCACCATAAAAGAAATGATCCGACGGTGAGCAAATGTAGCCAGCATGGTCTCGGGTGGCCTCAAAACATTCGAACACGAGTTGACGCGCCACTTCCGGTGTGCCGTGCTCGAAGCCAGCATTCTGATCA
>JAJYKL010000159.1 GCA_021788625.1 Chloroflexota bacterium
TCCGATCTCCCTCATTACAGCCATCGCCGGTACATTAATCCTGTTACCCGTTACGGAAACCCACAGGGCACATTTTTTACCTCTGCATACTGATGCAACGTCAATTTCCCACCGAACCTTACGCACGACAGTGAAGCTGGCGGTGTTTATGGGCCTACTAGGCCTGGGTCTAGGGTTTGGTATTCAAATGCTGCCATTATGGTTTTATTTGCGCTATGGTGTGAGTGGTGACATCCTGGGTCCCTGGTATGCAGCAGGCGAACTCGGCTCAACTCTCTCAATGCTCGTTGTACCGCCTCTTGCTCGCAGATTGGGTGACGTTCGTTTCGTCCTTCTCACTCAAGGAAGCTCAGCACTGGCGATGATCGGTATGGTTATCAGCCCCATCATGTGGGTGGGTGCTACGTTGTCCGTCTTTCGCTCAACACTGGTAAATATGTCGTGGCCTATACAACAGTCCTACATGATGGGTATCGTCCAACCTCGGGAACGTGCCACGGTTAACAGTGCTACGCTGGCAGCCTGGGGTCTGGCCAGCGCCATCAGTCCAGTTTTCAGTGGAATGTGGCTCGATCAGCGCAGGCTCGCATTGCCCCTCTTAGCAGGAGCTGCCAGTTATTTGATGTCTGCACTTGTCCTGTATGCTCATTTTCGGCATGTTCGCCCAACCGGAGCCATGGATGTAGAACCGCTGACAAGCAGGTCAATGGATATGGATCACCTGATGCAGGACAACTAGGCTGCTACACCCTGGCTGCCTGGCCGGAGTGCATAGGGAGTACACGACTCTCACCAGCTCGTCGCCCTATAATCTGGCACAGGGAGTAGAACGGCATCTCCTAAACTGTGAAGGGGCGAGAATCATGAAGATTACAGACTTGAAATGCGCTGTGATTGGTGGCAGTCCTGTGGTTCGCGTGATCACCGACGAGGGGCTCGATGGCTATGGACAGGCTGAGACTCCGAAGGCCTATCTTAAGCCGCATGTTTTGTTTTATAAGGACTATATCGTTGGAGCGGACCCCACAAATGTGGAAAGTATCATGCTTCGAATAAGACGTGCGGGCAGTTTTAAGCCATGGGGCAGCGCTGTCAGTGCGATTGAGATAGCACTTTGGGACCTCGCTGGTAAGGCAGCCGGAGTGCCCGTGTATAAGCTGCTGGGCGGCAAGGTACGTGATCAGGTACGTGTTTATAACGGTGGCGTTCGCTTTGCGATGAAAGGCACATCTCCCCAAGATTATGCAGATGATGTTGCCAAGATGAAGGCAAGCCCTGAAGGTTTTACGATTGTCAAGGAAGGAGTTGGCTTCCACAGTGCGATGCTCCGCAACACGCCAAGTTTTAGTTACGGTGATGTGGTCGGTGGAAGCTTCCATCCCAATCGAGGGCCACTTACTGAGCGTGGGCTGAAACATGTTATTGCATGCGTTGAGGCTATGAAGTCGGTTTTAGGAGACGAAATCGGCCTGGCCCTCGACTGTGGTCCAGGCTGGACGGTGCCAGACGCGATTCGCCTGGCAAAAGCAGTTGAACCGCTGAACGTGATGTGGCTGGAAGACTTGATTACTGGAGATTATGTTCCATATACCCTGGCAGACGTATACCGAGAAGTCACTCTGAAGACGACCACCCCTATCCATACAGGCGAGCAGGTCTATCTACGCCAGAACTTTAAGGAACTCATCGAGAAACATGCCGTGAACATCCTCGGACCGGATCCAGAGGATGTAGGCGGTATCGCTGAACTTAAGTGGATTGCCGAATATGCTGATCTTCATGGTATTTTAATTGCGCCGCATGGCATCTTCGACGGGTTGATTGGAATGGCTGCGCATGTAATGGTCGCTGCAACCATGCCCGCCAACTACATCGCGTTTGAATGTCCCATCGGAAATCCGTCGTGGTGGTATGACATTGTCGACGGTGTGGCGAATCCATTCATCAAGAATGGCATGATCCAGGTGTGGGATAGACCCGGCCTGGGGGTCACGCTAAACCCGGGTAAAGCTGAAAAGTATCTGCGCGAAGAGGACAAAGGTTTCTTCGACTAGTGGAGCTGAGATGAGTACACCTGAGGAGCTCGCCCGTCACATCTTCAGCGAGCGTGCTGCGTACTACACGACCAGTGCCTGGCACAAAGACCCGCAAACACTGGCAAAGCTGCTGGCTCTGGCACAACCACAGTCGCAGTGGCTCGCTCTCGACGTCGCGACCGGCACCGGGCATACTGCATTTGCGTTGTCGCCCTATGTCAGACTTGTCACAGCAACTGACCTGACGCCTGCCATGTTGCACGAGGCTCGCCAGGTACAGATGGATCAGGGTATCAGCAACGTCAACTTCGGTATGGCCGATGTGCATAATCTGCCCTTTGCACCTGATGAGTTTGAGCTTGTGACCAGTCGCCGGGCAGCTCACCACTTCTCAAATATCCACCTGGCACTAACAGAAATGGTACGCGTCCTGGTACCAGGTGGACGGCTCGTGATCGACGACCGGAGCATACCGGAGGATGACTTCGTAGACCAGACCATGAACCTGCTCGATACCTACCATGATCCATCGCATGTCCGTGAGTACCGATTAAGTGAATGGCAAAGCATGCTCGTGGATGCCGGACTACAGGTCAACGCTTTCGAGTTTTTCCACGAGCAACGTCCGCTGACTACACTGACCCACAACGCTGCTCCAACCGACGTCGTTCGCATCCAAAAGGTCATCACGTCGTTGGACGAGGAGCAGCGACATGCCATGAACGTTGAGTTTAAGAACGGCGAGTGGTTCCTGAACCACTGGTTCATCTTGCTGGCGGCAGACAAACCAGCATGATGCTAAGGAGTCATGATGTCTGCATCGTCGCAGCAACACCGTGAGGCTGCAGCGAAGCAAGGTCCTGTGCGGGTGGCTGTGGTTACGGTAAGCGATACACGTACGCGCGATAATGATGCCGGTGGTGACCTGATCGTGGAACGCATCCAGAGCGCTGGTCACGAAGTGGTCTTCCGCGCCATCGTGAAGGATGAACCAGAACGAATAGATTCCTTACTTGATCAAATCACTGATGATACAAGCGCTCAACTGATTTTGTTGACGGGGGGAACCGGTATTTCCTCGCGTGACACTACTTTCGATGCCCTTTCACGTAAGCTGGAAAAGGTGCTGCCCGGCTTTGGAGAGCTATTTCGTGTACTTAGCTTCGGTGAGGTGGGTGCAGCAGCCATGCTCTCGCGTGCCACAGCCGGTACATATCGAGGTTGTATTGTGTTTTCAATGCCAGGCTCGCCCAACGCCGTGCAATTAGCGATGGATAAGCTCATATTGCCTGAAATCCAGCATCTGGTGTGGGAAGTAGCCCGGTAATATGGGATGAGGGATGCTGACTAAGCTGTGAATTAAAGAGTGACCTGACGTCTCGGCGCCCTCTTCTCGTCGTGCGCAACTCATATCTTGAGCTGCTTCCACTTACCCGTACGGTACATCCAGTACATGACAGCCGTGCGTCCAGCCCAGTCGGTGGCGGTGCCCAACCATACACCTGCCAGACCCAGGCGCAGAACAATCGCCAGCAGGTAGACTGCCGTGATACGGAAGAATATGACGCCAACGATTGAAACCTTCATGGGTGACCGGGTATCTCCCGCACCACGTAGTGCGCCACCATAGATGTTTTGCAGTGCGAGGAAAGGCTGCTCCAGCGCTGAGAGTTGCACAGCCATGGTCGCCAGTCCAAGGATCTGAGGTGTCGCTCCGAAGCCTGTAGCGATCGTGCCACCGAAGAGCACAGCACATAACCCGGTAAAGCCCATTAACAGGAAAGCCATGATGGCGCTTCGCTTTGTCGCCAGTTCGGCAATGGACGTATTACGCGCGCCCAATGCCTGACCTACGATGGCTGACACGGATACCGACAGGCCAAATGCTGGCAAGAATGCCAGTGACTCTATCGTATTGGCGATCTGATTGGCTGCCACAACGAGAGTACCCAGACTGGCGACGATTCCAGAGAATGCCACGAATCCTGCTCGCTGGATGAGAGTGTCGATGACGCTGGGCAATGCAATTCGTAAAATCCGATTAACCTCGTTCCACTGCCAAACCAACATTTCACGCACACTGATCTGCAGCTTACTCATACCGCGTGCCATAACAACCAGCGCCATTAGTCCACCCAAAGCACGCGCCGTGGCTGTGGCTATACCCGCACCGGCGATTTTCAGCGACGGTATAGGTCCAAAACCGAAAATGAGCACAATTGCCAACACTACATTGAACAGGTTCATCAGCAGGGTGATATACATCGGCGAGCGAGTATCACCCGTTGCACGCATGATCCCCGTCATTACCTGCAAAGGAAAAGCAATGACAGATGTTGTGAGCACCAGTTGGATATAGAGCCCGCCCTGGCGGATCACCTCCGGGTCGTGAATCAACAAAGCGATCAAGGATGCCGAAAAGGGCATCAATAACAACATCGTCAGTAGTGACACAACCACGGCAAGCGAAACCGCTTGCCCCCCCACGCGCCTGGCTTCCACAAAGTTACGCTCACCGTAGGCTCGCGCCACCAACGCCATGGCGCCAATCGATAAAGCCTGATACAACCCGTTGGCCAGGTTCAGGAATGTGCCACTCAAACCAATCGCCGCGAGGGCCGCTGGATCATGCAGGTGACCAATGAGGAAGGTATCGGAGATGAATACAGCTGAAACAAGCAGGTTTTCCATCACCGATGGCAGCGCTAACGTAATAATGGAGCGATTTAGTGACTCTGGCGTCAAGTCACCCAGGGTGGTTAGCGAGATAGATGTGTTTGCCAATGTATGGTTCTCTTCCCAGTTCTCTTCACGAAACGGCGGTAATTGTACCGCCTGGATCAACTTAAGTTATCGATGCGCCTGCAGCCTGTCCTCCTCACACAGTTGTGGCAAAGACAGATAATCCAGACCATGGAACAAAGACTTCTGAACAAGGTCGCGCTTGTCACGGGTGCGGGACAGGGTTTGGGGAAGGCAGTCGCCTTACGGCTGGCACATGAAGGTGCTGACATCGTCGTGGCAGAATATAACCCCGAAACCGCCGCGCAGACCGTCAGCGATATTAATGCACTGGGGCGCCAGGCACTCAATTACCCTATTGATCTTTCCGACGTCACACGGATACAGCCCATGGTGGAGCATGCAGTCGGTGTGTTCGGTCACATTGATATATTGATCAATAACGCCGGTCGCTCTCAAACCAAGCCTATGCTCGATCTGACTCCGGAAGACTGGGATCACATTATTGAGACCAACCAACGTGGTCTATTCTTTTGCCTGCAAGCTGTCGCCAGGCAAATGATTGCACAGTTACCCGAAGAAACTCGTCGGGCAGATCGAGCACCGCACAGCTTTGGCAAGATCGTCAACTTTTCGTCGATTTCTGGCCGGGGAGGGCGTCCCTACTCCACCCATTATGCAGCCGCCAAGGCTGCCGTAATCAGCATCACCCGTTCGGCTGCGCTGGCATTGGCCCGCTACAACATCAATGTAAACGCAGTCGCACCGGGTGTGGCACCAACACAGATGTGGGCGCAGATTGACCAGGAGCGAAGTGAGCTCTTTGGCACCAGACCTGGTGAGGCATTTAGCAGTTTTGTCGAAACAATCCCTCTCAAGCGCCCGGCCAGGCCCGAGGATATTGCGGCGGCTGTGGCCTTTCTCTGTTGCCCCGACAGCGACTATATCACCGGCCAATGCTTGAATGTAGATGGCGGGATTGAAATGGACTGATCGTTGTACAGCCGTCGGACATGAATTACTTATATAGTTGAGAATTACGGAGGACAGTCTTTTATGCGAATCGACACACACCATCACTTTTGGAATTTGAATAAAGTGGAGTACCCCTGGCTGAAGCCTGAATCAAGTGTGTTGTATCGCACGATTGAACCACCCGAGTTGGAACCCCAGCTCCGAGCTGCTGGAATTGATAGGACGGTCCTGGTTCAGTCTGCCAATAACACAGAAGATACCATCTCCATGTTGACCCAGGCGGAATGTTACGACTGGATTGGCGCTGTTATTGGCTGGGTGCCATTAGGACAACCCGACCAGGCTCGCAAGTTGTTGCAACGTTACAGTGGACATCCAAAGTTCCGTGGCATGCGTCATCTAATTCACAACGAGCGTGACCCTGATTGGGTCATCCAGGACAATGTGGTGCGCGGGCTAAAGGTTCTAGAGGAGTTCAACCTTGTATTCGACTTTGTGCCCGTATATCCTCTTCATCTAAAGCATGCGCCATACTTGTTGGAGCGCTTACCCAACCTCACTTTCGTCATCGACCATCTGGCCGTTCCGCCCATACGAACCAAAGAAATGGGTGCCTGGGCCAGCCAGATGCAAGATGCTGCTCGTTTTCCGAATGTTGTAGTAAAGGTCTCTGGTCTGGGCACAGCCGTGGGGTCATCGTCGTGGTCATACCTTGACATTAAGTCCTATATCGACTTCGCCCTCGACACCTTCGGAGCGGACCGCTGTATGTTTGGTAGTGACTGGCCTGTCTGCACTCGCGCTGGCGACTACGCAAAAGTATGGTCAGAAACGAATAAAGCCCTGCAAGACCGTACCCGGCATGAGATCGATGCAGTGCTGGGTGGTACAGCACAACGCGTGTACAAGCTTACGTGACGCTACGTTGAGTATGGCACCACGCATGCGCATCGGAATCGACATTGGTGGAACGTTTACCGACTTCGTCGTGTATGAATCCGATTCTCAAGCGCTGCGAACTTATAAGATCTTTTCCAATCCTAAGGATCCCGCGCAGCCTGTTCTAAACGGCTTGGGTGATACCACTAACGGGGTGGCCAGCCTAAGCATAATCCACGGCTCCACGGTTGCCACAAACGCCTTACTGGAGCACAAAGGTGTACGCACCGCGCTTGTCACCAACCGTGGTTTCCGAGATGTTTTGCAGATCGGGCGTCAGAATCGACCATCGCTTTATGACTTGCGAACCACACCACCTATTCCACTCGTGAAGCGATCCTGGCGCCTGGAAGTGGATGAAAGGGTGGATCATCATGGCAAGGTATTGACCGATTTGGACCTTGATCAGGTCGATGCGCTCGTTCCAGTTTTACTCGAACAAGGCATCGAGTCCGTTGCTGTATGCCTGCTCTTCTCTTTTCTGCATCCCGTTAATGAGCTCACCATTGCGGATCATCTACGCCGGGCAGGTTTATTTGTGTCCACATCCGTAGAGGTTTTACCGGAGTTCCGTGAATATGAGCGAACCAGCACAACCGTCACGAATGCCTATGTGAC
>JAJYKL010000160.1 GCA_021788625.1 Chloroflexota bacterium
CCGTCGATTGTCCACTTCACGGCCTGTAAGGCATCCAGTACCCGTTCTGTCTCATCTACTTCGATGTCGTATTCAGCCCAGTGCGGTTTTTTATCCGTCTCAGGATTGAATCGCTTGATTTTAAAGTGAACCTTCATGATTTCCTTTCAATACTTTCGTTCCGTCGGTTCGTAACGCCCCATGTGTACCGGTTTGTAGGCGATGCGTTGCTGGCCATTGGTCCAGGTCAGAGAATGTTTGAGGAAGTTTTGATCGTCGCGGTTGGGGTAATCTTCGCGATAATGCGCCCCACGCGATTCGGTGCGTGCCAGCGCTGAAATCGCGGTGACCTCAGCCAGGCTGAGCAGATTGCCCAATTCCCAGGCTTCCATTAGATCGGTATTCCACCGCAGACCGGTATCGTCTATGTGCAGGTTCTTATAGCGTGCCTGATATCCGTGGATTTCCTCAATAGCCATCTCCAGACCGGCACGAGTGCGAAACACGCCCACATTCTCATCCATGTGCATTTGCAGATCCTTACGAATCTGCCCTGCTTTCTCCTTGCCATGGTTATTACGCAGGTTATTCATTGCAGCTTCAGCGGCCTCGTGTGCGTTTTGAGCGATGGGTAGAAACTGCGCCTGCTTGGCGTAATCTGCCATCGCAACACCACCACGCCGGCCGTAGACCACCAGATCGACCAGTGAATTTGTTCCTAGACGGTTCGCGCCGTGCACGCTTACGCACGCCACCTCACCAGCTGCAAAGAGGCCATTGACTACAGTGCCTTTCTCGTCAGCCAAAACCCGCGCATCGAGATCAGTGGGAATTCCACCCATAGCGTAATGTGCTGTCGGTTGAATGGGCACGGGCTCGCTGATAGGGTCGATGCCCATATAAACGCGCACGAATTCCAGAATATCGGGCAAACGTTGCTCGATGTATGCAGCATCGACGCGCCGCGGGCTTCCGTCAGCCTCGAAGTACTTATTGATCTGATCGGGTCGGAAGTCCATATAGACATAGTCCTTGCCGTTAACGCCATTTCCAGCACGAACTTCCTTGTAAATACTGCGGCTGCACACATCACGTGAGGCCAGGTCTTTCATCGTCGGTGCATAACGCGTCATGAACCGCTCGCCCTTACCATTGATGAACACTGCACCTTCACCCCGTGCTGCCTCGCTTAGCAGGATTCCCATCCTGTAAATGCCCGTAGGATGGAATTGAAAAAACTCCATGTCCTCCAGGGGCAGATTGTGTTGCAGGATGATCGATGGGCCATCGCCTGTGAGCGAGTGCGCATTGGAGGTAATCCTCCACATCTTTCCGAAGCCGCCGGTGGCCAGCATTACTGCTTTGGCGTGGAACACATGCATCTCACCTGTTCGCAGTTCGACGGCTACCACTCCGCGGCAGGTATTGTCCTCGATGATCAAGTCCACCATTTGGAACTCATCAAAGAAGCGCACATCGTTTTTGATGCATTGCTGATACAGGGTTTGCAGGATCATGTGACCCGTTCGATCCGCTGCGTGACAGGCACGCATGACAGGTTGCTTCGTCTCGTTGTTCGTATGCCCACCAAAGCGCCGCTGAGAGATCTTGCCCTCTCGCGTTCGGTCGAACGGCAATCCCATGTGCTCCAAATCAATCACGGCATCAATCGCTTCACGGCATAGGATATCCACTGCATCCTGATCTGACAAAAAGTCGCCACCCTTGACCGTGTCGTAAGCATGCCATTCCCACTTGTCAGGTTCCATGTTGCCCAGCGCTGCCGCGATGCCGCCCTGAGCGGTGCCGGTATGGGAACGGGTTGGATAGAGCTTGCTTATGACCGCTGTCTTCACCGCCTTACTGGCGTACAGTGCGGACATCAGTCCAGCCCCACCCGCCCCAACAACAAGTGCATCAAATTGATGATATTGCGCCATTTAGATTCATAACCTCGCTCAATTCAATCTATGTCCGCATCATGGCTACGAGCAATATGCCAGAATATTACATCCAGTACTGCATTTATTCACCACCAAACAGACTCGGTTAAGTGTTACATGAAGCCTGCCATGGTGTGTGATGGTTTTCTGTAAGCCAGGACACAAGCGGATGTTGCGTCCGTTCGCCGAAGCGCAACATCCACAGATCTGCAGCTTTAGCTGTCCGCACAACACCCCTGCCAGAACACGGATGTCAGGGATGTCAAGGCCAGGTGTAGTTACTGAATAGCAGGGCTGATGGTGGACGTGGTGGCAGCACTCACACCCATTCCAAGTGCAACGGCACCTGCAACGGTGACGAACACAACCAGGATGGTAATGAGTCCCATGAATCCGTAATAGAGTGGCCGGATATGCATATAGTCATAAGCTATCTGGCGCATACCATTCAGCCCGTGCAACATTGCCAACCCCAGCAGCAGTGCATAGTAGGCACGCCAGAACCAGATCGTGAAATTAGGTGCCTCGCCGACGGTGCCCCAGCGGGCAATGGTCGATTGCAGTGTCAGGTCCTGGACGCTGGCAAAGATATGCTGTAGACCAAAGTGGCTGAGTGCCAGGAACACAAGCACCAGCCCGCTATATCGTGTAAATAACCACGCAATACGCTCGAACTTATTTTGAACAGCAGGGACCGCACGAACGGGGCGGCGTATATCACGATGTGAAGATCTACTGGATAAGTCAATGCTGGACATACTGATCTCCTATCGAATGAGGGTAGTTGAGGCGTGTAGTATATCTGCATTGATGGTGTAAATGATCATAATGATGATCGTCGGAGCTGCCAGGACTGCCGTAATAGCCAGGCTCAATCTGGTGGCTAGTCCCTGTTTTTTCCACAGTTCTGGTCTTAAATCCAGCAAAGCAACTCGTACGCCGTTCACAGCGTGAAAGACCAGGCTCGCAGCCAGTCCCAGTTCCAGAATGGAAAAAAGAGGTGTTTTATAGAGTGCAATGAGGGTCTCATTGAGCGGCACATCAAAATAGACCAGCGACATGTCGGCAACGTGTAATATGAGAAAGAAGAAAACCCCCAGACCTGTAATGCGGTGCAAAGCCCATAACCACTGTCCGTCACGACCCTTGTAACGAAATGTATCCCGTACAGTCACCCATAACGTCTCCATCTTGTAACCATCCTCCATATACAACCGCAGTCCTATTCACTACGATCTATGTAAAGCGATTACTTAGTATATAGCCTATGGAGTGACGTTGAGAGTGCCAATTGATAAGAGATCGTCTGGTGTACCGGTATTGAAGCGTTGACCGCTTTGAGGTGCATAGAAACCAGTAACAACTCTCAGGGAACCCGTGGCGGTCGCGGGAACGCTCATAGTGAAATGATCGCGAATACAATCACCTGCGCTCCACATATCTGTAGGGTAAGCCCCGTTTTTAGGCTCATGGTCATCCTGCGCAACCAGTTGCCCTTGTGCGTTGAGCAGGTGGACAAAGCCCACTCCTTCGGGGTTGCCGCCATGCCACGTTTCATATGTGAGTGATAAAGTGAACGGAGTACTGGCGCGAACGGTAGATGGAAGATCCACATCGCGCAAAGCGATGCCATCAAGCATGCCCAATGGTGGTTGCCAGAAAACGGGGATGGGATGAGCAGGTGCATCGATTTTGAATCGTCCAATGATAGGCGCGACGGGGCGGTTTTGCCCATCCAGTGCTTGCAGCTCATGTGTAATGCTGATACCGAGCGATGCGGCGGTGTGCACCTGCTGGTATTCGTATACAGATACGCTCACGCGGCCCAAAGCGGGAAGATGGGGACAGGGTTTCTCGAGTAACACGTAATAATCGTCGTTAAAAGTGTCACCAGCGTGCCAGTTGTCGCTGGGGTAGTTGCCACGCGCGGGTTGCACATTCAGGTTCCCCAGCACCTCATTGTGCCAACCTAAAATACTGATGCCGAAAGCCACCGTTTTATTTGTTTGTTTCAGGGCGTGCCAGGTAAGGAACACGTGGGCATAATGGCGCAGACCTTCACGATCCGGTAAGTAAGTACTCACAGCATTCACTGAGGTTACCTGCACCAGGTCATCAAAGGTAAGCAAAGCCGATGTGTGTGCCGAGGTATTCTGGATCGCTGGAGGCGCGTAGGCTGGCGCGATATAGGCGAAGGGTACAAACAGGGCAAAAGCAGCCACAACGCTGGTAACCACATACGCTTTACGGTTCTGGCTCTGCACTTTGGCCAGTTCGCGATTGACAGGATGGCCTGCTGGCGATGTACTGAGCACATTTCGCCCATCAATCTCTCTAGAAACGAAGGACGTATGCGGCCCGGCACGCGGAACTCTCCATGAGTTAATCTCCAGCCTCAATATGACAGCCCAGCCGAAACCCAGGATACTCGTATAACCCACCAGGGCGGGCATCAGATAACGCCCGGGCAACAAAGCCGGATCCTGATAATAGATGGCACGATAGCCAGGCAACACCAGCATAACCAATCCCAGCAGCACCATCAGTACCAGGCCATCCCGCAAATGGGCACTCGTACGCCTCAATCCCGCAACGGCCCCAATCACCCCCACCAGTGATAGAACAGCGATGAGGGTATAGATGGCATCGGGCATCTGCACATTGCCCCAACCGAATGTGCCCCAAAAAGTGCGGAATGCATTGATGAAAATCAGCGGTAACCATCGGTCACGCAACGATACAGCCAGTCCTGCGCCGATGACACTGGTTGGCGCCTGAATAAAGGGGCTCTGGCTCGCGCGGTCTACAATCCATTGTCCATAGCGCACATAGTTGCTGTAATAGAACGGGAATGCAATGGCCAGCGTGCACATTGCCGTAAGTGCTCCACGCCAGATAAATCCCCATACTGGCCAGTGTTGACGCCAGGCCAGGTAAACCAAAGCCAGCCCGGTGAACGGGACCAGGATCAAAGCCGAATTTTTCGACCATAAACTCAGTGCCACGACCACACCCAGAGCGGCGAAGAGACCAAACGGTGGCATTCGCGAAGCATCTTCGTCCAGGTTTACCATGCGAATCAAACTGTAGACCACGGCCGCTCCCATCAGGCTTACCATGACGTCGTTGTTGACCATTGCCGCCATAAAAAGCACCTGCGGGTTGAACGCAGCAAGCGCCGTCGCCAGGATGGCCGCCTCGGGCCAGTCGCTAAACAATCGCCGTGTAGCTAATGCGATGAGGAGAATCATGAGCCCGCTAAGCAGGGCCGACACCACACGTGCCATATGCAGAGCCAGAATCGTGCCTGACCAGGGGAAGGGTTCACCGGGGCTACGTAAAACGATACGTGTGCCGCGTCGGTTGGTGCCGTCAAAGGCGAACAAGTTGATCTGCGGATTCAGGTTATCACTTCGGTCCACCCAAAACGTCAGTCCAGCCACAACCAGGTAATACAGAGGTGGTTGATGCGATTGGTCAAGGAAGACCTGTTGCTTGCTATGAGCATCGGGGAACGTATGGGTCAGGACAAGCTGGTTGACGTATGCAAAGTGCCCCGTTTCATCATGCGCCTCCCAGGGAGGCACCATTGCGCCATAGATCACTGCGAGTACGACGTGGGCCAGTACAATGATGATCTGCCAGCGTTGTAATTGTGGCGTCGACATTCCCACGCGATTATCGCACGGCGTGGTGAAAGGGGCTGTATTGATTTGGCACCAGGAACCAGAACTGACTGGTTGCATATCGGTGCCTTATATAATGGTGGTGCCATGACATTCCTCAAGAAGTTAGCCCACGCCCAACAAAAAAACCGTTCGTACCTGTGCATTGGTCTGGATGTCGTGGTCGCCCACACACCGCTCCCGTTACAGGGTCATGACGAGCCCATGCTTCCTTTCGCGCGCGCCATCATTGAGGCGACCCAGGACCTGGTGTGCGCCTATAAGCCAAACCTGGGGTTTTTTTTGGCAGAGGGCGCTGCCGGTATGGTAGCTCTGGAGCGTATCGTTCGTATCATTCCGGCTGACATACCTATCATCCTGGACGGCAAGTTTGGCGACATCGGAAATACAGCCGTAGCATACGCACGCGGTGCTTTCGAACAGTTTCGCGCCGATGCAGTCACTCTCTCACCTTACATCGGCAGTGACTCCGTGAAGCCATTTCTGGCCAGCGCGGAGCATGGTGCTTTCGTGCTGGCACGTACCAGCAATCCCAATGCCGCCGAGTTCCAGAGTCTGCATCTTGGCGTTGAGCCTTCACTAATCCACAGGCAGGAAGCGAGCACAACGGAATTGACAACTGCCACACGGCAAAATGAATGGAATACAGATGATCGTCTGTTATATGAGCATGTAGCGCTGGCAGCGAGCCAATGGAACCACGAAGTGCCGGGTACATGCGGGTTGGTGGTCGGCGCGACCGCTCCAAGGGAACTGGAACGCATCCGTGCACTGACGCCAGACTTGCCGTTCCTCATCCCTGGCGTGGGCGCACAGGGTGGCGACCTGCAGGCCGCACTCAAATATGGATTCACCCGCGGTGGCCTGGGCCCGGTGGTAAATGCTTCACGCTCAGTGATCTATGCGTCGCAAACTGATGCATTCGCGTACGACGCCCGTACCGCTGCGCTGCAGATAGTCCAGCAGATGCGTAATCAGGTGGTGAGCGATGGACTTTGATAAGTCTCTGGCAGATGATCTGTATGACATTGGTGGTGTTCAGTTCGGCCAGTTCACGCTGAAGTCCGGACTGGTGTCACCAATCTATATCGACCTGCGTCTTCTCGTCTCGCATCCGCCGGTACTGCGCCGCGTGGCCCAGGCGATGGCCACGTTCATCCGCGAACAGCCGCAGGATGCACCGCTCATCGAGTTTGACCGATTGGCGGCCATACCTTATGCCGGTTTGCCGATCGGTGTGGCGGTCGCGCTCGAGACTGGCTTTCCCTTGATTTACCCGCGCAAGGAGGTCAAAGAATATGGCATGGCCCGTCTGATCGAGGGTACCTATCAGGCTGGCGAGTCAGTCGTGCTGGTCGATGACCTGATCACCAAGGGTACTTCGAAGATTGAAGCACTCAAACCGCTCCTCGATGCAGGACTGAAAGTGCACGATGTGCTGGTGCTGATTGATCGCGAGCAGGGCGGGCGCGAAGAGTTGCTCACATTTGGTGTAAAACTGCATGCAGTGCTCACACTGACGGAGCTGCTGGATGCCCTGGTTGCCTCGGGACGCATGGAACTGGCGCAGCATGATGAGGTACTCGCCTGGGTCAGGTCACACTGATCGGAGTGCTTCATGGCATCCAAAGGTATGTG
>JAJYKL010000042.1 GCA_021788625.1 Chloroflexota bacterium
GCCGCATCCCGCGCCGCAGCCCACGCCGCAGCCCCCGCCGCATCCCGCGCCGCAGCCCCCGCCGCAGCCCCCGCCGCAGCCCCCGCCGCAGCCCCCGCCGCAGCCCACGCCGGTCGAGTGAATAACTTCCACGACGGATCTGGCTTGCCGTCGGGCTTGAGCCAGCGGATTGCCGGCAGTTCCGCGACGCACTGCTTCGTGTCCTGCCACCACTGCGGGTGTCGCACCGGGCGCAGCAACCGAGCCGCGCGGCAGACGATCTTGTGCGGGCCAGTGGACTCCGCGCCGAAGTCACGCCCCTCGGCCTCGTACACCTCGCCGCCCCATTTGATCCAGTTGTAGGGTTCTTTCGTCAGGTGGATGCCCCACTCGCACAGGCTCAGGTCGCCCTCCATGGTGTGCCAGTCGCCGGGTACCCAGTGGCCGGGCGACGTTTCGCGCGGCAGGCTCCATGCGAGCCTGCCGCCGTTGCAGGACTGTCCGTTGAGCAGTGTCTTATAGAGTGTGGTCACGGCTACCTCCTTTCCGCCCACTCCACCAGTTGCCAGTCCGAGTCCCTCGCGCCGTCGGCTTCGCGGAACTGCGCGTGGTAGCCGCCTACCGTGGCGTACACGCGCATCGCCTCGTCCTCGCTCACCCAGGCGTAGGCGTAGCCGGCCGTCCTCGCAACTGCCGAGGTAGTAGCGGGAACGGTGCTTGTTGCTGCCTATTTGATGCGGCCCAAAGTGACCCGCACATCGTCGAGTGCCGCATCAGCCTGATCATCGGTCATATCACGGCCCAGTTTGGCCTGGCGCTGTGCATGCGTTTGGTTGCCGTTGCCGGTGGTGCTTTGCGCGGTTTGGTCTACCTGTGCCGCCGGCGCGGCGAACGTGGGCCGCGGTTCTTCCACTGTTACTCCGCCAACGACCTGGTAATCCCCTTCGATAGCATCTTTGTGATCCTCCTCCTGCGAGATCATCACTCCGCCATAGTTGCGGGTATCCGGTGCCGCATAGCCATAGCGGCTGAT
Source organism: Chloroflexota bacterium (assembly GCA_021788625.1). Taxonomy (GTDB): domain Bacteria; phylum Chloroflexota; class Anaerolineae; order J036; family Brachytrichaceae; genus CAIXPS01. The sequence continues at coordinate 1,013 of JAJYKL010000042.1, forward strand.
GAAGCGCGAGAGGGCACGTTTATCAGCCCGGTCCGACCTCGAGTTTAGGGCAGCCTTGTGCGCGTCGATCTTGCCTGTTTTATAGATCGTGTCGCCCAACCGCTCATCCGCCTTGACGACGCCGATCGCCACCATCGGGGGGCAGAACGTGCCGTACCGTTCATTGACCATCGCCAGGATCTGATCGCGCGGGTATTCCAGTAGCTTCAGCTCGCGCGCATAGGCGATGCGCTGGTCGCTCCAACCGGCATGTCGCCGGTTGCTGGTGACCTCCACCATCCGTACGGTGTCCGTCGCATCTAGGTGGTACTCATCCGCGTAATCTTTCCATTGCAACGAGGTGGGGGTGAGACTTTTGAACGTGATGCTGAGTGTCTCGCCGCGCCGGGCCGCCGCTGTCACGGCGTCGTTGGCGCGCACTTTCGCCGCCACGTAAAGCCCAAGACCGGGGATGGCGTATAACTCGCCGCGCTCCGGCATCAGCCCGGAGGTCCGCTTGGCTATATATAAAGCCAGTACGAGTTCATCGCTTACGGCATATTCATCTGTGTCGATCCAATCGGCGCCGCGCTGGATGCGGCGCTTAGCCAGCAGGCCGGGGACGCTGGCACGCAGAATGCTCATTTCCAGTCTAATTTGTCCTTCATCGCCGTATTGGGTGATGGCGGTTTTCGAGTCAAACTGAATAAGGGATTTTTCAGTCATGTCATTCACTCCATTCTTCCGGCTCAAGTGCAGGGTCTGCCGCCGGCACATACTGCTCGTAGTCATCGTCGTCGGGAACGTCATCATGCCCCTCGTGATCGCAGTACCACGAGCCGGGCTGCCCGTCATCCTCGGACTGCCACTTCATCGGCAGTCCGCATTCAGTGCATGTTCTTGCCATAGGTCACCTCCACTGGCTGGCGACGAGGATCGCCGCCAGCCCTATCAGGCCGCCCAGGGCGCAGGCCCATATCAGCGTCATGAGCCGACTGTTCCGTTCGCGGATGAGTCGGGCGTTGTGCAGCTCCTGATAGCCCTTTTGGAAATGAAAGGGGTTCATTATGCCCTCCCCGCTGCCTCGTCCGCACTTAAAAGCTGGACGGGTAAGGGCGTGCCTGGTGTTTGCGCGAAATCAGTCATGGCCTCACTGATGTTGTTCAGGTAGGCCACAAGTGCGGCCACGTCGTCAGGTCTGTTGACACTCCGGGCGCTGCTGACGGATGTGTAGCGCACGTAGAGCGTGCCATCGTCGCTGCGCGCGACTTCGGCTACCAGTGTCAAGTTGATGTACTTGCCCGAGGGCAACTTCACGAAATTCAATTGGTTCACGATCTATCTCCGTTTAACGGCGTCCGCGTGCTATACTTGGAGATGCGAACGCCAACTGTTATAGGTAGGGGTTCAAGATGGGCGCCGGAGTCGTATCTCCCCGGCGCTCAGTTTTTTTGTGCCATCTTCGCCTCCTGCGTGACGTCGCGCGGCGTGGGCTGCGTCGCGGGCGTCGCGTGCGCCGTCTCAATGGCATTTTCGACCAGGACACGCAGCAGATTCGCCACGCTGCGCCGCTCCCGCTTGGCCAGCCGCTCCAAGGCGATCGCCGTAGAGAGCGACACCCGGAAACTGATGAGCTGGTTGATCGGTTCGTGCTCAATCGTTGATTCAGTCATGTTTACATTGTACAACACGGTGTTGTGCTTGTCAACAGAATACTATGCGAAATGTGCAAGTCGATTTTGCTCACTTGCCCCAGGAATGCCCCCGGGACCGCACATGAGGGCCTACAGTGTGCCTGCAATGGGTCTGCATGAGTCATTCTGCCTTTGATTCGTCCTGGGCCATTCTGGCCGAAGGCGTTATGGTTGCCCCGTTTTGCTCATCTCCATGCGAGTTATTGCAATTTGCTTAAGTTGCACATAATAACTATTGACAACCTGAGCGCTGCGAATATAATGTAGTCATACTGAGATAGGAGAATCAAACTGAAATGGCTAATCTAGTTTTTTACACGGCGCCAGTGGACCAAGGTCAGATCGTCGAGGTTTCTTACGCGATGACAGATGACGGTCATGTCATTTGTCGGGTGTTCGATGCCGGCGATCGTACTACAGAGTACAGCATTAGCCAAGCATTAGTGAGTGATAGGGGCGACTACTGGAACGGTCCACCAGAAAATAAGCGATGGCGGAAGATTACAAAGGCGGAAGTCGACGACTATAACGGTGTGAGTTATTAAGATCGCCAGGGAGGTGACTAACCTGGCCGGAGGAACAGCATGAATGCAGTAAAAATTAGTGTGCATCATGGTGGTCTAAGCATGCTCTGGTTGGAGAGTGAATATCTTGACTGGATGAGGTGACACAATGGAACAGCTAACTCGGACACATGGTTATTGGTTTCGTGATCAAGAACATGTAAATTCGTTTGTGCTAGCCGCAGGTGAAGAACTGCCATCAGGTGTGGTTGATAACGGCGGTGATCCCGATGGTCCGGCATGGATACTGTGGAATTTAACTCGCGAGCAGGAACTGCTCGCCGAGCGACACAGTGGACGGCACGTATTCGGCTTCACGGCGCGTTACAACGCCGAGGCCATGAACCAGATGATGGATCAATTCCTGTCCGGCGAGGACTGGAACGCCGTAGGGAGTGCTGGCGAAGGCTTCTTCATCGCCGAGTCCGACGCGCAACTCAGCCAGCGGACGGCTGAGCTGATGGACGAAGATAACAACCTGGACACCCTCGCGGCGCGTGTGAACGCTTTCTAGGAGACCATATGAATACCAACATCATCGAACGTCTAAGAGCCACCGCATTAGGTGGCGCACTCATCTATGAGTCTGGTGCGTGGCGCTGGTCGGATGGCACACCTGCACCAGAGGTGCATCCGCTCCGACTGCGCGACTGTGCGCCGAACTTTCGCATCAGCGCCGGTCACGTGGAGATACCGAAGGCATGGCACGAGCTGCGCTACTGGCCTGATGGCCGCGTAGACACCGACGCCGTCCGTGCCATCGAGACGCTGCTGATGGCTCCTCCAGCAACCATGATCTTCAATGAGGCTGGCACCGACTATCAGGATCGCCACCCTGGTTACCTCATTCCACTCGCGGAGTGGGACGCGGCGATGAATTTCGTCGTCGGCGTGTCCTGGGACATGGCCGACCAGGAGGCCATCTATGCCAAGGCGGCCAGCCTGCGCGCGGCGCAACTAGGCAGCAGGGGCGGACGCGCCAGTACGCCGGCTCAGAATGCCGCGCGCGCGGCCAATGCCCAACACGCCGGGCGCAAGCCGTCAGATGCGCACCCGCGCTGCTTCGGCGTGACCGATCGGCCGGGATATTTTGGCGACAGAACATCTATCCATAGTGCGCACACCACGAAGGGGGCAGCAAAGCGCGCGATGGGCAACGGATACGTCGATGAGCACGGCGAGCGCCGCCACCCGCGCTGCGTCGTGTATAGCGAAGAGGGCTTCGTGAAGGGGCAGACGATCTACGGCGATATGTTCCCCAAAATCGTAGAGTGACGGCTGCCCTAAATATCCGAAGTGCCAATATATCCCAAGCCCGGCCCCTCGCCGGGCCTTTTTGCCGCGGTCATGGCCGCCGCATCTTGACGCAATAGAATCTGTGCTCTATCATGTCCGCAATGGCGGATGACTTGTCGCACGTCCAGGTTTGCTCTGATCTTCAGAAAACGATGGCCGAGGCCATCATCATCCTGGTGGCTCAGATCGAGCGCGAGACACGCACCGCCGGTTACGCTACCTGCAATGGCATTTACCGCCTCAAGTTCCAGGGTCACCAAGTGGAGATGAGCTTCGAGCGATTCCATGGCGCTACCACTTCCACCGCAAAACCGGACTATAATTAATCGCTAACTGAATATCGCCGAACGTTTTCACGCGGCGCACTCAAGAGAGTGCGCCGCTTTTGTTTCCGGAGGCATACATACCATGTCAGGCACGCTCAACTCGCTCTTGCACTCGCGCAAGTTCCTCTTGCTGCTCATGGACGCGGTGCTTTCCATCGTGCTCTACTTCGTCGGCAAGTACGGTTCCGCCAGCCTGCTGGACGACATGAAGTTTCTCATCGGCGTGTTACAACCGGTGTGGATCACCATCATCTACACCGTGGCCAAAGAGGATGCCGCGGCATGGACGTCCGGCGTGGCACCCAGCAAACCTGTGAAATAGTCATGCCTACCGCAGACCAACTTAGCGCCATCGACCATCTCGCTTCTACCGTCGGTGTCCCAACATTTATTATCCTCGTCTTCTTCATCCTCGTCTTCGCAGCGTTCAAGTGGATCATCTGGCCGAGCCTTATATTGCGCCAGATGCGTCTGGATGATGAACATGCCAGGTTTATTGATAAACAGGAAATCGAGCACTCTCTACGGCATAAGGAATATCTGGAATCATTCCGAGTGAACATGGAGGTGAACCAGGCGACAGCCAAGGTGCTCATCATGTTGCAGCAACAAATGGTGGAAGATTTGAAGGAATCGGATGCTCATGAGATCAATGCTATGCGTCGCAATGATGAGTTGCGTGAGTTGCTCAATCGACGCTTCGATGATTTGATACGCATCATACAAGGATAGGTAAATGACATATCCTATTTTGTCTCAGCGGGATGCCAGATGGGCTGATCAGCAGTTGGGGTTTGGAACTGAGACGATTGGTTCGGCCGGTTGTCTATTTATTAGCCTGTTATCTATGGTGTGTCGGGGAATCCCATTCGTGCCTGAGTACATTGATAGTTTTGTTGCCTGCCTCAAGGACCACGGTAACTATACCCCAGCCAGCGGCAGCAATCTGGCTAGCTTCGACGTGGCGGCCTGCCGCCCGACCGCGTGGGGGTCGTGCCGCCTTGTGTACGTGTCGGGCTTCTTCGCCGGCCCCGTCCCGGCGGACGAACTGGCGCGCCTGGTGATGCATGTGCAGTCGGGGAATCCGGCTCTTATGTGTGTTGACGCGAATCTGTCGCAGGCGGGCCTGCAAGAACACTGGGTGCTCATCACCGCTACGGATGGCGACGAGTGTCTCATCCATGACCCATGGGCGGGCGATGACACGACGCTGGAGCCGCGCTTCGGTGCGACGATCAGCCAGGCCTGCTATCGTTTCGTACTCTATGATTGCCCGGAAACTCAAGACGCCCCGGCGCCAGTTGTAGCTGCTCCGGCGCCAGTCGTTCCTCCTGCCCCAGTGACCCCGCCGGCGCCAACACCTGTAATGCCGGCAGCCGGGCTGGGTGTGCATGTGTTGGATAACATCCGCGCGGCGCAGCAGGCCATCGTGCAGGGCTGCGATGTGCTCACCATCATGAATATGCACCTGGAGGCCAGCCAGTTTGCCGCCGGAGATCCCCGCGCCTGGCAGCCTGGTTGCGGCTATCCATTAGTCTTCTACCGCCAATACCACCAGCCTAACGCCTGGTCGCCCCAGGACATGATGAATCAACTGGGTGGCTGCCTCGATCATCACAACAACAACCTGGTCATCACCGGCTGCAATGAGTGGGACAACTACATCCCCGGCTCCGGAATCACACCCGATGGCATGTCACGTTTCTGCGACTGGACACTGCAATGGATGAGCCTGATGGAGAAGCGCGGCTTCAGCAATTACGCGGTGATGACGAGCAGTATGGGCACGCCGGATTACACGAACCAGGCGCTCTGTGATGTGATTCATGCTAAGCTCGCGCCACACTGGAATTCGGGGCGAATCCGCTGGCTGGACATGCACCTGTATTCACCCACACCAGACCATATCTATCATGATGACGAGCTCGTCTGGTATGAGCGGCGTTGGGAGTTCCTGTTCACCAAGTGCGGCTTTGATCCGCGCGCGCCGGGGCGGATCATCTCAACTGAGTGCGGTCTGGACGAGGGTGGGGTGGGCGGCTTTCCCGCGCATCACTATACTCGCGACCAGGTGCAAGCCTATTGCCAGCGCTGGCTCACCGTGCAACAAAGGCCGCTCATCATCGATGGCGTGAGTTATCCGTCCCCATTCCTGGCGGGCACGGTGTTTCAGGCCAGCAACACATCCTGGCAGGGCTATGACGTGAGTAGCTACCTGCCATTGCCGTGGAGGATGCCGTGAGCATTCTGCAACCTCAAATAGTCAGCCTGCTCAATGCGCAGGTGGCGCGCGAGCAAAATTCCTTCCAGCAGTACAAAGCCGCTGGCATGTGGGCCCGGCGCGCCGGCTACCACTACGCCTACAAATATTTGCATGGTGAGGCCAAGGACGAGCTGCATCATCGTAACCGCATCCTGGCCTACCTCAACGATTTCGGCGAGCAGGCGATCCTTCCCAGCACGCCGCCGCCTATGATGCAGTACGGATCTCTCTCTGATTGCTTCGCGGCTATGCTGGACCTGGAGGTGGACAACACGCGGGCGCTGACCGAGATCATCATTGCAGCCCGCGACAGCGGCGACGAACTGACCGTACGCTTCATGCACAAGTACATGAAGTGGCAGCGCCAAGCCTACGACGAGTTGCTGGAAATCCGGCAGCTGTTCGTTGAGTTTGGCTCCGACGCTGCCACGCTCATCGACATCGATGAGCGCATCGGGAAGGTGTGATGCGGCCCGGAGCCGAGACGGCCTGGCGCAACCGCATCGTTCGCACGGGCGAGCGCCCGGCAATCGAATTTCTGGCCAATCCGTCCAACTGGCGGCTGCATTCGCGCGCCCAGCGCGTCGCGCTCGATGCGGTGCTTGGCACCGTGGGCTGGGTGACAGGTGTGATCGTCAACGCCCGCAGCGGCTACGTGATCGACGGTCATGCTCGCATCGAGGAGGCGCTGAAGCGCGGCGACGATACGCCGGTTCCGTTCATTGAAGTCGATCTGTCCGACGAGGAGGAGAAAATCATTCTGAGCACGCTCGATCCATTGAGCGCGATGGCGGAGGCATCGCGCGAGAAGCTGGATGCCCTGCTGCATGATTTGCCGCAAATCGATCCGGAGGTCAGCGCAATGCTGACCGACGTGGCAAAGAGCATAGGGCTGGAATATGACGGGTCGGGAGAGATGCAAGCGTTGAAAAAGAATGCGCCGGATGAAATACCGGCTCAATGGATCGTGCTGATCGAGTGCGCGAATGAGCAAGAGCAAAATATCTTGCTTCAGCGGTTCATCGATGAGGGCTTGCAATGCAAAGCGCTCAATTCATAGCGGATATCGCGCGCGAGGTGCCGATTGTCAAGACGCCGCGCCTGCTCCAAATGAACGGCATTTTCGACGTGGCGCCGTCTGAGCGCAGCGTGGAGATGTGGCACATCGATTTGAATTTGCCCGAAGCGTGGAACGTGGGTCTGATCGTGGGCCCGAGTGGGAGCGGAAAGACAACCATAGCGCGAGAGTTGTTTGGCGCGAGCATGGTGGGTGCGTGGGACTGGCCGCAGGATAAAAGCGTGTTGGACGGTTTCCCCGTTGACATGAGCATCAAGGAGATCTTGGAATTGCTTTCGTCCGTTGGCTTCAGCAGCCCGCCGTCCTGGGTGCGCCCATTTCGCGTGCTCAGCAATGGCGAACAATTTCGCGTCAATATGGCTCGCACGCTGGCGGAGATGAAAGATTTGGCGGTGGTGGACGAATTCACCAGCGTGGTGGACCGTACGGTCGCGCAGATCGGTAGCGCGGCGATTCAAAAGACGGTGCGTCGGCACGGTCAGAAGTTCATCGCGGTTTCCTGTCACTATGATATCGCCGAGTGGCTGGAACCGGATTGGATTTATCAGCCGCACGTCAATCAATTGATTGTCGGGAGGTCGCTTCGGCGACCCACAATCGAGCTTGAGATCAAGCGGGTGCATTCGAGTGCTTGGCAAATGTTCAGGAAACATCACTATCTAGATACGAATCTCAATATATCTGCGGCGTGCTTCGTCGCGTTCTGGCAGGACGTACCTGTGGCATTTGCCTCAGTGCTGCCGTTCCCACATCCGATACGTAAGCACATTAAGCGAGAACATCGTACGGTCTGTTTACCTGATTACCAGGGTGTGGGTATTGGCAATGCGTTGAGTGCGTATCTCGGTTCGATCTGTCGCGGATTAGGATTTTGTTTTATCAGTACCACCTCTAATCCCGCGATGATTAAAGTGCGTTCGCAATCAACATTGTGGAAGATGCTGCGAGCGCCCTCGAGAACATCATTTGCTGGCAAGTCCTCCACGATTGGAGGACTTGCTAAGACGTTGGCGATCGATCGTTTATCCGCAGGATTTGAATACGTCGGCCCCGCGCTGTCGTCGGACGAGGCACGGTGTATATGGGGCGGCGAGAAACAATCGTCAGGCAAATATGCAAGAGTTGAGTGATTGACCGATGGCGAACAAGACGCAGTACTCGACCGCTGAGATTAAGACCGCGCTTAAAGCAACGCGCGGGCTGCTCTCGCTGGCCGCCGAAAAGCTGGGTTGCAACTACACTACCGTCTACCGGCGCGTCAAAGAGGTCAAGGATTTGCAGCATATCGTCCAGCACTATCGGCGACTGCGCTGCGACGTGGCGGAATTGGCGCTGGACAAGGCGCTGGCCAATGGCGAGCCGTGGGCCGTGGCAATGACGCTAAAGACGCTGGGCAAATCGCGCGGCTATGTGGAGCGCGTGCAGCAGGAGGTGTCCGGTAGAAATGGGAAGGCGATCAAGATCCGAGCCTTCCGCTACGGAGATGCCATTGCCGGTATTGCGCCCGGATCAGTGGGCGATCGTCTCGCACCCGGCGCGGATCAAGGTGGTCTGCATGGGACGGCGCTGGGGGAAAACTCTGATGGCGGGTAGCGTGGGGCTGGCCTGTGCGAACGACGGGGCGGCGGTAGCGTGGATCGCGCCGACTTACAAGAACAGCCGCCCGCTCTGGCGTTTCGCCGAGCGCATGACCGCGCCCGTCGCGCAGGCGTTGCGCATCAACCGGGCGGAGCGCCAGATCGTCTTTCCCGCCACAGACGGGCTGCTGGCGATCTATTCGGCGGACTCGCCGGACTCTATCCGTGGCGAGGCGTTCGACCTGGTCATCCTGGACGAGGCGGCGCGCATCAGCCAGGAGACCTGGCAGGATGCCATCCAGCCCACGCTGGCCGATCGCGCTGGGCGAGCCATGCTCATCAGCACGCCCAAGGGGCGCAACTGGTTCTGGCAGGAGTTCCTCCGCGCGCAGGCCGACGGCAAAGAGAGGACCGCCTTCACCGCACCCACGTCGGCCAACCCGAATCCAAACATCCGCGTCGCCTTCGAGCGAGCGCGCGAGTTGGTGCCTGAGCGTACCTACCGGCAGGAGTGGTTGGCCGAATTCGTGGAGGATGGTGGAGGCGTGCTCCGCCGCGTGCGCGAATGCGCCACCGCGCAGGAACAGATCCATCCCGCTGAGGGCCATACCTACGTCTTCGGTGTGGACTGGGCGCGCGACAACGATTACACCGTAATCAGCGTGGGCGACTGCGCCCTGCATCAACAGGTGGCACTGGATCGTTTTAGCGGCATCGGATACGAATTGCAGCTGGGACGCCTGCGCGCACTCTATGATCGCTTTAAGCCTCTCTCCATCGTCGCCGAATATAACAGCATGGGCGGCCCGCTGGTGGAGCGATTGCAGGGGGAAGGCCTGCCGGTGCAGGGTTTCCTCACCACCAATGCTAGCAAGGCACAGATCATCGAGGGATTGGCGCTCGCCTTCGAGAAAGGTGAAATCACCATTCTGCCCGATGAGACGCAGATTGCGGAGCTGCAAGCTTATGAACAGGAACGCCTACCCTCATCGCTTATACGATATGGCGCACCGGAAGGAATGCACGATGACACGGTGATCGCGCTCGCGCTGATGTACTCCGAATTGAATTATTCCGGGTCCTTCGGGAGGGGCATCTGATGCCGAATATTCTTGACCGCTTCCAGGATGCCGTCGCACGCCGTGTATTGCGCTCGATGAAGACCGGCTGGAATACGATGCCATCCTGGGAGAACAATGTCCCCGTATACTCGGACAACAAATACGCCGAGCGCATCCGCAGTGGCTATCGGAAGAACGAACTAATCTACAGTTGCATCCGCTTTAAGTGCTTGTCACAAATGATGAGCCGCACCGTAGTGCAGGATGCCGAAGGCACCATCCTGGATACGCATCCGCTCACGCAACTGATGCATCATCCCAACCCGTTCATGTCGGAGTCGGATTTTAAGTCGCTGACCACCATCATGCTGGACTGCGCAGGCAGGGCCACGTGGGAAAAGGTACGCAATAAGGTGGGACTACCGATCCAACTGTGGCCGCTCAATCCGGATTGGTTGCACCCCGTTCGCGATCAGGATGTTTTCATTAAAGGCTACCAGTATAAAGTGCCTGGCGTAGCGCAGACTGCATCCATTGATGTAAATGATGTGATTGAAATTAAACTCTGGGATCCGCTGGATTTATATAACGGCCTGGCACCCGTGGCCGTGGCGGGGCGCGTGGGCGATGTGGACAATGCCGCTACGGACTTTATCCGGTTGTTTTTTCAGAATGGCGGCGCACCACTGGGCGTGCTCAAGACCAAGAGACGCCTGCAGGATACGCAGATCATGGATGCACGGCGCCGCTGGACGGATCGCTATGGCGGCTGGCAAAACTGGATCGCACCCGCCGTGCTCGATGAAGAACTGGATTATCAAACCATTGGTTCAACCTTCAAGGACATGGGATTCGGTGAACTGGATGCCCGCAGCGAAACACGCCTGACCATGGTATTGGGCGTACCGCCGATCCTGGTAGGTGCCAAGGTGGGACTGGATCGCTCGACATTTAACAACTCGCATGAGGCTGAGTTGTACGCCTGGAATCACACGATCATCCCGCAAGATATCGTGATCGAGGAGGCCATCGAGCGATCGCTGGTGCCCGACTTTGGTGGTAATCTACGGATTAGTCACGACTACTCGCGTGTGCCCGCCATGAAGGAAGACCTGATCGCACTGATTGGCGCAGCAACACAGGCATTCGGCACCGGCAACCTCACACGCAACGATTATCGGCAGATGCTCCACTTGCAGCCATGGACCGATGGGGACGTGCGAGTGCTGCTCAACACCCAGACCGAAATACCCGTGAGTGATGTTGCGCCAGAGGAGAAAGTGAGTATCCATTTACCCGACACAATATTGATGTCTCACAACGGGCACAAGGCCGCCGCTGCTCCCGATGACGCAGCGCGGCGCAGACGTGAGCGTGAGCTTCAGAAAACGATGGAATCCTATTTTGAGGGATGTCTCAAGCGCATCAAGAAGGAGGTGGATTCATGATTAAAGCGACGTTGTTAGTCACGATTGGCAGCGGCGCGGCGCTGAGCAACGCTGTGATCAATGTCAATGATGCCATTGATGGCATCATGATGCCTGCCAGTTGGACCGCAGCGGACCTGACATTTCAAGTCAGCCTGGATGGGCAAACCTACGGTGAACTTTATGATGTCCCGATCTCGGGGGTAGCCGTATCGAATTACCAGGTGGTGGCACCGCCGGCCGGTGCGGCCATCCCGCTGGATGTGGAGGTATTCGCAGGGTGGTCGTTCATCAAAGTTCGCTCTGGGACGGCCCTCCTGCCAGTGGTGCAGGGGGGCAACAGGGCGCTCATTATTTCGTGCATGAGTTAGGGAGGCCAGAACCATGCGAACTAATCTGAGAATGGCACTCATCGGCCGCGCGCGGGCACTCTTGGCCAGCCAGGGCCTGATGCTCTCGTACGTGGACGACGACACGCTGAGTGTGAGCGCCGGGATGGCGGTGTTCGCCAACGGCAGTCTGTACCAGCAACAGGCGGCGCAAAACATCACCTTCACCGCGCTCGACACCGGCGCGCGCACGCTGGGGTGCGACTACGCCGTGTTCGCCACACCCGGCGGGATCAAGCTCACGTTGATCTCTACCTACCACGCGGGCGGCCTGCTGCCTGCGGGCTACACGGCGCAGCAGGTGAATCTACTGGGCTATTTCCACAACGGCCCGAAGGCGGATGGCACCGTGGGGCCAACGAGGAGCCAGGCGATCTTCCAGTATTCGGTGTGCAACAACACGCTGCTGAACGTGAACTACCCCTACCGCGCACACCCCGACCTGCCAAGCGGGATTCCGCTGCCGGGCATGGTCAAAGTCGGCCCGCTGGCGATTGGTATCTACCAGGCGTCCCGCGAGGACGCCACGGCCAGCGCGGCCGGCACGAGTGCGTATCCAACCTCGCGCTACGGCGTGGTGCCGTGGTGCTCGATTGCGGGTTGGGACACGATGGCGGCACTCCGCAATGCGGGGCTGCGCCTGCCAACCTGGGAGGAGTGGCTGGGGTGCGTCGAATTCAATCCCAGCTCATCCACCCCCGCGCGCATGAACGGCAATACCGACTACGGCAGTTCGTCCGACGGTGGCGACCTGAGCGCCCCCGGCGCGCTCACGAGCGCGCTTGCCGGATTGGGCGCCGGCAACCTCTCCAACGGCGTCTACAAGTACGAGGTGACGCTCGTCAACGTGACCGGCGAAACGACGGCAGGCACGACCAGCGCCGGGACGACGGTGGTCGATTACACCGCCAACGGCCAAATCGCGCTGAGTGCGATTCCGACCGGCGCAGCAGGTACGACTGCGCGCAAACTCTACCGCACTAAACACGACGGCTCCATATACTATCTGCTGGCAACGATTGCTGACAACACCACAGTTACCTATACCGACAACGTGGCCGATGCCAGTTTGCCGACCACGCAGCCGCCGGGCTGGAACACCACCGGTGTGCAGCAAGGCCAGGCTGATCCGACCTGCGGCGGGCGGACACTAACCGGGACGGGGCCACGCACGGCGCTCAATAGCACCGTGGTAAGCGGTCGCTCGTGGTTCGCACCGTCGGGACTCGCCGACGCGGTGGGCAACATATGGGAGTGGGTGGGCACCTTCTTTGGAGGGCTACTCACGAGTAATCCCGGCACGTACGTCAGTTGGGGCTATGAGAGTGACGGGGCCTATAACTTTAGCGGCCAGGCGTACAACTCTGACACGGGAGGCTATACGAGTGGGCTTCCGGCTATGCTTCTGGTCGGTGGCCTTTGGAGCTACGGTGCCATCGCAGGGGTGCGTGCGGCGGACGCCACCGACTCTCCCAGCCACGCCAGCCCGGGCTACGGCTTCCGGCCGGCCAGGTGATGAGCCTTTGATCTTTGACCTTTGGCCTTTAGCGCATGGCATACCAGAAGTTTCAAGAGCAGGGGGTGAATTACCTATGCTAATCATCTACCGCACCAATGCGGGTTTCGAGGGCCAGATCGTGACCGTGGATCTGACGCAGCCGAAAGCGGCGTTCGATGCCTATGTGGCACAGGCGGCGCCGCCTGTGTATATGGCCGCGCTAGAGTTGGACGAGAAACTGTTACCCGACGCACTGCATGTCGGCTTGCTAGTGAATCGCGACGCCTACCGCGTGGTTGATGGCGGATTGCAAAAGGATGGTGCCGAGGTAACACTCGGCTACACACCGGGTGATGCCGATGTCGCACTCGCGAACCTGCGCGCAGATGCGATCATCCAGTCCCTATTGATCGCGACGCCATCCCAATTGAGCACCTGGATCGCCGGTCGCACGACAGCCCAGGCGCTGCTGGTGATACTGCAAGTGCTGCAATATATATTGCGAGCCGCCCGACTGATGGCGGACTGAGAGTGCGCGAGAGACCAGGCATTTGTGAGCCTATAAACCATGGCTAAGTTGCAGGACCGCGACAAGCTCGAAGCCACCCTGGCGCGCGAACTGGCGAAGTTAGGTGCGACGCAACTGCGCGCTGATGGACGGACTGATAACGGCACTAGGAGTGACGCAGGCGCAAATGTGGGCCGCGATGGTGAATGAGGTTACATCGTGAGAACGCTTCCTCCAACATTTTGGATCAATGAGCAGGCTATGCTTTACACGCTGCTCTTCCCGGCACTTCGCGATATTGCACTCGAAGCGGCCGGCACATCGCTGGAGGCGCTGCTATCCACCGTGGGGGTGGGCGTAGATTGGGCGCTGGTGAACCAGCCGGTGGTTGATTGGGCACGTGATTATACGTTGCAACTATCCACCAGCCTGACCGATGTAAGCAATAAGTTTGTTACGGACGAGATCACCGCCTGGATGGAATCGGGGCAGCCCATCGGGGCACTGATTGATTCACTCGCGCCGATGTTCGGACCGACCAGAGCGGACATGATCGCAACCACCGAGGTCACACGCGCCTATGCAGAAGGGAACACGGCGACGTGGAAGGCAAGCGGAGTCGTTACGGCACGACGGTGGATGACAGCAGAGGATGAACTCGTATGTCCGATTTGTGGAGACCTGGATGGTGAAGAGGCCGGATTCGATGAGCAGTTCGGCAATGAATATGATGGTCCGCCAGCCCATCCAAGATGCCGCTGTTATATCCAGCCCGTTGTGAGGGAATCAAATGATTAGCGCAACAATGGTGGGGGCGCATGAACTGGCCGCACGCTGGCAACATGTCATGAGCCAGTTTCCCAGTGAGGCGCAGTCGGTTATGAACGAAGCGATCCTATACGTGCACTCAACAGTACCCGCATATCCCGCGCCCCCATCCGGGTCACACTATCGGCGCACGGGCACTCTGGGGCGCAGTATCACAACTGATGTACGCCCGCTGGGTGGCGACGTAGTAGGTGTGATCGGCTCGAATGTGATCTATGCGCCCTATGTCATCGACGCGAACCGCCAGGCACACATGCATGCGGGGCGCTGGTGGACGTTACAGGCGGTAATTAAAAAGGCCTTGCCGCAGGTGATGCAAAGTGCATCACGGCGACTGGCGCAATTCTTCACTAATGGAGGCGCATGATGGCAAATTGGAAGGTGGGCGCAGACCGTAATCTGCCTGTCAGGGATGCGACGTGGGACGGCGGCGAGGCGCAGGCCTCCATCTGGGCATGGGCCGGCTTCAATGGCGATTCACCCGAGCCGGACAAGGCCAAACGTTGCTTCCTGGTGTATGACACGGATGACCCTGAGAAGAAAGGTAGTTACAAACTGCCCTTCGCACGCATCGAGGACGGCAAGCCAACTGCCATCGGCAATGGCGTGCGCAACTGCGCCGCGCGACTGTCGCAGACCGATATCCCTAAATCCGTGCAGGAGGATGCGCAGAAGGTCATCGATCACTACATGGAGAAGCTCAACCCCAAATCGTGGATATCAGGATACCAGACCAAGGCCGGAATGAGTTTCATTAAGGCCGTGAATGATCGTACCGTAACGGGCCTCTCATCGGTGATGGGCAATGTGGATGATGGCGGGGATCGCATCTGGCCAGGTGCTTATGGGAAGACGCTGGCCGAGAACAGCCAGCGCATTAAACATCTATGGATGCATGATGCGATGAGTCCACCCATCGCCACCATTCAGGATATCAAGGAAGTCGGACGCGGCCAGTTGCCTCAAGAGATGCTCGCGCGTTGTCCGGAGGCAATGGGTGCCCTGGAGGTCACGCGCACGTATCTGCCCAATGAGCGAGCCGATGAGGTCTATCAAGGCATCAAGGCTGGAGCCATCGATGAGATGTCCATCGGGTACGACCCGGTCAAATTCGATTTCGAGAATGTGGAGGGCAAAGGAGCCGTTCGCAATCTGCGCGAGATCAGATTGTGGGACACCTCGGACGTGAACTGGGGCATGAATGCAGCAACGATGAACCTATCTAAGTCGTTGTCCTTATATCGCGGCATGTCGGATGATGTTCTGATCTCCAACTTCGATGCGCTCATGCATGAATTCAAGGAGGGACGCGTGCTGTCAAAGCAGAATTTAACACTCCTTAGAGATGCCGTAAGCGCATTGCAGAAACTGATTGACGCAGCCGAGCCGCCGGAGGAGGAAACTCCTAAGGCACTCACTGAAAGGCTCAATCGACGCATGCGAATGATGCAACGAGAGATTGATCTATTTCTGGTGAGGTAAATGATGAACAGCAAAGAGATGTACGCAAAGGCGCAAGTCCTCTTTAATGAGGCGAAGTCTTTGCAGGCTGCATTAGGCGATTCGCCGAGCAAGGTGCAGCTAGATGCCGTAGATGCCAAGCTCGGCGAATGCGACAGTTGGAAGGCGCAGGCCGACACCGCGCGCCGCATCGAGGGCGGTGATGAGAGCTTCAGCGATCCGGCGCGGCCACCTGTAAGCTGGCGGCAGGCTGGACCGAATGAGGGTAATGCACCGGTAGATTCCAAATCTTGGCGTGAGGTAAAGGTCGCGCATCCGACCAAGAGGGATTTTTCGGTGCGCTACAACGTGCCGGAAGCCGTTGCACGGGTGGAGAAGGACTATAGCCCTGCTTTTGAGTCCTATCTGCGCAAAGGGCTGGACGGAGTGGGCCCGAATGATCGCAAGACGCTTTCTGAAGGGATCGACACGGCGGGCGGCTTCCTGGTGCCGCCGGATTACCAGGCCACGCTGATCAAGAAGATCGCGATCACGGCCATTATGCGGCAGTATGGCCGCGTGATCCAGTCCAGCCGCGACCTGGTGCAATTCCCGCGTGTGAACTACGCGACGGACGACAAGTGGACGAGCCCCGTCCGTGTGACCTGGGCAGGTGAGGTGCCGCCCCTGGCCACAACGACACGAGTGACAGATCCAGTTTATGGTCTGTTGCAAGTGCGTGTAGATACGGCTATGGCAACCTGGCCAATGAGCAACAACCTGATCGAGGATGCCGCCTTCGACATCGTAGGCGACAGCCAGGATCTGATTGGTGAAGCTTTCGGTCTGGGTGAGGATTATGCCTTCTGGGTGGGAACCGGCGTGGCACAACCGCTCGGCGCTTTTGACACCAAAAATAATGTAACGGTTGTCAATTCCGGCACGAGCGCATCAATCACAACCTCATCGGACGCCTGGTCAGGTAAGCGACTGTTGGATGTGTACTATGGCACGCCCATCCAATACCGTAAACTGCCTACATCTATCTGGGTCATGAACTCGGGCACGCTGGAGGCCGCGGAGAACCTGGTAGATGGCCAGAAGCGACCGCTGATCAAGGAACTCACAGGGGCCAGCCTGGAAATGGGGGAGGCTGATGCGATCAAGGGCAAGGTCATTGGCGTGAGCGAATTCGCACCGGATATTGGTGCAAGCACCTATCCGATCCTGTTTGGTGATTGCAAAGGCTATCTGATCGTGGATCGTGTGGGTCTATCCATCCAGCGCAACGCCTACCTGTATCAGGAAACGAATATCACACTGCTGGTGGCCAAGGCGCGTGTGGGTGGACTGATGATCGAGCCGTATCGCTTCCGAATGATGCAGGCTAGCTAAAAGGAGAAATAACATGTATCAAGCAGCAATCAAGGCACTGGATTTGGTCGCGCCGATCGCCGCAACCACAACGCAGACCGGTGCGGATGTGGATCTGAAAGGCTATCTCAACCCAGGTGGGCGCGAGATGACCATCATTGCCGATATTGGCGCAGTCACTACGGCTGGGACACTCGCCGTGGAGATCGATTCGGGGACATCTACCAGCGCCTATACCGCATTGGATACGGCCAGTTATCCGGCTACGGCGACGACCACCGGGATCGTGCAGTGGCGAGTGAAGACAACCAATCGTTATATGCGTGCCGTCGCAACGCTTTCAGGCACGGGCGTATCCATTACGTTCAGTGTGCAGGCTCTGGTGGACCTGGAGATAAAGTAGCAACGATGTTCAGTCAGGCATGGACAGGGCGCGATATAGGATTCGCGCCCTGTGGAGGCATATGACAAAGCAAGTATTTGTCGCGCCGCTTGTAGAACGTACAGGGGTGGGCACGGACATTGCCTTTCATGCGCTGCTGCGCGTGGCGCACGCCTGTGGGCACTCCAATTACGCACTGATTCACCTGCCCTATAGCCGTACTGATGTGGCGCGCTCAAACGCTGTGAAGAGCTTCCGCCAGGCTACCACCCAGCAGGATGATACGCTGGTGATGCTGGATGGCGACCATGATCATCCACCGGATATTGTGCATCGCCTGGTCGCAGCAGACGTGCCGGTAGTGGCGTGCCTGGCATTCCGACGCAGCGAGCCCTACGATCCGCAGGCCTATGTACGCACAGAGGATGGCGAACTCTACCAGGTGTCCGAGTGGACGCCCACGCGCGAGCGCGTGACCTTCGCGGGCATGGCGGCCATTGCGATCAAGCGTTCAGTATTCGATAAACTCGAGGTGGCAGGCTACCATCCACCCTTCTTCCGCTATCCCTACAACGCGGACGGCTCGACGCCTTCAGAGGACGTGTACTTCTGCCGATTGTGTGAGGCAGCGGGGATCCCTGTCGAAATAGACTTCGGCCTGATCAGCCCGCATCTGACAACCGCCCAGATCGATGACACGTCCTGGCGCCAGTTTCTGAAGGATCATCCGGAACTGATCAAAAAGGAACATTCGCTTGATGACAAAGTATCCCAGGTGCCCACCTCGACAGATAAGCCGACAATCAGCGTAGTCATCCCCTCGCGCGGGCGCGCAGACCAGCTCAAGAAGTGTATCAATGGGCTAAAGGCAACTACGCAAGGGCATGATGTGCAGACGGTGATCGTACTGGATGAAGACGACGCTGCCAGCATCAATGCCATCGGAGCCACGCCCGTCACGCCGATAGTGTTGTCCGGTGAGCCGAAAAATGCAGTAGAGAAATGGAACCTGGGCGCGCATGCGGCATCGGGGGACTGGCTGGTGCTGGGTGCCGATGATCTGGAATGGGGTGATGGATGGCTTGAAAAAGCGCTCACCACGCCCAATCAGGGATTCATCGGCTTCAACGATGGGCACATGGATGGGAAAGAGCTGGCTACCCATTACATGATGACGCGCGAATACAGCAGGGCGCACAACGGGGGAGTGCTCGCGATCCCGCATTATCACTCGTGGTATCTGGATGTAGAGGCAACGGAACGAGCCAAACGTGCAGGCAAATTCGCTTTTGCACGAGAGGCCTACGTCGAACACCGCCATCCGCTCTGGAACAAGGCACAGATGGATGATACGTATCGGCGCGGGCAGCAGTGGTATGCGATTGATCAGCAGACCTATGCAGAACGATCGCGTGCTGGGTTCCCGGACGATTTCGAATCAGTGCTAACGGAGGCAACCGAATGACTCCGAACGATTATCTGACGCTCGTGCAACTCAAGGCCGACATGCCTGATGTAGCCTGGGGCACGACCTATGATGCTGCGCTGGGGGTAGCGATCACGCGCGTGAGCCGCCTCATCGACAGTGAACTGGGGCGCGCCCCGGGTGCATTTGCAGTAGGCTCAACCAATGAAATACGTTACTACACGGCCGACAGTCGTGGGCACGGTGTCCTCGCATTCGGCAGCCAGAATTTTGGCAATCAGGATCTGACCATTGACGAGATCGCCGGGCTGCCAACTGAAGTGGCAGTCAACGAGACGGCTGCCAATCCATCCCTATCCACCAGTTATACCGTTTACGATCCCAGCTGGTACTGGTGCGTGCCGGAGAACGCAGCCCTGGAAGGGCTACCCTATACGTTACTGCACATCGATATCCTGACCAGTTTCAAGAAATTCTGGTATCCGTTTTATCGGGGTATTCGGGTGACGGGGCCATTCGGATTTTCTACCACGGCACCGGATGAAATAGTGCAGGCCTGTGAAATACAGATTGTGCGCTGGTTTAAGCGCGCCCAGCAGGCCTATGCCGATGTAGGGGCTATCGCAGAACTGGGCCAGCTTAAATATGTGAATAAGCTCGACCGTGACGTGGCCGAGGTACTGGATTTGCCAAAGTACCAGAGGGTTGCATTATGAGCCTTACCACTGCACTGCTATACATGCAAACTCTGGCGGCTGGGATTGCGGGCATCCAGGAAGCCCCGGCGTACCCGCCCGAATCATTCAACCAGTTTCCGATTGTCGTCTCATTCGTGACGGCAGGTGAACTGGTGCAGGAATCATCTGGCTTTGGTTTCGCATTGGACACAATTTGCACTGAGATTCATGGCGTGCGTGCCGTGCTGCCCAAGGATGTGGCTGCGATGCTATCTTACGGCGATCTGTTCTTCGCGAAGATCATCGCTGACCCGACGCTGGGTGGCAATGTTAGCACCATCGAAGGCAACCCCACACGCGCCTTCGGCCACATGACTTGGGGTGCGCCGCCGACAGGCCAGATCACGCTCGGCTGGCGATTTGAGGTGCGAGTCAAGACGCTACTGACAGGAGTGTGAACATGACGACCAAGGAAGAAATCGGCCAGGCACTGAAATTAATTCGGCGCTTTCTGCGCGTGTGCACACCAGCGGAGCGTGAGTGGGTGCGACACGTTCTATTCGATACGCTTGTGGTAGAGAGAGAGCAACCGTGTGGCTCTCATTTTATTAAGCCCGGTCCCAGTGAGATCAAGGAGCAAAAATAATGGCAGGCAATGGTGTCCGAAAATTACGTCAGGTCCAATTTGGCGGTGAGACCACCGCCGGCATAGCCGTAACCGCAACCACCATCTGGCGCGGCAGCGGCACAGGCCAGGATGAACGAGTCGTCGAATTTCCGGTCGAGGATGTGGGCCTCATATCCGGTAGTGATCGCACCGTGGAAACGAAACGGTTGGCAGGCATTCAGCTCGATGAGGTAAACGCCACATTCGAGCAGATGCTGCATCCCCTCGAGTGCGGCGTGAAACTGGTGAATACAGGTGCCACCGATGGACTAGGAAGCGATCACATCTATACCTATCCGGTGGCGACCAATGCCTTGCCAACGGTCAAGACCAAGACCATCAAGGCCGGTGATAACCAGGCGGCAGAGGTCATGGAATACGGATTCCTTACCAGTCTGACGCTGCGCGGTAATGGCGGTGAGGGCCTGAAGGTCACGCAGGTTTGGAATGGGCGGCAGTGGCAGCCGTCCACCTTCGATGCGCCCACGTTACCAGCAGTGGAGGATATCCCGTTCTCGAAGGGCAAACTCTACATTGATAATGTGGCAAGTTCCGCAGGCACGACCCTTAAAAGCGCCACGTTTTTGGGGCTTAACATGAGCCTCAAGACGGGATTGATTCCCAAGTACACCGCCGACGGGAATGTGTATTTCTCGTTCGTGCAATGCACGGACCCGGAAGCATTGATTGCCGTGACCTTCGAGCACGAGACCTCGGCCGTTGCGGAGAAGGCGGCCTTCCGCGCACAGACACCGCGCCTGATCCAGATCACCTGGCAGGGCAGCAATCTAACCACGGCGGGATCATCTTACTCGACCAAGTTGTTTCAGATCACGGCAGCAGGCAAATGGGAGAAATTCGACAAGCTCGGCGAGCAGAATGGTAACGACATCGTGGTAGGCCATCTACGTGCTCGCTGGGATGCCGTGGCATCCCAGTTCCTCACGTTTCTGCTTGTGGAGGAGGGACTTGCAACGGTGCCTTAATGGATAAGAGCAAATACGTTTATCAGCAACTGGACCTGGGCGAATACGACGAACTCTATCGGGGCATGATGGTACGGGTGCTGCTCAATCCGAGTTATCGCCTGCGACGCGAATATCTGAGTCTTACAGGCACGGCCTGGCTGGAATGTGTGGGCGAGGTGCTGGGAACAGATAACGCGGATGTACGTGCGGTGCTCGATGAGTTGCCTTACGAGGTATGGGTGTGGCTGATGGTAGGGATCATCACGAATGGCGAAGAGCCGCAACTCCCCTACATCATCACGCTTTGGAATCGATATGCGGAGGAGCGCATAAAAAAACACGCATCGCGGCCGCCCTTATAAAGGGAAAGGCTGCACATGTGTTTAGAACAGATAATCTACATCTGGCGCAGCTCTTTGACATCAGCCTAATAAACCGATACTTCATGACAAATTACACGCCGGAGGATTTAGACGATTGGCAGGATTGGGAAGTGAGCGATATTCTGGCCTATGTACACAGCATGATCGGGACGGACGATGACACAGAATAATACCGTAGAAGTTCTGCTTAAATTGCATGATGCCTTCTCATCGGCATTCGAGCAGGCCGTCGGCACACTTCAGTCGGGCACGGCCGAGGCGCAGAACAGTACGGATGAGGCAACCAGCGCCAATGAGCGGTTTGCCGAATCATTTAACACACTTCGCGAGGGGGCACAGGTCGGGTTCGAAGCATTGACGGGCAATTATCAGGGACTGGTTAATGCACTGTCCTCTATCCCTGGTCCGGTGGGCGCGATTGGCAGTGCGGTCGGTTCCTTCCTGGCTACGTCCGTCACCAACACTGAGGCACTCGCGGGGCAGGTGCTGCGATTGAAGAACGCCACCGGCATGACGGCTGAGCAGGCATCAGCACTCATCGCCATTGATAAGCAGATGGGAATCAGTGGTGACGAAACCGCGCTCATGTATACGCGATTCGCCAGGGCGATTGGGGGCGCCACGGATGCCAACGGTTACTTTGCGACAGGTGGCCGGGCTATAGGAACAGTCCTAAATAATCTGGGCATTCAGGCCACGGATGCCTCGGGCAAGGTTCTGCCGTTGAACGAACTGTTGCCGAAAATAGCCGACAAATTCCAGCAGATGGGGCCGAGTGCCGAGACCACAGCACTGGCCATCCAACTGTTCGGGCGGCAGGGGGCGGAGTTATTGCCCGTACTATTGCAGGGATCGAGTGGCATCGCAGACATGACCGAAAAGGCGCGCGAGATGGGCACGGTGATCGGCGATAAAACGGTGGATGCCGCGTTCCGCCTCAAGCAATCGCAGCGCGAATTGGATGATGAATGGGAAGCGGTGCAGACACGCATTGGCCCTGGGGTGATCGGCATATTGCTGGATATCAATAAGGCTGTATTGTCGATCATCGATTTGCCTGCCAAAGCCGCATCAGGGTTTGGCACATTGGGGAGCACTCTACAGGAGTTCGTACACACGGGTCATCTGAGCGCCAGTACAGGTGATCAGATCAAAAGTTCTTGGATGGGCATGCTGACTGCCATGTCAAACCTTGATCCCGAACTGAAAATACAACTGGCACTCACCCAGGCACTTCACCCCGCCGTCACGAGCGTAGCCACAGCAGCCGAAACGGCCGCGAGCAAGATGCAGGATTACACGCAGTCCGCAACGGCACTGACGAGCGCAGCCGCTCAGACGAATCAGGCCGTCAAGAACGACACGGTCACATTTCAGGAATATGGCGATGCAAGTCAGAAGGCGGTCGACGCCCAGCAAGCCGACGAGAAGGCAATCCAGGCCACCAAGGATGCCGCAAAGGAGCAGGCGCAGGCCACCAAGGATGCCGCGGCTGCGCAAGCCGAGTTCACGAAGCAAATCCAGAGCGTGACGGGCGCTTTCGCGGCGCAGAGTGGGCCATTAAAGGCCGCACAGGTCGCGCAGGATGCCGTCGCACTGGCCACTGGCCAGTTAAGTGTGAGCGGATTCGAGGCGCAACGCGCGGCCGCTGCACTGAGTCAGGCCTATGCCGATCACAAGATTACACTCGATCAGGTGGTGGGTGCCGTATCAGGTTTAGCCACCGGCAACCTATCGAGTGCACAGGCATTCATCATCGCCGGGCAGCAGGGCGCAGTCTACTATCGCCAGGTCAAAGATGTAGAGCAGGCGGCCCAGCAAGCCGCTGGACAGACAGATCAATTACAACAGCAGACCAATCAGTTTCGCGACGCGGCCGATCGAGGCTATTCGAGTGCCTATTACCTTCAATCGGGCATCGGGGCGGTGGGTTCTACCGCCGATACATCTGTACCTAAGCTCAACAACGTAGCCGTTGGGATGGCCAACCTGAGTTCGAGCGCTGGGATCGCCTCATCGAGCGCCAATTCGCTGAACACCAGTATTGTCAATATTGGCAACAATGCCAATGGAGCAACAGGGCCAATAGGCAACCTGCAAGGCGCCATCAATAACATCAACACCACTGGGGCAATCGGGGCAATCGTCAATTTAGAGGGCACGATTAATAATCTGGGCGGCAAAAGCGTTTCGGTCGGCGCAAACGTCTATGGCGCCAGCGACGTGCAGAACCTGATCAATCTTATCGCAGCAGTTAATAACAAGACCGTCACGGTCACAGCCAACGCCACCTATAATCCACCTACCACTTCCCCGCCAGCCTGCTTTGTGGCCGGGACGCTGGTTGATACGCCGGACGGACCTAAGGCCATTGAGATGTTACATGATGCAGACCGGGTCTACGCTTATGATCACGGAAAGCTTGAACGAGTATCCCGCCACATTACACGCACCTTCGTGCATCCAGACGCGCTGACGCTGACGCTGTACCTGGAGGATGGCAGGTGTATCGAAACAACCGCTGAACATATGATCTATTCGCCAGCAGTCGGCACGTATCTGCGAGCAGGCGATCTGGGAGTGGATGCCAGCCTCCAGACCAGCAATGGTGAAATTATTCGCATCGTGCGCATTCAGCCCGGTACGCGCCAGACGGTCTACAACATCGAGGTTGACGAGCTGCACAATTATTATGCGGGCGGCGTGTTGGTGCACAATGTAAAATCGAGTGCCACTCTTGCCTCGGCTCGCACGGCCACTCTACACGCAGCAATCGGGAGTTAACCATGGCGCATTTACTGACACTTTACAATGGCACCGATGGCACCACATTGGATCTCCAGTCTAACCCAGGTTACATGCTAACGGGTTATGCATCGGATCCCGGTATTGTGGACATGGTGCAGAATTCCTCGCTCTACACCGATGGCTCGCTCACAGTGCACAGCCGGCGCGAGAACGCAGTGGACACCTACACACTGGATGTGATCGGCACCTCGGCAGATGACTGCATTGCGAAACTGCGTGGACTGTATATTCTGGTCGACAGGGCGCGTGATTATATCGAAAAGCCCGGCCAACGCACGCCCAGTTATATTTCCCTGAAACCGCAGAACTCCACCAACACGAGTTACAGCATCATCAAGGGAGGATTTGTTACACCGCCCGATCAGTGGCTGGCCCAGGCCTGGGCCAGCTCGCAGATTCGCGGCATAACTCTATTGATCGAACGCGAACCATTCTGGCGTAACTTCGCTCCCGTCCCCTCTACCACGATCACCGACTGGGCATTGCTCATCGATTGGGGCACCTTCACCAGTGATTTCGGAGTGTTGAATGTTTCGGGCAACAATGGAGACCTGCCATCCTTGTGCGTCCTCCAGATCGCTATCGCCCCGGGTGGTGGCAACAGTTTTGACCGCGTGTTTGTCGGATATCGCTCATCTGCGCGCGGGGGAAGTCTCTATAATGCGGCGGGTGTGCAGGAGGCTGAGAGCGGTTCAATGGGTCAGGATACCACCGCCACAACAGATGTTACCGCTTCACCTGGCGGGGCAGGCAATACCAAGGTGACCTGTACTTTCGCCACCAACACTAATAGCGTAACACGCGTGACGATCAATGCAACAGCCGGGAGCGGGACGTATCGCTGCTTCGCGCGCTGTAAGTTGACCGCAGCCAGCACGGGCGTGAGTCTCGCTGCCAACTATGGCACTACCAGCGGGTCAGGCATCACGAACAATGCTTCCGTCACAGTCACCAGCACGACCTGGCATATGATCGATCTGGGGATCATAGACCATCCAGTACTGCCCGGCAATACTCTGAAACGGCTGGCAAGCACGGCAGACCTCGTAATATATATTCAGGCCGGCCGCCTTGTTGGTACGGGCAGCCTGGATATAGATTGCCTGTTCCTGATACCGGTGGATGAATACGTGCTCACGGCTCAGCACGTGGGAGCCTCCCTCTCAACTGCTCTATATCAGTTCGATAACATATTGCCAAATGCCATGGGCGGAGCCTCTGTTGTGGTGGGATCATCCAGCCTTTCGGTTTACCAGCAGGCAGTAACAACCGGCGATCTCTATCTGCCACTGGGGTTGGGTGGAGAACTTTATTGGATGGTGGGAGACGCTGGCTTTGCCAATGTGTTCGATGGCGTGAACAATCGTATCGCGATCAATGTCTATGCCCACAACAGGTACGTACTTGCGCGTGGAGCCGCATAGCCATGAATAATCGCCTGGATGTACTCGTTACCAATAATGTGGTGGCCGATGCTTCAGAGACCTTCCAGGAAAATATCACACGCTACATCGATGGCGCATTCAGCTTCACCAGCCAGGCGCAGGGTGGCTACGCCACCGCTACATTCAGTCTGAAAGTAAATTCAGTCAAAGCCTATCAGATCCTGGCAGACTATCTCGGCAAACGCATTGTATTCACATCGCCGCACGCCGGCAACGTAGACCTGATCTGCTGGGAGGGGCTGATTTATACCATCACGATTGACGACGGCGCATCCAGCGTTTCACGCTCCCTGGCTAATGTGTACAACCACGTTGGGGTGCGCTATGCGCCCCTGACCTACGATGCCTCGAATAACGCAGTCTATGGGGCGACTACCATCACGCCAGCCGCAGACTACACGCCCACGCAGGCGCTGTATGGCATGCGTGAACTACTGTATCCCATCGGGGGCGTATCGGACGCCAATGCCATCAATCTGCGCGATCTGTTACTGTCCTACTACGAGAATGCCATCGCCATGAACTCGGGTGCCCAGCATGGGGGCGCACTCACGCTCGGCATGGGGATGATTGTGCCAACGCAACGCTTTGGCGTGCGTTCCAGCGGCAAGAGCTTGCTCTCCGTGACGGTAGATTGTGTTGGCATCTGGGAAACACTGGACAAGCGATTCTATGTGCAAACGGCCTCTTCTGCGATGGCCAGTCTGGATACGATTGTCAAAGCCGCCCTCAACCCCTCGACTGGCGTGGCGCAGTTCGCGAATGCAGATCAATCGCAGATCAACGCTAATGCCCGCACCACCAGTCAATATATTGATTCTCGCATCACGGCGCAGAAATATTTGGACTATCTGTGCCAGTTAGGTGGCTCGAATAATCTACGGTACTTCATACAACTACTGGAGAATGGTCGGCCATACTATTTTGAACAGCCCACCGGAACGGCCTATCATGCACATCGACTGGACACGCTGGAGGCGATCTACGACGCAACAACTGGGGTGCGCGTGCCGCCCTGGCTGGTACTGCCAGGCAGGGTGATCACATTCGACGATGTTCTGCCCGATGCGGTGGTCTACTCGAATGATTTAGCCAATGCACGGAGTTTCCTGATTGGCGAAACTATTTTTACGGCACCCGCACAACTGATATTACGCCCGCAGGTGGCCGATCCGGCGCAAATGAAGCTCAGTCGCATTGGCATGGGAGATTTCTACTGATGCTATTCGAGGGGAATACTCTAAAGGCACTGATCCAACGCCTGGTGGGTGAATTTATCACGCGCATCGAGCCGGCGTTAGGTGCGCGGGTATATGCCGATGCAAATGTTACGCTGACTACGGCCACTCTTACTACATTGGCATTTAACCAGGAGCGGTGGGATGACGGCAACTGCCATGATAACGCAACGAACAATACACGGTTGACCGCACCCGCAGACGGATGGTATGTCATCAGCGCATCCATCCGGTTTGCACAGAATAGCACCGGCTCACGTTCAGTCACGTTTCGCGTCAATGGGTTGGGTAGTTTATACATCGCGTCTCAGGCGCAACCGGCCTGCTCGGATTGCGTGACGGATGTGGCGCTGACGACCGTTTATTACCTGGCGGCAGGGGATTACGTGGAATGTCAGGCGACGCAATATAGCGGCGGTAACCTGGATGTGGTGTACGGTGCGCGTTACTCACCGGAGTTCAGTATGGTGCGGGTGCCATAGCGACAAAAAGGCCCGGCGGGGTGCCGGGCCATAATCTTGCGGTTCAGCGGGTGGCAGATTAACTATAGGAACCGCTCCCTATTCCACCCATCAATCTCTCCAAACAGGCGATAGTGCCCGGGCACCACCCACTCTTGGGCCACCTGCTCTAAATCCAAGCCAGACAGCTCGGCATATCGCTTGGCTGCATAGTCATGGACCATACTATTACCAACCGCATCGTCCCAAAACTCTGGACGAACACGTGATTTAGCATACGCATACGCCTCTTCGACAAGTTGTGAATCGTGTTTCATTTATTTCTCCCTCTGATTAGCCTTATGCCGCTTCCCAATGGCGATGATGCGCCCATCTGCGATGCGCAGCCAGTAGGCACCATCACGGATGCCCTGCACCCGTGCCACTTCCGGCTGGTTCACGTCATCCGCCCAGTGCCGCGCGAGCGTCATGCGTTCGAGCAGCGAGCGGTAGTCGCGCTTATAGCCGGACAGGTCGAGGTCTGCTTAAGCCCATTCACTCCGGCACCTCCCGCACGTCATACCACGGCAGCGCCCGATAGCGTGCCAACTCCAAGTCGTAGTGCGCCGCGCACAGTGCATGGGTAGTCTGACTGTCCAATGTCAACCCATGAACGACGATGGTCACGTCACCTACTGCCGGCTCATCACACCCGCGCACGTCACACTCGGCCCATTCCGTATGAGTGCGAAACTCCACGACCGTCTTGACCGTATCAGTAAGACTATGCTGCAAGTTCATTGTCAGACTCCTTGGCATCGGTATTAACAGGCTCGCTAGTAATATCGAATAGGGTCAACGCATGAGTTTGCGCCTCAGCCTCTTGCAAGTTACGGACGGCAACGCGGTAATACGAAGGCTTGAGTTCAATGCCTAAGTACCGACGCCCAAGTCGAATCGCCTCATAACCGCTCGAACCTATCCCACAGAACGGATCAAGAACAGTATCGCCCTTGTTACTCCACAAGCGGATGCATCGCTCAATCGTGCCTAACTGAAGCGGCGCAATGTGGCGCTCATCATCCGCCTCACGCGCTGTCGTATATTGCAGCGTATCAGACTCACGGATGCCATACCAAATAGGCCGTGCCCACTCAATCCATTCGTTGTTCGTAATGTCCGGCAAAACAGGCTCTGCATTGTCTCCTGGCTTGCGGAAGATAAGGATATAGTCGGCGAGCGCCGGCCTACTCCATGATGCATCTTTATGCACCTGCACGAACAACAAGCTCTTAGACTTGGTGCGAATAGCCTGCGCTTGAGGGTCTTTATCAATACACACTTCACCGTGATACACCCATCCGCGCTCCTGAAACAGGCGAATCACGTCGCCGCGAAAGTCCTTTAGCCCGATGTAGCCGTCTCGCACCAACATGGCCGGCACCTGTGCGACATGAACGCAACAGTTACGACCCGGCTTCGTCACGCGCAACAGTTCATCAGCGATAAATCCGAAGTGGGACGCAAACTCCTCCGGTGTATTGCTATTGCCCACATCACGCGGCGTAGGTGAGTAAACATATAGGCCCTGAAAAGGAGGTGAGAACACAGAAAGGCCGACGCTTTCTGATTCCAACTCTTTCAGCCTATCGCAGCTATCACCCAACATGAGTCGCCAGTTCTCACCCGACACGTCCTCTGTGCGATACTCAAATGTCTTTGGCTTTACTGCGCCAATTTCAGCCCGCTCAAAGTCACTGACTGCCGCGACCAACTGTTTGCTCATAGCCATTGCCTCCGATTCTTTGCGAGTCACATTCTGGTAGATGCCTTCCTCAATCGTTGATAGAACAATGTGCGCCGTAACGGGTTCCGTCTGCCCGAACCGATAGCAGCGCCGGATGCACTGAAAGTACAACTCATAGCTATCCGACAAACCCACAAAGGCCATCTGATGACAGGTTTGCAGGTTCAGGCCGAACCCGGCGATTTTTCCCTTGGTTACCAGCACGCGCGTGCGACCTTCTTGGAAGTCCTCAATAGCTGAGGCTTTGGCGTCCGGTTCGTCGGAGCCGACGACTTCGGCAGCATCAGGAATAGCACGCGCCAGCGCTGAAGACTCTTCATTCAGCCCACACCATACAAGCCACTGACCTGGCGTCTCATTGACCAACTTCGCCGCTGCTTCAACCCGCGCTGATAACGTTTCACGCCGCACGGCAATGCGGTCTTGAATGCCATGCAGTCCCGTAAAAATGAGTTGACCATCGGGATGATAGTCACTATTTACCCAGAGCGGCTTGATTTCCAGCGGCGGCAGGATGAAGCCGTCATCCTCGAAGCCCAGGTCAGACGGCCAATTCAGACTCATTGCCCACGATGCCATCCAGCGGTAGAAGTCTGTCCTGGCATGTCCTTTTAACCGCCATGACGTTGAGTGATCACCATCATGCACAAAGAACCGCGCCAGCATGTGCGCCCGCGTCATCACACCCAAAAACTCGGCATGGTTCGCAATCTCCGTAATGTCATTCGGTGCCGGCGTCGCCGTACAACAGAGCTTGTAGAGCGTGCCAGCGAACTGCTCTGTCAGCTTCTTGCGCGTCTTACCGTCCAACGCCTTGAGTAAGCTGGATTCGTCACATATGAGAATGCTAAACTCCGATGCATCGAAGTAGTCCGCCATCTCATAGTTCGTGATGTTGATGCCACCGACCGCCTCTGATCCATGCCGGATGTAGTGCACGTCATACCCGAACTTGTGCCCTTCGCGTACCGTTTGCCGAGCCACATTTAGCGGAGCAAGAATGAGCGCACGTGCCGTACCCGTCGCCTTCAGCATCATGTCGGCATAGCACAGTTGGATTGCGGTTTTGCCAAGTCCGGTTGTGGCAAAGACGGCAGCGCTGCCCCTGTGCACCGCCCATCTCACAACCGCACGCTGAAACGGGAATAGCTTGGGGTTGATGGCCTCATCCTGTACATCAAACCCCGTAGGCCGTGCGCTTATCTGCTTGGAAAGTAAAAATGATTCGTAATCCATGCGATACGGTTTTACGCTAGTCTTTTTTGTCATTGTTTCCAGTGCTTAACCGCTGACTCATGTTCAGCCGTTCGGCCAATTGCTCGATTTGCACACGTACAGCAGGATGAAGCCGTTCTAACTCGGCCTGTCTATTTGTGAACGAGTTGTAGGTATCACGAAATTGTGCAAAGTCTGTACCCGCGTTCTCCTCCAGGCGCACGGCAATACGCGTCAGCCCAAAGGCTTCGGCGGCTTTGATCGCAATGGGTTCACACAATTCTTTACTGTGCCAATACCCTACGCCACGTTCGTTGAAGCGAATCGCCTCGCACGCCTTGCGCCACGCCTCCGCCGCGTCGTGACCAGGCCCGCGCGCTAGGCGTTCGATCATCTGCACGCGCTTGGTTAGCGCAGCGATGGTGGGGAAGAACTCACACTCGCGCCGGGACTGCTTCGCAGCCGCCGCCAGCACGTCCGGGTCAGTGTCCGCGAAGTCCTCCGCGTAGGCGTCGATGGTCTCCTTCCGCAACTGGTAGTTGGGGTACGCGGCGGCCAGCACCCCCAGCACCTTGCCGACTTCCTGGTAACTAGCCATTGTTCCACCTCGGGTCTTGCATCGCCTGCCGGATGGCCTCGAACCCGGCCGGCTCGTCTGTTCGCCTCCCGTTCGCTCCCGCGTGGTGCTGCTCTGTCACCCCCCTGCCGTACCATTCAAGCGCCCACGTCAGAGCATTAGGGTTGTAGCCGCGCCCTAACCAAGCCACGCGGCACTCGCGTAGCCTGTCTACGTCCGGCTTATCTCCGAGGCTCTGGATAATCCGGTCGTACATCTCCTTGGGTGGGAATCGGTTCGTCACGGCGTGCATCGCCTGAATCGCCGGGTGTGCCGTGCGCGGGTCGGAATGGCCCTTGGGTTTGCCTTTCTCTATGACCTGTGCGCCCTGCAATGGAACGTCTTTGGCGAAGTCCGCCGTGAACGAGGGCGGCGCGTATGGATCGGACTGCCGCTGTGACATGAATGAGCAGATAGGGGTTACGGTTGTCTCGCGCGGCGCGTCAGCGCATAACTTGTTCACTGTGTCTTGTTGTTCTTGTGTCTTGTTTGGGTGCCCCTCAGTCACTAGGTCTAGGTCACCTGAGTCACTAGGTGGTGACACAGATGCACCACCTAGTGACTCACAGTCACTAGGTATTTCACCCAAATCCTTACGCAGTTTCACCGATAGGATGGTGTAGACGTTGGCGCTGTTGCGGCGCTTCCCGCGCACCGTCTTATAGACCGGCTTGATCTTGATGAGTTTTTCCGTCTCTAGCCTGTTGATGGCACGGATGACCGTCCGGCGAGATACGCCCAACTTCTTGGCGAGTTCCTCATAGGATGGGTTGCATGTCGCTTGCTTGTTTGAGTAACGGCACAGTGCCATGTAGACCGCGAACCCATACACGCCGACCCGTTGGGCCAACACGTCGTATACCTCGTTGTCCGCCCAGAAGTGTCCGGGCTTTCTCTCATCCCGAACGTGAATGTCCGTGTCTTTCATAATGCCCTCTGACCAATGCCCCTTCCGCGTCACATTCTCCAGCCAGGATGATGAGTTGGATATAACGTAATTGTGCGGACTCGGTAAGATTTCCCACCCTCGGATCGTCGAGGATCTCGGTGTAAATCTTCACCCAGGGCATAGAGGACTGGCTCATTGATGTATCTCCAATGCCCTGAGCAGTTGCGCGCCAATCCACTCGGTATAAATTGGCGGGATCGCTTCAGCCAGTTCAGCGCAGGTCATCCAATCGATGCCCATCGCGTTCCTGCCCACTGCCCGACTGAACATATGCCCGGCGACTGTCGCCATACGAGCGGTATCTTTGGTGTAAACGGCCAACTTATGCCCGGCGCCGTGCGCCTTGACCGATTCGCGATGCCGAATGTGAGAGGGAGCCATGAGCAGCACGTTGGACTCGAACGCGCGGTGCCTGAACACACGCAGGCCGAACGAATATCCGCACAGGATCACCGGGTTTAACAATGGCGCCTCCGGCACGTTCTCAATCACGTAAAGTCTGCCTAAACTGGCCAGCACCTGCCGCGTCTTCTCGATCAACTTTGGGTAAGCAGCACACAGTTCTGTGCGGGATGCGAGATTTGCAATCCTGCTATAACCCTGGCATGGCGGGCTTGCATGGACAGCGTCGAACTCATGCCCGTGCGCGTCCACGTATTCCAGCGCGTCAGCCAGCACGAACTCAAATGGGTAGCGCGGCTGCGGAGCGATGTCCACCCCTACGACCTCGAAACCGGCGCGGCTATATCCCATCGCAGCGCCTCCGGCGCCGCAAAACAAATCTAACAAGTGTGGCCCAGTATTACTCATGATTTCCTAAACGCCGTCGGGATGTTCTGCGCGCTCCCGTCGCTCTCTCGGTAATTCAGTCGGTAGTGCGGGTGGTTCACGAAGTGTGTCACGTCATGCCTCCTGGTCCACGCCGTAGACGTATAGTGCGCCACCCACGTCGCAGCACAACCCGTAGCCCTTGCGCCACACGTCCATGCGCGCACGCGCGTGCGCCAGATGCTCCGTGTCGATAATGTCCGAGACGAGGAGGCATCGCGCCATGAGCGCCGCATCCCACGCCGCATCCCGCGCCGCATCCCCCGCCGCAGCCCACGCCGCATCCCGCGCCGCATCCCCCGCCGCAGCCCACGCCGCATCCCGCGCCGCATCCCCCGCCGCAGCCCACGCCGCATCCCGCGCCGCAGCCCCCGCCGCAGCCCACG
>JAJYKL010000161.1 GCA_021788625.1 Chloroflexota bacterium
GAGCAGTGTTAAATATGGGCAGTTCAATGCTGCGTTGCGTGTGTATTACTATCAGCGTGTGACACAGCGCTACCCCGCTCTGTTCACACCTGCTGAGAAGCAACTCATCCAGCAGTGGTTCACGCAGATCAACCGTGACATTTACCATGTCGACTGGGTGGATTGGGCTTATGCTCTGGCGTTTGACACACGCCCCAGTGGCCCCTATCTCAACCAGGAGATTGGAACAGGTCTAGTCTCTTTATTTCAGCGCAACCAGGCGGAGCCCGTGAAATTGGTGCAGATGAACCAGTCGTATTTGGGCAGCCACTCCAATGGCTGGTTGCAGCAGTTCCGTGATACCGACGACACTCTGTTTTATCAGACGGTTTGGATTGACAACAAGCTATACCAATCACTGGCTGGTACACCCGTTCAGTCGTTGACAGTACAACTTTCATTTGACTGGTTACTGCTGCAGGCACTACCTGACGGTGCACCAGTAGGTTATAACCACCCGTTACCGATCTCTCTTGCAGGGATCAGCTATCTGGGTGCAGAATTGTTGCACGATCCGCGTTATGTTTGGCTGGCTGGTCGTAGTCTGGATGCCAGCACTTCAGCTCAGATCATGGCCCAACCGGGTGTTGAGCAACCAATAGACCTGGCAGGTAGCTCACCAATCCAGGGCTCGTGCCTGCTGTATGGAGATTCAGGTCTGCCCACTGAAGCTGGACCGCTGGGACCCGACAAAATCATCTTTCGCGATGGCTGGAGAATGCCGGCCATGTATGTACTGCTGAACTTGCGATTCACGGGCTGGCATCGTTATAAAGCGACCAACACCGTAACTTTGCTATATGACCAGGGTAAGCTGGCAGCAGATGACACGAACGAGCCGCCATTAACCTGGCTGCCGCAGGGCAGAAGTGCTTTCCGCGACAAACGCATCCCCCGTGAGAATCTGAATGGTCTGGTAGTCGAACGCACCGGGCTTGACTCCGTCCTCGTGACGTTATTGGGGGGAAGTGTATGGGCACAGGATCCACCTTATTACGCAGAGGTGCGTGATTTCCAGACGGATGTACGGGTGGATCAAAGCACGACGGTTATCCGCGACTGGCATGGATGGACACAAGCGCGTTCGATCTACCTATTCCACGATGGACCCGTCGCAATCATAGATCAGGCATCCGGCCCAGTTGGGGGCCAGGCTGCTCTGATCTGGCACATTCCAGGTAATCGACCACCCATCGCTGGGCGGTACACACTACGCAGCGGCAACAACCCGGCTGAACTAGTGATCCTACCGTTAAATCCTTCCATAACCACAGGGGTGGACGATACCTATTCTCCTAGTGGCCGTCAATTGATGATCGACGCCAGCCAAGGGCAATTGGACGTTGCAGACGTGTTCCTGACAGGCGAGTGGGCGGGTTCATCAGTTAGCCTGAAAACCATATCTGGGCGGCCCACCATTATTATCCAGGGTAAACGCCAGATCATGTTGCCTGTTCCGTTGCAGCCAACTGCGCCGTTTGTGGGAGAATGACCTAGAGCTGGCTATTCAGGGTTACCCAATGCGGGCTGTTGTGGTCGGACCGACGTATCCATTCCGGGGTGGGATTGCCCACTATACCGTCGAGCTGGTAAGAACGCTCACTTCGCGCGGCCATGCTGTGTCGCTTATATCTTTCCGCAGGCAGTATCCAGCCTGGCTATATCCAGGCCGCACGGACAGAGACCCAAGTCAACTGGTGCTAAAGGTAGACACGCAGTACTTACTGGACCCATTGGATCCTTTGTCTTGGGTGAGAACGGCGCGCGTCATCACATCGGCTCAACCGCAAATTGCCATATTGCAGTGGTGGTCGCCCTATTGGGCGCCGGCGTTCTCCGCACTGGGTCTGCTGCTCCACCTCCGGCGTGTGCCGATACTCTATATGATTCACAACACACTGCCTCATGAAGCGCATGCCGGTGATCGGTTGCTTTCGCGCTTTGCGCTAGGCTTTGGGACCGCCTTCATCACCTGGACGAGTGAAGATCGGCAACGGCTGCTTGAAATGCTCCCTCGATCGAGGGTGGTGCAGGTGCCTATCCCAATCTGTACCTTGCCGACCAACCAGTCGATACCAGTGAGCCAGGCGCGCCAACGCTTAGGCATTCCCCCCAATATCCCGGTAGTCCTGTTTTTTGGTTTTATTCGACCATACAAAGGCCTGCGTTTATTGCTGGAAGCGGCTGCCGAGCTGAAAAGACAGGGATGGCCAGTCTGCACTGTGGTGGCAGGGGAGTGTTGGGAAGATAAATCGTTTTATGCACGTTTTATCGATCGCCTGGGTTTGCGCGATAGCGTCATATGGAGAGATCAATACATTCCTAATGAGGAAGTGGGAATGTTCTTCCGGGCGGCAGACGTCTTTGTGGCTCCGTACATCGAAACCTCGCCAGGCGCGGCGTTAACCCTTGCGCAGCGCTTCGGCCTTCCTGCGATTGTCAGTAGCGGGTTGATCGGTAATCTGGCTGAGTCGTCCCCGGATCTTTATACTCTCAGGGAGCTGGATGTTCCCTCTCTGTGCGAAGCCATCCATGCCCTTACTAATGTACGGCCCAGTCATCAACCGGCACTCGTCGATGAACGGTGCGGGTGGGAAACTTTAGCGCGCGAGATCGAACGGCTACAGGCTGCCATATGATTTGCGTTGTTATCCTGCGCTGATGAAACTACGAGCGACACTGCGCCTCGTCCCGACGAGACACGGCAACCACAACTTACTGGCCGACCATAAGAAAACACTGACTCATTTACATCTGGATTCGTTCATTAAGAACTCCAGTAAGCACCCGTGAGAGTGCCAATGGCGGAGCCGCAGCGAGTGCAGATGTGAACCGTACCTTAACGGGTAGCGATAGGTCGTGCATAATCGCTGACCTGATAAACGGTGCCGCCAGCATCGACCTGAACGCCATGAGGGCGACGCTTGACCAGATCGACGTGCTACACGCGTTTGTGAGCGGCACCTAGTACACAGGCCATGCCTTCGCCACATTGGCCAAGTATCTCTTGCTCAAGAAGCTACTCGGCGCGCTGTTACGCCGGCTGTTTCGCAGGCAGGTGGATCATGGGCGCTATGGGCGCTGGTGTTGAGAAAGACGCTGACCCCGTTAGCCAACCCGCATCGGGTCATTGCAGACCCGACCATGTGCTCCATCAGAAAACCACTGAAGATGTGAGTTACGGAGTCTGCTTTGGCTCTGCATTTCATAAAGTTTTAAGCTTGCCAGATTGAGCAGGTCTTGCGCAGTCATCATAACGCTGGTGCCGTCAGTCCGTATGACGCGTGCTGGCTCATTTGCATGTGCCGTCGCATATTTAAAATCCTGGTTGTAGACCTGCAAATAGTATTCAGGTACTATGCCGCGAGTACCTCCAAAAGAGTCGGCGGCCGGTGTTCCCTCAAAAAAGACTCGCAGTACATTGTAGAGCGCTTGCTGCGGCGAGATCACATCCTTGGCCGGAACATCGCCGAATTGTTTATAGCCCGCCAGGCCTGCCTGAGTGATCCCAGGAGCAAGACAGGCCGATGGTAGTTCTGCGACAGGAATAACGGTAAGGTCAGTGTGCTGTGCCAGTCCTTCCTTGCCAGCAGGTGGAAAACGAGTGGTGCATCCTTCCATCACAGAATCAAGCACGACCGACGTGTCAAACTGCATCCCGCCGAGTATCTGCGCCGTAGGCGACTTCAGTTGCGTCGTGCGCTGCGACAGCTGCCTCGAAGCGGCTGCACCGAAATTGCTTACACCAACGCCGCTGCCCCGCATCCCGCTCCCTTGGGTCGCTTTGGCGTTGGCATCTACAACACTGGGATCCACAAAGTGGGAGAGAATCGTCGACTCGGCACCGCAATCCATATTGGGAGTCGGGCAGTCATCCTGGTTTGCGGGGGGAACAGTGAAGCCTGTATTGCTGAAGTCCGGCATGCCATTGCCTGTTGTAGCAACAAGCGTCACGCCACTGAAAATACCACCAAACATATCAACCGCCACTTCCCACTCGTCGATAAATGCCTGATCCGATTCCTGATACGCTGGCTTGCCGAGGTAAGCCAAAGACAACAGCTTAAGCCACATCTCATCCGGCCGCATGCCCCCAAACTGAGTTTGCTTTGGAGTGTTGCGGTTGTATGGGAAGATCATCTCGGTTGACGCGGCGGTTGGTCCCGAAACATCCATGGAGACGAAGGAGGGGTTCGCCCCATATCGCCCAGCGAACGCCATCAGGAACGATCGAAATGTATTTTTTATAGAGCGTGTTCCATGGCATTGTAAGTACCCCACCACCTCCTTCGACGAATCCAAGGAAGCTTGCCTTTCCACAGTTGCCTGGCGGTTTCTGCGGTGGCCTTATAAACAGCCCGTCACAGTTCGGCATCTGATCCAATAGCCACTGAGGCGTCCCAAACCAAATCCCGCGGAAACCTGCACCTGGATGGTTTTTGGCGTTTTACCCGAGTTGGCGGCATTCCGCGCAGCAACACTCGTGTAAGCATCGTCGAGCCAACTCTAGTCGTATTCCTTTGAACTTGGGTTGAGTCTGCTCCAGTTCACGCCGACCGCCAACCCAGAGTCAGCCGGATTCACCAAGAGAATGTCGTAGAGATTTTTCATAAACGTGTGCAATCCTGCTGGCGTGATCGAGGGATATATCTTTTGTTGTTGGTCTACGATGAGGTCAATGTGAACTTCGGCATAAATGCCCCGCGGTCGGCGCGGCCCGGTCTGGATTTCAACAGGCGCATTCGTCGGCGATGATTCAACCGTGCGCGTTGCGGCGCGAGTGAGTTCAAATGTCGCGCTCGGCGACGCGCTGGGTGTTGCGCGGGCAACGAGCATAATGACTGTGATTGCCGTGGTGGTGAATCGGGAAAATGTTTTTATCTTTATGAGATAAGAGGGGTCAGGACAATCTGCGCGTTATAGTCCGAAATAGTCAGGGTGATCTTGGCGCCTGTTTTGGAGATGCCTTCCACTTTGTAGTGCAGACCATCCGCCGCGCCCACCCAAAGCTTGGCCGGCGAACCACTGAGTGTGTATTAATAGACGAGCATCTTTCTGCCATCCACGACATCGGTCCGAGCCAATGAAGCATTATGGACTGCGATTGCGCTGGTCAAGCTCTCCCGAGGGGCGAGTAACACAGAGGTCACGCTCGTTGCTTGCACTGAGTTCGCGGACAGCTTATGCCATGGACCGTTGGCGCTTAGTTTGAGGTAGAACGTGTTGCCGATGAGATAGTACTCGAGTCCTCGAGATGTGACGAAGTGGTATTCTTTGTCCGCGACTTCGATCCTGACTGTGCTGTTTTCGTTCGGCGTGCCGCCTGTGATTACCACCGTCATGCGATACGAGGTGATGGTGCCAAAGGAATGAACGCTGTTGGCAATCGCTTGGAGCGGGTCCACCGAAATGGGGGTCAGCTCGGGTGTGGTTGTCGGCGTTGCCACGGTGTTAACTCGGGCCACGGTCTCCGTCGGTGCGGAGACTGGCAACGTCACTTTGACGATTGGATTTCACACGGTTATTCCGCTGTAGCCGGAGGCGAGTAATAGAACCACAGACAGAGCGACGCCATACCTGATGGGTGTTTGCACACGATATTACCTCGTTTGAGACGCCGATGACGACAACCACATTGTCCGAAGAGTCTAGGTGGGCAGATCGGATTTCATTGACACTGCCTGTATTGTTCACACTGGTGAACGGAAACCGCCTAAACGCGCTATCGGACTAAAGGTCGTGCGAGGAAGGCGACC
Source organism: Chloroflexota bacterium (assembly GCA_021788625.1). GTDB lineage: Bacteria > Chloroflexota > Anaerolineae > J036 > Brachytrichaceae > CAIXPS01. Next base: position 5,796 of record JAJYKL010000161.1, read on the forward strand.
TGACCGGTGCGTTGTGCATGAGGAAGATGGCGGTATTAGCGAGCCTTGAACGCCTTGTCAACATAGTTAAATACATCACATCATTGAATACCGGCTAGCAACGCTATTTCTACAGCCTGGGCGTCCCCGTCCTGGTGACGGCTCGCAGCCTGCAAGTCGAGGTCGTACTGGCGCTGGGGGCCGAGGCCGGCATCCACAGGCCAGTTGTTTTCACATGAGCTGGCCGGAGATCGCTATGGTCTACGATAACACAGCCTATACCGACTGTGCTTATTCCGACGTCTTGCAGGACGGCAACGGGATCAGCCTGACAGCTTTTCACCGACGCAACAGCACACGCCCGCTGGACGAGTGCATCTGTCACATTAGTGAGTGTGTGCGGAAGCATATTGATACCTCCTTCAGCCAGATAGCTGATCTGTTCGCCAAGCGCATCCATGCCGTCATCGCGTGCAGCGTTTGACGCAAGGCGTTCCTCGCCGTACTGCCCTTCTCGATCTATGGCTCAGATAGTATGTCAGGATAAACGGCAGGTTTCTGTCACGGGGCTGGTTTGGTTGTTTAGCAACTTTGGTGAAGATAGATGATGGGCATGGTCAATCGCCGCTGCGCTCGCAGTCAACCGGGAGTGCGTAATGGGTAAATCGATCCCGGCATGCCTAACCGTTTCCTTCGCGTAGCCGTGTCGAAAGTGATCAGTGCCGCCCTCGCGTCGGCACTCTCGCTCTCAGGGTGCATCCCCACTCCCTCGCCCACCGTCACACTGGCTAGTCACTTGATGCGTTTTGTTGTCACCTAAGCTGAGTACAACGTGTACGGTCGGGATTACCTCCCGGCCGACGTGCCCGCTGACGCACTGACAGACGTGAGTTACGCCTTTGTCACACCGGTGCAGGCGGGTGGCTTCTACGACTGCCGCTTCAATGACGAAGCGGCCGCGAAGAAGAAGCGCCTGCCGCGTCTGGTGCCAGGCACTGACGTGGGATCCGGCGAAGACCGTGGCCTGGTCAACCAGTTTCGCGTGCTGCGCCGCGCGCATCCGGCGCTCAAGGTGCTGATGTCCGTTGGCGGGGGCGGCGAACCAACCCTCGCCAGCGATCTCTCCCACATTGCCGCGGATGCCGGCCTGCGTCAGCACTTTGCTTCTGCCTGCGCCCATTTCATGCGCGACAACAGCTTCGACGGCATCGACGTTGACTGGGAATGCCCGACCGCTGCTGAGGCAGGCAACTTCATCGCGCTGATGCATGATCTGCACTCGGCGATGAACGCCCTTAGCCC
>JAJYKL010000162.1 GCA_021788625.1 Chloroflexota bacterium
CTATACGGCACGTGAAACAGTGGACTGTGCAGGTTGCGCCATCCTGCCTGGTCTGGTCAATGCCCATACCCACATGCCCATGACCCTGCTGCGCAGCCTGGCCGACGACCTGCGGTTGGATGTCTGGCTGTATGGATACATGCTGCCCGTGGAGATGCACTTCGTCTCCCCCGACTTTGTCACCCTGGGTGCCCAACTGGCCTGTGCCGAGATGATCCGCAGTGGGGTGACCTGTGTCAACGATATGTACTACTTCGAGGACGCCATCGCTCAAGCGGTTGTGGGTGCTGGAATGCGCGCATTATGCGGTCAGACCATCATGCAATACCCCACACCGGATGCAGCATCCTGGGATGAGAGCCTGGAAGCTTGCGATCGGTTTATCCGCAAATGGAAGGATCACCCGCTTATCATACCGGTCGTAGCACCTCATGCTCCCTATACGTGCAGCGGTACACTGTTGTTCCGTTGCGCTGAGTTGGCCATGAGATATGACGTGCCGCTGCACATCCACATTAGTGAGACGTTCCAGGAGGTGGAGGATTCACGTCGTGAGCACGGCATGCCCGTAGTGAACTGGGTGAAGAAGAACGGCTTGCTGGAAGCCAAGGTGATCGCAGCTCATTGCACGGCGATCGACCAGGGTGAAATGCGCACCCTCATGAGAGCCGGTGCCACGGTGGCTCATAATCCCACAGCCAATATGAAGCTGGCCAGCGGTATTGCCAACGTCACGCAGATGCTCGCAACGGGCCTTCATGTAGGGATTGGGACCGACGGACCCGCCAGTAATAACGACCTGGACCATTTTGAGGAGATGCGTTGGGCAGCCTTGCTGGCGAAAGGCAGCACACGTGATCCTGTGGTGTTGCCAGCCCGCACGGCTCTGGCGATGGCGACGATCGAGGGTGCCCAAGCGCTGCACATCGGACATCTCACTGGATCACTTGAACCGGGTAAGCGAGCGGATGTAATCGTCCTCAACATGACCACCCTACACAATACGCCGCAGTACTATCAGCTTTCCCGTAACCCGAATGGGATATACACACAAATCGTTTACGCCAGCCACGCCGCGGATGTGCGCGATGTATGGGTGAATGGGCAGTGCCTGATGCGCAACCGAAAGCTCCTCACACTCAACGAAGATGATATCCGCACCAGCGCCAATTCACTCGCCCGGCAGATTGACACCTTCCTCATTGAACGTGAAGGTAATGTACTTCGAAAACTGGCCGCTATTGGCGGTATTCAGCAGGAGGAGTCGTTCGAGGTGCAACTAAAAGCTCGAATTGATGATCCCGCTCCCATCATCACCACCCTCCATGGCGGCGACTTCACCGTCGTGAGATCGGTCCATTACAGGCAGTACGACACTTACTTTGACTTCGGTGATCAGGATACACGCGTGCGCTATCGTGAAGACGAGCGGCTTGACGAGGCGGGCAACATACTTAGCAGCCGCTATCGCCTGACGCTGGTGGAAGCGCAGAAGGAGCGCGAGTATCCCCATTCGATTCTGCTCTCGCGCTCCCGCTTTATCGCCCCAGCCGACCGCAGCCTCCGTTTCTATCGCGAGTACTTTAAACCCACCTCTGAGGTAGCTATTGAGAAGGATCGCCTGCGCTGGGAGATTCTATATGACGACGATACGTTTTTCATCAATATTGACCACGTCATACGGCCTGAGCACCAGGGTACCTATATCGAGATCAAGAGCCGCACCTGGAGCATACGTGATGCGGAGCACAAGGCACAGGTCATCGGCGATGTCCTGGCAAAATTCGGCATCGCCGACGAGGCGGTGGTCACCAATGAGTACATTGACTTTCTTTCGGTGCCCCAGAGCGCAGCGCAATCTTAAAGTCGGTGCGGAATCATGGTAAGGTAGAGACCTATTTGGGAGAATGGAATGCCTATTTTAAGTGCTCAGGAAGTGAATGATCAATTAGCGAAATTGCAGGGCTGGTCGTTGAATCAAGCTGGTGAAATCAGTAAAACCTACCCGCTGGCAAACTTCCCAGAGGCCATGCTCTTCGCGAATGCAGTTGGAATGGTTGCCGAATCGGTACAACATCACCCAGACATCCTGATTCATTGGCGTCATGTCACGCTTTCCCTGGCAAGCCGCGATGAAGGAGGGCTGACTCAGCGGGACTTCGACATGGCGCGCCAGATTGACGCATTGCCGAAAAATGTGTGATTGTAGGAAGCCCTGTCCGGGATGGCAGGGCCTCTGAATTTCTACATCGAGGGGGCTCTTTAGGCGGTGACGTTCAAGTAGAGTAGCTCACGCACACTCATGACCTCACGTCGCAACTGTTCTTCAGCCTCCAGGCGTTCTTTCACGCGCTCGATGCCGTGGATGACCGTGGTGTGATCGCGTCCACCCAATAATCCGCCAATCTCCGGCAACGATGCGTCTGTTTCTTGACGGATCAGGTACATGGCGACCTGGCGAGGCTGGACCAGTTCCTTATTGCGCGAGGCCGACACGAGTTCCTGCACCGACAGGTTGTAATACTTGGAAATAACCTCAATTACCTGGCTGGGTGTGATGTTCGTGCGCCGACCGACCAGGTCCACCAGCGTGTCGCGGGCAAACTGGATATTGATCGGACGACCGCTCATTTGAGCAGAGGCAATCAAGCGAGTCAGCGCTCCTTCCAGCTCACGCACGTTGCTCTGCACCTGCTTCGCTACAAACTCCACCACGTCGGGTTCCAGGGTGATGCCGCGTACAGAGGCTTTCTGCTGCAAAATAGCGATACGGGTTTCCAGGTCTGGTGGAGCGATATCAGTCATCAACCCCCATTCGAACCGGCTGCGCAGGCGTTCTTCCAGGGTTACCATCATCTTGGGAGGGCGGTCGCTGGTGAGCACGATCTGCTTGTTCGCATTGTAAAGGGTGTTGAAAGTGTGAAAAAACTCCTCCTGGGTGCCTTCCTTACCTGCGATAAACTGCACATCGTCCATGAGCAGAACGTCTACATAGCGGTACTTGTTACGGAATACCTCGGGGCTCTGGGATCGGATGGAGGCGATCATCTCATTGGTGAACGTCTCGGATGTGACATAGCACGTAGTCATCCCTCGCTGCCGAACGGCATGACCGATTGCATGGAGTAAATGCGTTTTGCCCAAGCCTGAGCCGCCGTAAAGTAACAATGGATTGTATCGCTCAGCAGGTTGCTCGGCCACGGCCATGGATGCAGCATGGGCCATACGGCTGCCCGACCCGACGACGAACGTATCGAATGTGTAGCGTGGAATGAGCCCGTCGGCCTGAATCCTGGTCGCGAGTTGACCGTCGGATGGCATCATCGCCGCACTGGAAGTAGGGAGCGAGCTGGGCGATTGCTTTGTGTCGTCGTCGCGCATGGAGCGAGGCTCAGACTGCGATATCGAAGTCATCGGCTTTGGCGACTCAGTTGCGTCATGAATGAGCCCATATTCCGCATTTCGCGACGACACGGATCCCGGCTGGACGACCATGAACCCGACATCCACCCCTCGCCCCATTCGGTCACCTAATATCTTCTTGAGTTGACCCGTCATGCGGTTCTCCATCCACTCTTTCACGTAGCCATTAGGCACTCCAACAATGAACTGGCCATCTTCGTACGTCACCAGGCGCGCTGATTTCATCCACGTCGTGTAGTTGCCACGACCAATGCTAACTTCGATCTCACCTATAGCGGACTGCCATGCTTCTTCAGGTCTCATATTTGGCTCCCGTTGCACATTCAGCAAACCTGGGATAATGCCCGCTTGGCGCACTCCCATAATCTCAGGGTTACACGTGGCAATAATATTCTATTGATACACCGCTGGCATGCAAGCAATTCACCTAATGGAACCTTAAAATCGACATCACATTTAAGGTTAGTTATGCGCATACACCTGCACGTCCCTCTATATCCTGGAGTTTGATTCAGGAATGTGCAACCGTGCGTCCGTTCACCCGTCTCCAGCTAATGAGGTAAGATTGTCCCTGGTTGCAATGCTGTCAGGCGATCAGTATTCCACGCTTGTTTGGACAGCAAATTGTTGACGCCCGTCGCTCAGACGTGTTAAGATGAATTATGCGCTTCCGGCTAAATCAGTTGCTAGGCGCGCCGGTTGGGACTCGTCAGATTGAGTCGCTGTCTCGTGGCCGCACATGGCTGGATGACGAGCTACAAGTTGCATATCTGCGGGGCGAGATCACGTTTACCCGCACCAACGAGAGTATTCTCGTAGAGGGCACCCTTTATACAGCCACAAATGTCCAGTGTGTCCGCTCACTCGAAACGTTTGAGTTACCGTTATCGATCACGTTCGATGACGTCGTTCTCTCCCTTCCCGGCTTCCCTGCCCCTGAACCAGACTGGCGTGTTCGTGAAGACGGGCACATTGACCTGACGGAGACCATCCGTGAGTGGATCATCATGGCCATCCCAATCAATCCCATCAGTCCCAAGTATCAAGACCCACCTGAACTGCCGGAATTGCTGGGTGATGATGGCGAATCTGACTGGCTCACGGTGCGATGGGCTGACGACCATGATACACATCAAATAGACTGATCGGTGAGTAAGTTCGCTGGGGGTTGTCAGGTTATCAGATGAAAAACCAGATCGACGATGAACAAATCGTAGCTGCACTCCTGATTAAGGCTGAGACGCAAGGCTATGTCGTCGTGAACGATATTCTGGAGTTGCTGCCAGATATCGATGAAAGTTACGAACCGGTCGATCGCGTCATTGCACTGCTCAACGAAGCTGGCGTGCAGGTGCAGGATTTACCAGATGACGACGACGAAGAGATCGACCTGTTTACACTGGATGATGACGAGGAGGAAGAGGAGGAAGCAGATGACACCTCCGGCATCAGCTCCGATGATTCCATCGGCCTCTACCTGCGAGAGATGGCTCGTGTTCCCCTCCTCTCGAACACCGAGGAGATCAAACTGGCTCGCAAGATCGACAATGCCAGCCGCGCCAAAGCCCGGCTCGATTCGTCGGCTGACCATTTGAAGCCAGGTGAGGCAGAGCGCTATGCTCAAACTATTGAAGATGGACGTATAGCGCGTGATCACTTGATCAAGGCTAACACCCGGCTGGTGGTGAGCATCGCCAAGAAGTATATGGGACGCGGAGTCCCCTTCCTGGACCTTATCCAGGAGGGCAATCTGGGCCTGATGAAGGCGGTGGAGAAATACAATCATAGACTAGGCTTCCGTTTCAGCACCTACGCCACCTGGTGGATTCGCCAGACGATCACACGCGCCATCGCCGATCAGGCTCGTACCATCCGAGTGCCTGTACACATGAGTGACCGTATCCGCCGGCTCTATAAAACGGCACATGAGATGGAACAGGTACTCGGGCGCAAGCCGAACCCTGAGGAGCTCGCCAAGGAGATGGGGTTGGAGCTGGACAAAGTGGAGTGGATGCTGAAGGTGTCGTGGAGGCCCCTCTCTCTGGAGCAGCCTGTGGGCGAAGAGGAGGACAATGAGTTTGGCTCCTTCATCGAAGACGAAACGACTCCCTCTCCATCTCAGACTGTATACGATAGCCTGTTGCGTGACAAGATCGAACAAGTGCTCTCCACTCTTACCCCGCGTGAACAGCGTATCTTGCGGCTGCGGTTCGGGCTGGTGAATGGTAAGTGCTACACCCTGGAAGAAGTAGGTCAGAAGTTCGGGCTCACCCGTGAACGCATCCGCCAGATTGAGGGACGAGCTTTACGCCGGTTGCGCCACCCTCTCCGTAGCCGGCAATTGAAGGACTTCCTAAAGTAAGGTTTCCAGCGTCTTCTCATTTCCTACCGCTGGCATAGTTACGTTGAAGTGTCTCCCTTTAAGCACAACCTGCCACGCAGGGTCGCTCGAAATAGCGTAGAGGATGGTCTACGCTGGAGTTCTTTTGGTACGAACCTTGTTGTAGATGAGCCAACATTTCAAACCGCCAAATGGGCTTACTGGATTCAACGTTCGATTTCACGCTTGCGTGCCCATTCAACGCTGACAGGCATTAATCGGCAACGATTGACCAAGTGCGGCTGCAAGGGTATCACTGAGCGGGTGCTCCGCCTGGCCAGGTGGACTTTCCATACTCAACTACCAGACAAAAATCCCTCCCAGGCCGCGCGCCTTGGCATAGGCCACCTTTTGCGCGGCGCTCTGAGGGTCGTCGTAACTCAGCCACAGGCCCGTCCCAGCGCTGCCTACGGCATCCGCGCGGAACAGGAAGGGGCCCTGCTGCTGCGCATCCCAGAATCGCGTGTACCCGTTCAGCCCCGAAACCGGGCGCGTGGCGGAGATGAACGAGCCTGTGCCGGAGAACCGGGCTCGGATGTCCCAATAGTCGAAGTCGCTGGAGGGCGTGGCCTTATCCCATATGCTGGATGGATAATCGCCAGCTTTCACACGCGCAAAGCGGCCTGGAACGTCGGGGTCGGGGCCAGCACTCTGCAGGTGCTGGAAGGCTTTGCCGTAATATGCCAAACCCAGGTTGAGCTTACCGGCAGGCATTTTGCCCAGCCAGGCCGCCACCGCCGCGTTGACACTATAGGACGGGCCGCTGGGATCTTGCGATGAACCGCCTAGCGGCGCGGGATGGCTCGTGTGCGAGTCTCCCGCACTGTGAAAGTCGTAGGCCATCACGTTCACCCAATCGACCAGCGGATCGAGCGCGGGTCTGTCGAACCCGGCCAGCTTGGCGGGGTTGGCCTGCGCGGCGAAGGTCAGCAGGTAGTGTGGGCTAAGGGCGTTCATCGCCGAGTGCAGATCATGCATCAGCGCGATGAAGTTGCCTGCCTCAGCAGCGGTCGGGTATTCCCAGTCAACGTCGATGCCGTCGAAGCCATTGTCGCGCATGAACTGGACGCAGGCAGAAGCAAAGTGCTGACGCAGGCCGGCATCCGCGGCAATGTGGGAGAAGTCGCTGGCGAGGGTTGGGTCGCCGCCCCCGCCTACGGACATCAGCACCTTGAGCGCCGGATGCGCGCGGCGCAGCACGCGAAACTGGTTGACCAGGCCACGGTCTTCGCCGGATCC
>JAJYKL010000163.1 GCA_021788625.1 Chloroflexota bacterium
GTCTTCGATGAAAGTCTTATTGATGAAGTAGCCGCTGTACATCGGCATTCGTCTGGCGGGGTCAAGATGGACAGCTTGCAGCGGATGATCGTCGCCACAGCACACGACCCGTATTGACAAAGACTGCGGTCGAGCGTATGACAAGAGTCATCTGTTATACATGGAGGGACCGACTTGGAGCGAAGCCAGAGCAGCGACCCGATCACTATGGACCCCGAACCCGTGGACTGGGCATACCCACCTGCCATTGCCACCGTGGTCATCAACAGTCACGGCGACGATATGAACGGCATTATTTACATCAGCCAGGGCGCCGGCCCGCACCCGACGGTGGTGATGCTGCACGGGTACCCCGGCGATGAGAAAAACCTGGACCTGGCGCAGGCCATCCGGCGAACTGGCTGGAACGTGCTGTTCTTTCACTACCGCGGTGCCTGGGGCAGCGCGGGCACCCTCTCGGTCGACCACGCGCTGGAGGACGTGGTCTCGGCGCTGGACTTCCTGGACTTGCCCGCCTCTCAGCGCGACTACCGGGTTGACCCTGGCCGTGTCGCGCTGTTGGGTCACAGCTTCGGTGCGTACGTAGCGCTACTGTCCGGCGCGCAGCTCGCCTCCGTCCGCCGCATCGCCGTCATGGCGCCTTTCAACATGGGGCGCTGGGCCTACGATCACGACCAGGAGGCGTGGGCCGGCATGGCGGCCGATCTGGAGCAGGGCGGTCATGGAGCCATTCACAGCGACTTCAATGCGGAGCAGTTCGCGGCAATGCGCGCCCACCCGGAGCTATATGACCCGCTCACGCAAGCCGACAAGTTCGACGGCAAGTCCGTGCTGGTCGTCGAGGGGTCGCGCGACCGCGACGCGCCTCCGGCCGAGCACTGCGAGCCGCTCGTCCGGCAGCTGCAGGAGCGCGGCCGGGCGAACCTCACGCGGGGCTCCCTGGACGCCGACCACGTGTTCTCGAGCGCGCGCATCGCGCTGGCGCGGTTAATCGCCGGCTGGCTGGCGGATACGCTGGCGTGAACGCGCTCACGCTCACGCGTTCACGCGCTCACGTTTACGCGCTTACGCGCTATGACCTGGAAATAGCGTGCCAGCAGCTTGTAGGGGTGCTTGTCGGTGAGGGCAAATTCGAGTCGCTCGATTCGCTCGAACACCTCCGGCTGGAATTTGAGCTCGTTGTTGCCCCAGTAATCGCAGATGCAACGAATACCATAGTCCTGCTCGACGACGCAGCCAGCCTCTCGCAGCATGGCACCGACTTCCTCGCCGGTATAAGCGGTGAACGTGGCGTCAAAGATATAAGCTTTCACACTCCGCGCGTCCAGTTTGGCGAGGGCATCCGCAAGGTCACCGCGTTTGAACGCAGCATCGTAAGGGATTGAGTAGCGATTAACGCCGATCAGGGATATCAGGCCACCGGGTTTCAATAAGCTGATCAGGTCTCTGAACAGGCCTGGCACATCTGTCACGTACTGCATAACGTTGTGACACAGCACCACGTCGAACAGCTGACCCTTGAAAAGCTGTGAAACCTCGCTGAGGTCTGCCCGGTGCAAGGTCACCCTGCCTGTTGTGCTGGTCTGCGCAACACGGTGCCCGGCATCCGCGAGCATTTCGGTCGAATAGTCGACGATGTCAACGCTGTGCCCCTGTTCGGCCAGCGGGATGGAACTCAGGCCGTTGCCGCCACCGGCGTCGAGGATGCGGAACGACCCCGCGCCAAGATGCCTCGCCAGATTGGATTGAGCCAGCCTGTACTTCAGCCTGGACCACGGCATGTTTTGTTCCTGTATCCACTGGGCGATACTGCCATCGAACAGGGTTGAACTGGTCGTCATAGCCTACCCACAATCCTTTGTAAAAGCTGATACAGCAAAGGCAACGAATCGCATGGCTTAATGCAGGATGAGTTTCACGATCCGGTGGTGGCCTGGGTCGGTCACCACCAGATTGCCATCCGCGTCGAGTATCAGCCCCTGCGGGCTGCCCAGACCTTTGACGAGCACGACGTTCTGACCAGTCGCCGCCTGGATCATGTGGACTGCTCCGTCGCCCATCGTGTTGACAAAGATATTTCCTGCGCCATCCTCAACCACGTCATCGGGCACGGACAGGCTGGCCAGCTTTTCAACGCGGCCGTCAGGATGGACGCGAACCAGCGCCCCCGCGTTCTCGTCCGTTACCAGGATCCTGCCATCTGGCTCCACCCACGCAGCCGTGGGCCGCGCGAAGCCGCGCGCCACCTGCGTGATGGATCGCCCGTCGGTTGAGACGCGTAGCAGCGTGCCATTCGGGCTGTCGGGGATGATAATGGAAGCGGATCCCGGCAAGTGCGTGTCGAGCGCAATGCTGTCCACGCCCAGTTGGCCGGTACGGTTTCGCAAACTCATGAATGACGTGAGCGTCTTCGTGCGCAGGTCATAGCGCACCAGGCGATTGCGGCCCTGCTCCACGATGAGCAGGCTGCCGTCCGGCAGGACCAGCATGCCCTCCGGTTCGCTCAGGCCTCGCACCACCACTTGCAGCCCACCGTTTTGCGCCAGCCGGCTTACCGTCCCATCGCTCACGTCGGACACCAGAATCGATCCATCCGGCTCCAGCGCCAGGTCATCCGGTGCGGGCAAACCGGTCGCGAGCACAACCATTCGTTCATGGGCAAGATTCAGCGGGCGTGCTGGCGAAGGAGACGGCGTGGTGATTGATACGGTTGCGCTTTCGGTTGCAGAGGGCAGCGGAGTAACAGTCGCTTTCATCGTAGCGGTTGGCTGAACCGGTTGGGCGCCAGGGGTAACGCTCGGGGCGAGACTCGGCAGAGGAGGGCGTGTTGATACAGGGGTGGGGCTGGGTTTTGAAGTACAGGCGACGGCCACTAAACAGATACATCCAACAACACTGCGCCACATACGAGGAGTCATAACTGGATTATCTCAATAATGGAGTATCATGCGGCACATGGGAACTCAATGGTGGATTGGCCTTGTATCCAGTTTCCTCGCGAGCGCCGTGGAAGTGGTTGAGGCTGTAACAATCGTGCTCGCCGCCGGTGTGACCCGAGGGTGGCGCAGCACCTGGATTGGCGTGATTAGTGCTGCAATAACTCTGTCCATACTGGTCGCCGTGTTGGGGACGGCGCTGCAGACACTCATCCCGCTCAACGTATTGCGCATCGTCATCGGTACCCTGCTCCTGATCTTCGGCCTGCAATGGCTGCGCAAATCCATTATGCGCTACACAGGGCTGAAGGAGCTGCACGACGAAGACAAGATCTACCAGCGCGAGGTCGCGGAACTGAGCACGGTGAGCGTCAGCCCGCAGAACCAGAACATGGACTGGACGGCCTTCACGGTCGCGTTCAAGGGCGTGTTGCTGGAAGGGTTGGAGGTAGTGTTCATCGTGATCACCTTTGGCCTGAGCGCAGGCAACCTGACGCCGGCGGTACTGGGCGCGGTCGCTGCCGCGGTCGTGGTGACCAGCATAGCCGTGCTGGTGCATCAGCCACTCAGCCAGGTGCCCGAGAACACGCTGAAGTTCGTGGTGGGTATCATTCTGACTTCATTCGGAACCTTCTGGGCGGGCGAAGGGATCGGGCTTTTATGGCCTGGTGATGACCTGTCCATCGTCATTCTTATTGCTTTCTTTGCGGTGGGTGCGATCACACTCATTTCCCTGCTGCACAGGCGTGTGGCTCAGACGACACCCGGCTCCGCCGTGAAGGAGGTCGTGAGCTGACATGAGGTACATCAGGGGCTTCTTCGCCTTTTGGTACGACTTTATCGTGGGTGACGCCTGGGAAGTGGCTGCTGGCGTGCTGGTTGCCCTGATTGTGCTCTTCGCAGGCATCCGCGTGATCGGCAGGGATGTCAGCATTGCCGGGGTGTTCCTCCTGCCGCTCGCCATAGCGGGCCTGCTGACATTCAGCCTCTGGCGCGTGCGACACACCGGCTGAGACACAACCACCGCGAAAAAAGAGCCACTCGGGCAGGGGCGCCCAGGCAAGGGCATGCGCCGATTCCTCGGAGGGCCAGCCATGCACGGCAGGTCCGCCCATCAACGCCCCAGGCGTGCCCACACCACACACCTCGCCCCGCTACAACGGCGCACTCAGGTGTAGCACCAACCGCTCCTGGCAGGAATGTCCGCAGGCCGTGCGTACTCGCGCACAGGCCCTCACCCCGACCCCCGCGCTGGGGGTCGGGGTGAGGGTAGCGTTTTACTGAACTGCCTTCAGGTTCAGGATGATCAATGGGAAAGTCCAGTGCCAGAAGGCGCCGTTCAGGTACGGGTTGTCTTGTGTGGGCCAGTTCGTCCAGTAGGTCTGGTTGTAGGCAATGCGGTGCAGGAACTGCATGATCGGAATGTCGATCATGTCGGTCCAGTAGATGGTCATCGCCTGGTTGAACAGGTCCATGATCTTCGGGTCGCCGGGAGCCAGCGGCTGCATGGTGTCGACCAGCTTGTCGAAGGTCGGGTTCTTGTAGCGCGACCACGCACCGCCTACAGCCGCCGTGCCGAGGGGCCGTGAGTTCTTGCTGTGGTACAGCAGCAGCGTGGCGTAAGGGTCGATCACCGAGGCGCCGTGGCCGAAGAGGTACAGTCCGGGCGAGCCGTTGGACATCTGTGTGCCCGCGTCGTTGCCGAAGTTGATAGCCGCCTCGAAGCCGCCCTTGCGCAGCATTTCCACCAGCACCGGCGCGATGTCCGCATGGATGAACTGGAAGCCGTCGATGGTTGCGTTGATGCGCTTGCCGTCCTTGCCCAACCAGAAGCCTTCGCCGTCCTTGGTGAAGCCGTTCTTGGTCATGAGCGCGGCACTCTTCGCCAGGTCGAACGTGCGCACGCCCAGCTTATCCGCGATCGGCTTCGCCTCGTTCAGGTATTTGTTCAGCGCCGGGTACTGCGGGTAGGGGTAGATCGTCGCGATCTTGGCACCGAAGTACACCACCTTATCGATCGTGTCGCGGTCGATGGCGTAGTTCAAGGCCCAGCGCACATCGGGGCTGGAGTAGGGGGCGAGCAGGTCGTTCATCCACAACGAGTTCGGCCACCAATCCAGGTTACCTAGCGGTTGGTTCCGGCCGGTGTACGTGGTGACTTTGGGGTTCTGGTTCACGACGCTCTGGATGGTCGCCGGCTGCGAGCCGAACATTGAGTCGGTCTCGTTATTCACGACGCGCTCAGCGGCATTGGAGTCGTCCACCAGAGGCAGGTACTGCACGCGCTGGACATCAGGCATCTTCTGGAAGCCCGTGGTGAAGCCCCACCAGTCCTTGCGGATGTCGAAGGTGTACTGTTCGGGGACCTGCTTGACGTTGAACATGCCGCTATGCGGGAAGCTGTCGCCGCCCTTCACCGAGGTCACGTCGGAGGCATCCTTGAGCGCGTGCATGGGTAGGATCGGGAAGCCGGTGTCGAACTTCAGGCTGAGGTACTCGAACTTGAAGCGCGGCTGCGGCCCGTTGAATGTGATCACCACGGTCGAGTCATCGGGCACCTCTACGCTCTTGACGTTGTCGGCGACAGCGCCGTGGTAGTCGATCTTCTCGTTCGCCTTGTAGGTGTCCAGTGTGAACTTGACGTCGGCGGAGGTGATGGGCTGCCCATCGCTCCAAGTGGTGCCACGGCGCATCTTGATGGTCAGGGTGGTGAAGTCCGAGTTGTACTGGCTGCTCTCCGCCAACCAGGGTAGTTCCTTGTCAGCGAAGACCGAGTAGTAGAACAACGGATCCCATCAGCGAGGTGTCCGACGTCCCGATCATCGTGATTACAGGGAACCACGACGAGCTGGACAAGGCGTGCGCTACTATTTTGTGGTTGCTGCCATCGGACTGCGGTCCGCGTCCGCAGTCGCTCATGCTGAGCCCAGCGAACTCTCCGCTACTGGTGGTCCTCCGTCTCACGGCACAGCCAGGCCTCCAAGCGTACGTCGACGGAGGCAGGCAGGTAGGCGCGCACCTTCAGCGCGAGCTGCGCCGGCGACTTGCTGGCCTGCAGGGGGATGCGAAAGAGGATCCAGCTCCAACCTCCAGCCTGCTCGTGCCAGCGACTGGGCATGTGGATCGCGGGAATGGTCCGGCCGTCGAGTGCCACTTCCAGTTGCAGCACGTCGAACAGCGCGTGGTGGTGCCAGAAGACGCCCTCGCGCGAGAGCCGGGCGATGACGTCGAGCGAAACCCGCGTGCCCTGCGGCACCGCGAGTGGCGGCAGGCTGAACTGCCCGGCGAACTGCCGCAGGACCACTCGCCGGTCGCGCTCATCGCTGCGCAAGTGTGCAAGACGGAACGCTTCTTCGGTGTCGACGTACTGCGAGCGTCCATTCACGGCGCGGCGCAGGTAAAAGCGCGTTGCTGCGTCATGCCCGCGCAGCTCTTCACGCTGCACCTCCACCAACTGCAGGTCGAGTGGCTCCGTCTCGAGGCACGTACCGACACAGCCGGCCCGCCACTCGCGCGACAGGTTCGACACCTGGCCGCCAGGTCCATCCACGTACAGCACCTGCACCTCGAAGGGTTGCAGCGGGATCTCCAGTTCCTGATCTGCCAGTGCGATGCCGAGGTCTGCAGACCGGAGAGTCAACGTCGCCGTGCGGTACTGCGGGTTGCAGGCAAACAGGATCGCCTGCCGGGGCTCAGGGTCACTCGCAGATGGGTACATGTAGCCGTAAAGCTCGCCCTTCCACGGGTCGCCGCCGATGCGCCGGGGAACATCCAGCGCTGAGCCATGATCGTGCAGCCACGCGGACACCCGTGCGAGAAAGTCGATGTCCTGTTCATCGAGCCGCCAGAGGTCGCCCCACAGCTGAGTGAGCCCGCTGCCGCGCGCGATGTCCATCAGCCAGGCATCCTGCCAGCCCTCGCGCCCCATCCAGTTGCCCCAGCGTGTGTCGCTGATCCACACGCCCAGGCTGTCATGACTGGGTAGCGGCACCGAGTTCCAGGCGTGGTGCGCAGCCTGGTCGAAGCTGGTCGTCACCGACTGGCGCAGCAGGCGCGC
>JAJYKL010000043.1 GCA_021788625.1 Chloroflexota bacterium
AAGGTGCCACGCAGACAGCACATTAGAAAGGTCATTTTGGTTCTCAACGACATGCACATGTGGCTCCGTATCGGCCCAACGGTGATAGAAATCGAGCTGCGCCAAGCCGAGTTCATGGGCTTCGTCCGGGTCGCGATACGAGAGAGGACCTTCTCCCAGCATATGGTGAGCTGGTTCTAGGAAGATCGTACCGAATACAACCCCAACGTGCCCGCACACCAGATCAGGTAGTCCCACAGTGCACTGCCCTGCTCCACGCGCCACATAAGAGTCAGCCTCGCGCTGCCGGGTCGAGCGAGCCGCTCGACGATAGTCACGACGCCAACCCAGTGCGTTGTAAGCCAGATCGAGATGTCCATCCACTATGAACCATTTGGAGATTTTTTGGGCATCAGCCGGATTCTCAGCAGACATAAGCACCCATATCCTCAAGGCACAATACACATGTCTTCTGGCTCATAGTCATCATTGCTGAAACCGTATGTTTCCTGACCGAGCATGACATAGGTATTGTCATGAGTTTGAGCATAGGTCACCGTGGCAGCGCAGGCTTGCGGGTAGTTTTTCGCCTGGGACCAAACTTTGTAGAAGGTCTCACCTAACTGGGCGTACATCGCGCCAGGCGAGTTTGATGGCGCAGAATGGACCAACTCTTTATATGCAGATTGCACGCCGGTCATATTCCCAACAACCGCTGCTGTTTGCATCATGCGCACGTATGCAAAAGCTGTCAGCAACTGCTGTTCATCGTGAAGGTTTGGATTACCATCCCACGCCTGCAAGCTGGGATCATTCACCACACGCATGTAAAGCACATTCGCAGCAGCGTAGTCTTTGCGACGGAAAGCGGCGTCTCCATCTTCCAGCGCGTGGATACGGTAGACCGGCGGTTCCTTTACCTCCTGAGTCAAAGTAAAGATGCCGCCGACGAAAGACCATGTATCTGTAACATCCCGCTGCGGCCCTGCATCCACTGAGCTCACGTAACCAGGCTTCACCACCAGGTCTTTCGCTTTCCCATGCAGCGCAGGCACAAAATGAAAGGCTGGATATGGTTCGTAGATGAAATCTGGTATCGCGTTCTCAAGCTCGCTGCTGATATCGCTGTCAGCGGTAATGCTGAATGTGGCGCTACTTGCCAGGGTGGAACGATCAGCGGTCATGATATTGATGCCGTCAAAACAAGTGTTGCCGCTACAGTCACCCATTAGGAAGGATAGATCGTCCAATCCGTCGCCCGTCACATCTGTGGTGCTGAACACGCGCAGGTTAGTGACATCCACACCGAACTCGGGGTCGCTGCTGGCCTGGTAAGCGACCTGCATCTTTCCTGTGACGCACTGAAATACGATCAGATCACCATGCCTTGTCACGGCTTGCCTGTCAAGGGGGTTATAGTAGATGACGATGACCTGTTCATCGGTCCCAGGTAGAAGCTTTGCCCTCAGTACCGTGCCCAGTTGATCACGGCTGTTAGTTGCGGTATAGACGTCGCCCCATGACTTCAAGGCGCTAAGTAGTGCGCTATCGCTGGCACCATTATTCAGGTAAGTTGTTAACGCCTGAGCCGTGTCCGTTATGGTAGCTGGTTTGGCCGGTAATGCTGCATCCGAATTCACCGTGGGGCAGGCACTGATATTTGAGGCGGATGGGGTTATATGAGTGACTGATGTAACAGGTTGCGTGAGTGTCGGTTCAGGTGATGAAATTACTGGCTGTGTTGCACCAACTGTGACCCGCAGTTCCTTCTCAGCTGATGGCGACGGCAGTGCTGTTTGATTCAGTGCCGGCGTGGTGATGACTGTTGCTGCAGGACCGGTTGGGGTTGTAGAAGTAGCGGGAAGATTGATCCGTATGATGGAGGAACAGGCACCCAAAAATGCGACGATGCCCAACGCTGCCAGGCTAGCAAGGACGGCTCTGAACTCCTGTCGTAATGTCGCCATATCACACCAGATTACCACGAACTCGCTTATATTGTGGTTGGCATGGCAGCACCTCGTTGTTGCGAGAAGCTAAGTCGCTTCCATCGTTCGCTCACATCAGGAATCGGGAGCACAGCAGCCCACCCTGTGCATGACCGCAGAAGAAAAGCATCGCCGGTCAGGCAATCGCGACCAGATGCGCCACAGCACTACTTCGCCCCAACCTCAGCAATATAACTAAAAAATGAACGCAAATCTGACTCCTGGAGCCGTATCCAGAACCAGCCTGGATTACTCAAAGGAAGTGTAGAAAAAATGCTTCTGGAGTTGGCCTATGGGCACGCGAACAGCCCTCATGTGTCACTAATCAGGATGATATCTGGTGGTAACGGTAGCAAGTAATCAGGTGGTCGTTTACCATGCCGATCGCCTGCATCAAGGCATAGCAAATTGTAGAACCAACAAAGCTAAATCCACGCCGGTGTAATTCCTTACTCATGGTATCAGATTGAGAGGTCCTGGCTGGTACTTGTGCAGCAGTGGAAAAAGCATGGCGTACTGGCACACCACCAGTGAAGCGCCATAAATAGGAATCAAAAGAGCCGAACTCATCCTGTATTCGCAGGACACAACGCGCGTTATTGATCGCAGATTGTATTTTCAGGTGGTTCCGCACAATTCCAGGTTCCGAAAGCAGGCGCTGCACATCCAGATTCGTAAAACCTGCCACTTGTGAAGGACTAAAACCATTGAACGCCACGCGATAGTTCTCTCGCTTGCGGAGAATAGTATCCCAACTTAGGCCAGCCTGGGCGCCTTCCAGGACGAGAAACTCGAAAAACTGGGAGTCGTTATGGACTGGAGTGCCCCACTCCCGATCGTGGTAAGTCATCTGCAGAGAGTTACTCAAAGCCCAAGGGCAGCGCGGCAAATCCATATTACGTTCGGCGAATCACACACACCACTCGTCCATGGATCTGTGCAATGCGCGCATCCACATAAAAAGGCTTCATCGTGGGGTTCTCTGGCTTTAGCTTCAAGCGCTTGCCTTCACGGTAAATGCGCTTGAGCGTGCTTTCGTTACGATCGATCAGGAAAACCGCTGCCAGGTCTCCATTGTGGACCTCCTGATCCCGTCGCATGATGACGATATCACCATCGTTGATCAGCGCGTCGATCATGGAGTTGCCTTTCACTTCCAGCGCATAAAGCCCTTCGACACTCCCAACCAGGCTCCGGGCGATGGGCATGGTATTCTCGGCGCTGGCCAGGGCGTCTGCATCGGGCGTGGGTGCGGGCGCACTGGCACCGATCACTCCCACAATTGGCACGGTAGCGATATCCAAGAGGTGGACGCGATTTGGCTCGTTGATGACAAGTCCTCGGGAGCGACGTTCATAGCGGTTTAGCACGTTAGCCCGCTCCAGCGCCTTCAGGTGATAACTTACCATCGAGGTAGAGCTGATCCCGGTGCCCGCCTGAATCTCCCGGATGGTTGGCGGGACGTTATTCTGGTCAACATACCTTGTGATGAACGACAGTATTTTCTGCTGCGGTTCTGTCAATTGTCCATTACCCTTGGTCATGCAGTCATCTCCACTCGCCCACTGCGCAGGCAGTCTGCGATATTTTGAACCTTTGTTCTATCATAGGCGAACAGACGTTCTATGTCAAGTGGCAAAATGATGTTATGACCCCTTAAGGGATGGTCAGAGTGCCAAGGGTGGCGGAATCTTCCGGATAACGTTTCCCTTGGGGATCACGAGCGATGAAGCGATTTCCACCGCTGGCAGGATATACCCCCGCGCGGAGGGTGTACCGGCCAGGACGCAAGTCTGTCGGGAGCACAATCACCCGCATATCACGCCACTGATCACCAGGCTGCCACCACAACGGATCAGCGACTCCCATCAAGGGCAGGCCATCCTCCTGAGCCACTAATGCGCCAGAGTCGTCCTGCAGGTGCACAAAGGTCCGCACCTCCTGGGTGAGTGTCAGCCAGCTCTGCCAGCGCAGCGTCACCTGTAATGTATTGCCCTCTCTCTGCCATTCCCCATCAACCAGCACAAGGGTGCCGCTATAAACAGCTAAATAGTGCGCAGGGCGTGGCTGATTTACTTTTTCGAGGTTCCCCACGTCGTAGGTAACCAGGTCGTTGAGGCGGTAACTGGTAAAGAGTACCTTGCGGGCATCGCGAAGCATCGGTTGGATATCCGGTAGTTTAAATACACGTCCGTAATTGAGGTAGTTGTAACGCCAGTGCAACTGCAGTTCATGAACAACCACGTTGGGTATCACATATTCGCGGCCTATCATCGCCCACACCAGATCGATTGGCGAGCTATAGGTTGGGATAAATGAAACGCCTTCATGACCCAGAGCGTATGTTGGACTTTTCGGAGCAAACCAGGCGGGGAAGTTCACCGAGAGGATAGGCTGCTTCGTATCAGGCAGATCCTTTACGGCAGCCAACAACCCTTGCGTGGCCTGACGCGTCTGCCAATACATATCAGCGCGTTCGGTAAGAAAGGACACACTTCCAATGAGCGTGGCTATGGTCAGGAGCGTCGCCGCAGCCAGCCCCACCCAAAGTCTCCGTATGCTCATCGGAGCCATCAAATTCTTACCATGGCTGGGATTAGCAATCACCTGCTCCAGAACCATCGCTGCAGGTAATGCCCAGAGGACTGTTGCGCCTGGCGAGGCTTCATACATCAGTCGCGGACCGTCGACAACGTAACTGAAGTCCAGCATCAACCATGCAGGAGCAATCGCTACCACATACCAGCCCACGGCAAAGAGGACCTGCCTGGCGTAACCCAGGCGAACAGACAGCCACACCAGGATGGCCAGGGCGGGGAGGCATATCGACAGGACAGAGGCCAAATCACTCAAGCCTGGCAGGTGCAATTTGAGCTGCTCAGCCAATGGTGCCACGGGATAAGCTAATCCTTGTAAGAAGTAAACAGCATTCTGCCATCGGCTGGTTAGGTCAACCGGCTGCATGGTTAACCCGGAGTGAGATCGCAGCCAAAACAACGCCAGCACTGCCATCAGCGAAAAGGCCCAGAAAATCCGGACCTTGCCCAGTTCCCGGCGCAATGAGGTACTCCCGGCGAGGGTGAGATAGAAGAGTGTGAGTAAGGGCGCGATCAATACGCCGGTCTCGTTGGCAAAAGGTGCAAGCAGAGCCAGGAGCAGCGAGAGCAACACCAGAACGCCGCGATGCTTCTCACGGCCCACTATGAACGCCACCATACTGCCAAGCATCAGGAACGTTACCAGAGGGTGCGTCAGGGAACCGACCCAGGGTACCGCCTGATAGCTAAACGGAAAGAGGAGGAATAAAAACGCAACGATTATTGCCACAAGCGTCTTGCCTGAGGCGTCCTGGCGATGCAACCGTATCAATTCGAAAAGGAGCATGCCATTCAATGCATGAATCACGACGTTTATGGCATGCTCCACCACAGGTGGGAAACCACCACTCCATGCTCGAACCAGTTCCCAAATGGTGAAAGGAAGCGGCCGGAAATAGGACAACCCTGCCGCACTGGTCCACACCTGGGCGAGCGTATGAACGCTCACCCAACGGAAGTGGACAAAATCGTCAATATGGTACGGCAGAAAAACGGCGTAACCATAGACCGCCAGACCAGCGATAAAAATCAGGAAGGCGGATAGCAGGGGGCCGTGTTGGCTCAGGAAACGACGCGCCGGAATACGTAGCGATATAACGAACTCGAGCATGGTACAACGAACCTATGACGCCATGTGATTGTGAGCTATCAGGCCATCGATGGTTAACTGGCCTCAACGCTTAACGAATGGCAAAAGACTGTCGTACATGATCCTGGCAGCCTTACGAGCAGGCATGGCCCATAGCTTGTCGCTGAACATCTCGATCGAGTAGTAGCCGCGATAGCTGTTGCGATCGAGCTGGCCAAAGATTGCCTTCAAATCCAGGCAGCCATGACCAGGAAGTGCGCGATCGCTATTGCAGTTAGACAATTCGCTCGGCTTGTCATTCATGTCGTCAACGTGCACGTGGCGTATGAGTGCTATGTTCTGCGCGTTGAGTTGATCAAACTTGGTGGGCGTGCAATAGTAGTGGGCCGGGTCAAACAGCACGCCCACGTTCGACGCGCGGCTCTTGCGTGCCACTTCGGCGGCTGTTCGCAATGACTTTACCACCGGTGACCAGTTGAACTCCAGGCACAGGGTGATGCCGGTCGGCTTAACCTGTCTGGCCACCTGTGCGAAGGTTTTAGCGATGACCGCAATGACATCGGGGACCGATTTGGGATCGGCCGGGCCATCGGTGCCCACGACCATGGTTGTCGCGCCCAGGCGGCTTAGTAGTCGGGCGTTATCCAGAATAAGGGCATGGTTGGTGGCCTGTTGTTCAGCCGATGAGAAGCACTCAACACCGGTCTCGAAACCACCGATGCAGTGCATCTGATACTTTTCCTGTAATGCGCACACGTCATCAACCGTATGACCTTGTGCCAGGTACTCCTTGACGTGCTTGAGCACATACTCGACATTGCGAAACCCAGCCTGCTGGTAAGCTGCCAGGCACTCCTCCAGGTTGGCATTAACGGTCGAGACGGAATTGATTGCGAGTTGGTTCAATCTCATAATGTGTGCCTCAATATGATGAGTTATCGGCTATTTACCTAACAAGCGGAAGTATTCGCGTGCCACACGCAGGTCTTCCAGTGCCTCGGCAGCTTCGCAGGGCGGCTTGGTTTCACCCCGAACCGCATGGATGAAGTTGATGGCCTGCTGGCGCATGGCATGTATGGGCGGAAGGACTGGCACAAAGGCCTCCGGGGTCTTGCCTTTGCCAGGATCTCGATACACTTCCACCTGTCCGGATACATTGCTGGCTAGTGGTGCAGGTAGACCAATTTTTATATAGCCATGCTCGAAAGCCACCAGAGCAGACTCCTGCCAGCCCAACGATGTCTGGTATGGAGACATCTCAATAACGCCTGCCACCCCGCTTTGACTGCGTACAACCAGCACCGTCTGCGTCGGCTCAGCATAGGTGATGTGGTATGGCTCGCCTAGCAGATATCGCATCAGGTTTACCTGATGGATGTAATAGTTCACAAAACCGACGTACGCGGTATAAGTCTGCGCGTCCATGTCTCCAGCCGGTGGGTCGTTCTCGCCAGCTGGGTACGGCTCGTCCGTCTTGACCAGATCGCTGAAACCGCTAGCCACCCAATCACCGGCCGGCATAACGATGCGGACGTAACGGAATGCTCCCAGTTCGCCAGTTTGCTTGAGTTGATCGATGACCTGCCTGGCATACATCGTCGCGGGATCGGAGCGCTTGTGATAGCCGACCATGTGCCAGGCCCCCCCTGCTTGCAAAGCGTGCACTAAATGCTCGCCCACTTCCACCGAGGAAGCAAGAGGCTTCTCGGTCATGACGGGAAGACCCGCCTTATACAGAGGCAGGATTACCTGACCGTGCCGGCTGAACTGCTGCGCGGCTACGATCGCATCCAACCGCTCATGCGCCAGCATATCCTCCGCCGTCGGGTACACTCTGGGGACGCCATATTTGGCTGCCACACGACGAGCCAGTTCTGGCCGCAATTCGGCAATTGCCACCACCTCACATTCGGGTAGGGTCGCGTAGTTCTTCAGGTGCGCGCATTGACCCATACTTCCAACGCCGACAAACCCGATGCGCACTTTAGCATCTGCCATCCATCCACCTCCATGCATCTTGACTCAAGTTCCACAGATCGCGTAGATTGTGACTCAGTTTGCCAGGTTTGACAAACCCCAAAACAGACTGCAGCGTACAATCACGCCTTATGAATACGGAATTTATACCTTCTTCTGCCATGGCGATTGTGGCGCATCCAGATGACATCGAGTTTGGCTGTGCTGGTACTGTCGCGAAGTGGACCCGGCGAGGCACGCATGTCGTTTACGTGGTGGTCACGAGCGGCAACATCGGCACACATGACCCGGCCTACACAACCGAGACGCTGGCTGCAGCGCGCGAAAAAGAGCAGCGTGCTGCAGCCGCCATATGCGGTGTGACGGAGGTTGAGTTTCTGGGTTATCACGATGGCGAAGTGATGCCTTCGCTGGAACTGCGTAAAGACCTGGTGCGCATCATTCGCAAGCACAAACCCGATGTGGTGATTTCCATGGATCCCACCATGATGTGGGGAGGCTCCAATTACATTAACCACCCTGATCATCGTGCGGTCGCCATCGCCACACTGGATGCCATTGCACCAGTCGCCTCGATGCCGCTAATGTATCCCGAACTGGGAGCACCCCACCGCGTACGCGAGGTCTGGATTCAGTGGACCGAGAAACCCGATATGTGGGTAGACATCAGTGAGACGATCGATCTGAAGATGCAGGCACTAGCCCAACACAAGACCCAGGTCGGGAGCGATACGGTAGAGGGTTTGCGGCATTGGGCTCTGGAGGCAGGTAAGGGCCTGGCACCCGCCGAAACATTTAAGGTCATGATGCTGGTACCGCGTGAGGAGAAAGTTGAACAACGGGTGGATACCACCCATGAACAGGAGCTTGCTTCGCGGGAGAAAACCACTCAATCGGCAGGCAGTGATTAGTGCGCCTTGCGAGAGGTGACAACCAGATTTAGATATCACCCAATGCGCGTACAAGCTGGCGCTCACTCACAAGTAATGCGCGCGCCACACAACCTGTTGGGTCGTCGGCTTGCGACCATTCACGGCGCGGTGCGCTGTAATAGACTATAACCAAATGGTCACCGGAGCGAGCAATGGACGGGTATCCCAAGTCGGGCCCGGGTAAAGAATCGGCAACAAGCAGCCGACGCACATCCCAGGTGTGGCCATTGTTACGGCTGATCAGAGCATGGATTCCCAGCGGGTCGTGACGGATGCCAAACACCATTAAGATCCAACCGTTGGTCAGCACAGTCAGATCGGCTGGATGTTCCAGCTCAGCGGTAATCTGGATTGGTTTACTCCAGGTGCGACCGCCATCCGACGAGCGGCAGACGGCCAGCATCTGCCCACGGTCGTCTGAGCGCACGGCCGCGAGAGCATCGCCGTTTGGCAGTATAGCAAGAGCTGTCTCGTTATACCCCAAGGCAATGCAAGATGGATCACTCCATGTCTGACCGTTATCATATGAACGCACTAAACAGGCGCCATCACGCACTGCAATTTCGTCTGCTACATTACCCGGTTGCGGCCCATAGATGGGCATGAATAACGTGCCGTCAGGCAGAGCAACGATATGGCCGTATGGTGAGTAGGCACTATATGGCTCATAGCCTAGCGGGTGTGTCGGTGTCCAGGTGAAGCCGCCGTCGCTCGAAAGAGTCAGCCGTGCTTGCGCACGCTTGAGTGAGCTATCGAAGTGGTCTTGGGCATTATACGAACCCTGAGCGTGATAGGCCAGTATCAGCGTGCCATCAGTTGCCAGACCAGCCGCTGGATTGCGATCGTCCACTTCACTATCGACGATCACGCGAGGTGCCTGCCAGGTTTTACCACCATCCATGGAACGCACCAGATCGAGCCGGCCGCGGATGCCAATATGACCTGCCCCGCCTCGCAAAATCGCCACGACTTCATCGCCTCGCAAGCCGACCACCACCGGGAAGTATCCTTGGTCGTGGCACAGCTCAACTTCATAGCTCTCAGGAAGATGTCGTAAGTCGAGTGATATCATGCTGGCTCCTGTCTGGCCGCCATGCGGTTGGCATCTTGCGGTTGTAACCATACCTGGTTGGACAAAGCACCCTCATACCGCGTCATGTCATAGCCTGCCCAATGAACGGGATCACCGACCTGGAATATTGCACCACCTACAAACGTTGAAGGATACAGTGTGCCGCCAACCTCGATAGGAAGCGCAGATAGAGTCAAAAACCGTCTGGACCAATTCACCACATCCTGGTCCGTTGCTTTATGCTCGGCAAATCCACCCACTGATCCCTGATCCAGTCCGGTTTCGGCACTGATGATACGGCTGGGACTATTGGGATCGAAACCGCAGCGGCGATAATAAAAGCGCCAGCGAAGTTCGTACCATTCATACTCAGCAATCGTTTGAGGCTGGCCATTCCAGTGTGGAGTCTGAACATCTTCACAGTAGATATGAGCCATATTGGGGCTGTACAGATGCTGATCGAACCAGAATAGTCCTGAGTTAAAGTACGGCGCATAGTATTGCTGAATGGCCGTGCATACATCAGGGCGTGTGATGTCTGGCGCACCTGTTGAGAAGGAGCCTGCCGCATAGGTCGCTCCACTGATCGACTTGATCCGCATGGCGAGTTCCCTGTCAAACTGAGCTCGCTTTGGTATGGCTGAGACGGTCTGATCGATCTGTTCTGCTTCGTTGACACCGCAGTAGATCAGGCGTGGGTCTCTCGCCCCGTTCAGGTGTTTAAGGACATAATCGACACTGGGCATCGCTCCGTGAATGTCAATGTATGGACGCACCACGATAGTGGCATCGGGGTAGGCATCCTTCAGTCGCGACGCCATATCCGCGTTGTTTATGATGCTAAAGAAACGACACCCCACTTGCGCTGCCTGGAATGCCGCTGTTTCAGAATAGATGACGGCCAGGCCGAGTTTTGTGTTGGTGGGGGTGGCGGGAAGCAGACCTCCGACGAAGTTGTCAGCCATCACATAGCCATAGAGTAAACGCGTCGAGTTGGGTTGCAGCAACTGTTGACCACTGGCACTCAGCGCGATCTGGCCCCAACGCCTGGTGTTATCAGTTATGACGTCTTCGACTTCTACAGTGGATCCTCCAGGAAGACTGCCTAATACTTTGGTTGGAGTATCCGGGTATATCACGACCGGCACCGGGTTACCAGATTTAACAACTGCGTTCATATGGTGGCTCCAACTTGCTAGGTTGATCACTTTGGTTCGATTTACTACTGGCCATACACCAACGATGTTGCTAACCTACACGCAGCTCTTCTTGCACGCTTTCGACATGTTCCCAGTATTACCTTACTTGGCACTGAACCGGCGCTATGCCGAAGCTGCATTTGTCATTATCACACGCCAGCTTGTTGGATACAGTCCCAGCACGAGACTGGCAAAAGCTCTTGGGTCAATAGTATGCTTACGCATCTACCTCACACAATTGATATTGCCTCGTGTAGGATTTCAGGCAGCGGATCGCTGCCTTCCCGGATTTTGCTCCAGCAATATCCACACATCATTTTGCCAGAGCAGGGCGATCCTGGTAATTGATAATAATCCACGAGGAACTTAAATGATGTCATCTGCAGGCAAACTCCGCATCGGCCTTGTGGGCTACGGTTCCTGGGCCGAAAGAGTCCATATCCCCAGTATCGCGCAATCAGCGTCCGCAGAGCTTACAGCGATTTGCGGTCCAGACCCCGAACGTGCACAGCGCTTGGCTGAGCGCTATCATGCCGCATTCGGAACGAATGATCTGCGCCAGTTGGTGGGCAGTCCGATCGTGGATGCCGTACTTATCGCATCGCCCAACGACGCGCATGCCGACGCTGCCATCGCTGCGGCACAAGCTGGCAAACCCGTATTGTGCGAGAAGCCACTCGCGCGTACCCTGGATGAAGCGCTTCGAATGACCAGTGCAGTGCACAATGCCAACATCAACAATATGGTCGCTTTCACCTGGCGTCATGTGCCTGCCGTACAACTGGCCAGGAAGATGATTGGCGACGGGGAGATTGGTCGTGTTCTGCATGTCTCCGCAAGGTTCTTGCACCACGGATGGTTAACACTCGACCTGCGACGACCCTGGCGCTTTGATCGCCGTCGCATGGGTTCCGGCATCCTGGGTGATCTGGGTGTACACCTGTTCGATATGTTGACCTGGCTACTGGATGAACCCATGACACGCGTTTGCGCCAGGCTGTCTACGTTCGGACCCAAACCTGAAGTAAACGGTGTACAACCGGTGTATGACGATGGACATATGCTGGTGGACTTCGCTAGCGGTGCGCATGGCAGCATCCACCTCAGTCGCGTGACCATCAGTTCTGGTCAGCCACCCTTCCTGGACATGCACCAGGGCGTCGAACTCTATGGAGAAACCGGAGCGCTAATATACGACTTGCACAGGCATAGCCAGCTGGAAGTACGCCATGCCAGACAATCCGCCGTGCTGCTGGATGTTCCGAACCCGCTACCTGACTCACCTGACGAGTCGATTGTCACCCGTGAGATCGGTCGCCGGCAAATCGAATCGTTTGCACGAGCCGTGTTGGCCGGTCGCCGGGCAGAGCCCAGCTTCTATGATGGCTTAAGCGCGCAAGGCGTGATGCAGGCCGCCGAGCGCTCGCAGGAGTCAGGGGGTTGGGCGAACGTCGAACCCGACAATCCAGCACGGGCGCAAGGAGCACACACTTAACATGGATGTCGTTATTGGCATTGATTTAGGCACCCAGGGCGTGCGTGCATTGGCCGTCACGGCACGCGGCGAGATTGTCGCATCATCGCAGGAGAAACTTTTTCCCGACGCCCCCAACCTGCCTGCTGGCTGGGCTGAACAGAATGCACTCGAGTGGTGGCGAGCTACCGCACTATGCCTGCGCCACCTGACGAAGTCCCTATCCGAAGTTGCGTCACCCTCTGGCGCACACATTGCCGGTATAGCTATAGATTCCACTTCTGGTACGGTGCTGCCAATTGACGATACAGGACAACCTTTACATCCAGCCCTGATGTATAACGATGCGCGAAGCGAACCCTACGTTTCCCTTGTTCGCGCAGCAGCGCAGGAACAGGAAAAGCGCCTGGGATACGCGTTCAACGCTTCATTCGCCCTTCCAAAAATAATCTGGTTCATTCACGAGCGGTCGGATGTGAGGGCACGTGCGCGACGCTTCGTGCATGCCACCGATTTCCTCACCGGTCGCCTGACAGGCGACTATGGAGTGACAGACTACAGCGATGCGCTTAAAACCGGCTTTGACCTGTTAGCCGGCAAGTGGCCCCAGTTTATCGAAAATGAATTAGGTGTGTCACTTGATCACTTGCCCCGCGTAGTAGCGCCTGGAGAGCTGCTTGGCGCTGTCAGCCAGGTGGGCGCAAATGAAACAGGTCTGCCAACGGGTACTCCGGTCTACGGCGGCGCCACCGACGGCACGGCAGCCCAAATCGCTTCAGGTGCGGTGGAACCTGGGGCCTGGAACTCTTCACTGGGCACCACACTGGTCGTTA
The DNA here is from genome assembly GCA_021788625.1 of Chloroflexota bacterium. GTDB lineage: Bacteria > Chloroflexota > Anaerolineae > J036 > Brachytrichaceae > CAIXPS01. The sequence continues at coordinate 13,142 of JAJYKL010000043.1, forward strand.
AAGGCATCACCTCCCAGTTGCTGCTCGACCCACAGCAGCGCATCTACAGCCACCGCCATCCGGAAGGATGGTGGATGCCGGGTGGCGCCAGCAACACCGGCTCAGAGTGGATAATACGCGAGTTTGCAGGACGGAATCTAAATCAACTAGATACTCAAGCAGAGCACGTGCTTCCAACTGCTATAGTGCGTTACCCCCTGGCACGCCTGGGGGAGCGCTTTCCGTTTTTATGTCCACGCGCTGAAGGATTTATTGTGGATCATAGGAACAGCCAGACATCGATCACGCGAGTCGAGGCAGTCGGAGCGAGTGATGCGGCAGACATCATGCTCTATGCAGCGGGTATGGAAGGCACTGCTTTACTGGAACGATTGAGCTACGAAATGCTGGCTCAGATCGGCGCGAGTGTAGGGAACGTGATCCATGTCACGGGGGGCGGGTCCAACTCACGGGTGTGGCTGCGCATTCGTGCGAGCGTCTTGGGACGCGAACTGGTCCGTCCTGTAAGCAGTGAAACGGCGATGGGCGCAGCGCTCCTTGCCGCGACAGGCGCGTGGTACAGCAAATTAAGTGAAGCAGCGCGCATGATGGTCCGGGAGGACATACGGGTGCCTCCAGACCCAACCTGGAGTGCCGCTTATGACGAAAAGTACGCCGTTTTTTACGGGCAATTGGTGCAGCGCGGTTACCTAGCGCCCTGAGACAGCAAAGAGCGCAGGCTGTGTTGTAGCAGGTTGTCGCGCCAGTACGATCCGCCGCGATCCGCATGAGTCGCGAACCACAAGCGAGACCGGCAGCACAAGTTTTTCATCCATGACAACCCGCCCTTCAATTCGATCGATCAATAAGTGGCTCGATTTGAAGCCCAGGTCATATCGCGGTTGAGACACCGTGGTGAGTGGAACGGGCATGTGGCTGGCAATGGGCAGGTCGTCGAACCCGACGATGGCGAAGTCATGTGGCGGGTTCAAATCCAGAGTGGCTGCGGTTCTCATCAGACTGATAGCGACTGCATCATGCACGGCAACCACTGCCAGAGGCCTCGCTGATTTGACAGGATATTGAGCCAGGAATAGTGCTACCTCTTTCCGTTCATCGACATTCACCACAACAGGTGGCTGGATCGCCGCAGCATGCCCGTAGTCCTCAAGCGCCCTGCAATAACCAGCATATCGATCGCGCACCGAGGTGGTTGTTAATGCCTCACGTCCCGAGGTGATGAAGGCGTACACATCGTATCCCAGGATGAGCAGATGCTCGGTTATGCGGTACATTCCATCATAACCATCGGAGATCACATAGCTGGTATCAAGATCACTCAGGTAACGGTCGACCAGTACCAGTGGAAGTTTATGCTCCTGCACCATTTGCACACCAGGCGTAGACGTGACGTTGCTAATCGGCATGACAATGATACCGGCGGCACCCATGCGCAGCAGTCGCTCGATCTCCTGCATTTCGGTATGCGAGTCTTCACCCGAGTAACCGAACATGACGGCATACCCGCGTGACTTGGCTGCCTGTTCCGCGCCGAGCAGGATGCTCATTTGCAGGGTGTCGCTGCGTGCGCAGAAGACCAGTCCAATAAACTTGTGTTGCATGGGCGCAGGTATGGCATCGGCTTGCCTTTCTGCGTGAACATCGCTCGTCTCGAGTTCAGATGTCTGGTGGACAAAAGTACCCTTTCCGCGCGTGCGTGTGATAAGCCCTGCCATCTCTAATCGGTTGAGAGCTTGTCTGATTGTGCTACGACTGACACCAAACCGCTGGCACATTTCGGTCTCGGTAGGCAGGCGTGCACCGGGTTTGAGCCCCTCACGTTTGATCTCATTACGGATCAAACCTTCCACCTGAGCGTACAGTAAATACGGGCGAGAGTGATCAATGGAATTACGTGCGTTCATGCCCCGCTCCTGGAGTCTGGTACGTACCAAGATGAGTTGATTATATGCAATAACTGTAAACTTGGTCATGACGAATATATGTGTATTTGTTGACTTGCTATTATTCCGCGCATATAATCTTCGATATTCGGGCAAGAGACGAGGCCCGGACCAGACTTCCGTATTCGGCTTATGAACCAAGAGAGCCGGATAAAAGGAGAAGTTGCGCCCATGATTGACGCGACAGCCCACGACGTGTCTACAATGCATCCGTCAGAGGCCCTCAGCCCGAGGGAACGTTTCAAGCGCTGGCGATATCGAAATCGGCAGGCTCTGGAAGGCTGGGGCATCCTCACACCTATTCTGGTGTACTACTCTATATTCTTTCTATTCCCTGTCGTTTCTGTTTTGTATTTAAGCTTCACACGGTGGTCGGGCTTAAGTGGTGCACCCGTTTGGGTTGGTCTGGAAAACTTTCACAAACTGCTGACCGTTCCCACCTACACACAGGTGATAGGAAACACGATTTTGTTTGCAGTTTCGATTCTCATCATACAGACTGTTCTGGCCTTCTTCGTGGCACTTTTACTTAACGCCAAGATACGCGGGCGCGGTCTGTATCGCGCAGCGTGGTATATCCCAACGCTGACGTCCGCTGCCATCATGGCGCAGGTGGCATCAGTCTTTATTGCACCCAGTGATGGGGTCATCATGACTATCCGGGCGCAGCAAGGTCTGCCACCAATCATCTTCTACACACAAGTGGATTTAATGCGGCTGGTCATTATTATCTATTCTGTCTGGCGCGGAGTCGGTGGCCCCATGATTCTGTATCTAGCTGCATTACAAGGTATTCATCCGGAGTTTTACGAAGCGGCACAGGTCGATGGTGCAACTGGACCACAACTGCTCAGGTATATCACGCTACCACTGGTTATGCCGATGACCATCTTCGTCCTGATCACCGGAATCATCGGTACAGCACAGATCTTCGAGTCAGTTATGTTTTTAAGTAAAGGCGGACCAGCAAACCTGACGAATGTTTTACTGCTGGAGATTTATCAGGATGCTTTCTCCAACATGAGTATCGGGCTGGCCAGTGCAGAGGCTGTTTTGCTTGGTGTAGGTCTATTGGCCTTCTCACTCTTTAATATTCGCATTATGACCCGCGGCCGCGTGGGAGAGTAATCTACCCAGGAGCTATACCAGATTATGACCCATGACCATATCTTTAAAATGACCCGCCGAGGACTGCTGTATGCTGTTTTGATCATCTCCTCTCTGATTATGGCATTTCCTTTGCTATTTGGCGCTGCTGGCTCAATTGCCTCGTCGAATGATTACGCTCGCACACCCTGGTTTCCCATCCCGTACCATCCTTCTTTCCTCAATTACTACCTGGCACTTGGTGGCACAAATACCATCCAATCGGGCAACACGGTGAAACATGTATCCGCTTTGGATACCCCATCGGGCGACGTACCGCGCTGGGCACTGAATACACTCCTCCGGGCGGGCTGGTACATCATCATCCCTGCGATCAGCGCGGTCATGGCTGGCTATGTCTTTGCCAAAATGCACTTCAGGGGACGCGATGGTGTTTTCGTCTATTTGCTTAGTTCAATGATGCTGCCTGGGATCGTTTATCTGGTGCCGACATTTGTTATGATGGCACGCTTTCCTCTTGCGGGTGGAAACAGTATCCTGGGACAAGGCGGAAGTGGGTTTATTAACCAATGGCCAGCACTGCTGATCACTGGTTTGGTCAATGTGTATTTCATCTTCATGTTTCGCCAGACTTTACTCGGCATTCCCATTGACTTTGAGGAGGCTGCGCGGGTGGATGGCGCGAACACGCTGCAATGCATTTTTGAAATATACCTGCCCATGTTGATGCCCACCATTACGGTGTTGATCATCTTCCAGTTCGTAGCGATCTGGAACGACTACATGTGGCCTTTGTTCGTCTCGGCCGGCAACCCATACATCTACACCATATCGCTTGGATTCCAATATCTTTCAGCGGCAGGTAACGCCCTGAAAGGTCTACCTGCGTCAACTACTGACTATCCATTCACCTTTGCTTTGGCAACCGTAAGCATCGCGCCTTTGATTCTGCTGTTTTTCATCATGCAACGTTACTTTGTTGAAGGTGTACAGGGCTTCGCCATCAAAGGTTAGCATGAGTGACTCATACGTTCATGCATAAGAAATGGGCGTTCCTGGATAAGGAGGTCTTTATACATAAACTGGTACCATCTATCGCTTAGGTTTAGCAGCCGTTAACACTGTTACCCGTTTAGCTAGTTCGTAAGGAGGTTCGATTCAACATGAAACATGCTATTTCACGACGCCAGTTGATCAAGACCGCTGCCCTGGGCGGAGCAGGCGCTCTCCTGGCTGCGTGTGGCGCCCCATCGACTCCGCAAATCATCGAAGTTACCCGCCAGACAGTCAAGGAAGTTCAAAGTACTGTGCAGGTAACTACTGAAGTGACCCAGCAGGTTGAGGTCACCAAGGAAGTGCAGGTCACCGCAGCTCCGACCGCGGCAACCAAGCTGACGGTATGGGGCTCCGGCCTGGATCTGACTCAGATCGATAAAGACCCCACTGGAGCAGGTGCGGCGATGAAGATGCATCGTGACCTCTTCATTGCAAAACACCCCGGCACTACTGTCGTTTGGGAGGATCATGGCTGGGATGAGACACTGCGCGAGAACGTCACGACCGCACTACTGGGCGGTACAGCACCCGACGTCATCGTTGGCGAGAACTTCTTCCAGGCCTATGCTGCGCTCAATGCAATGCTTCCTATCGATGACGTCATCCCACCCGATGTAGCCAAGAACTCCATCGTCGGCACGCATAAGGCCGCCATCTACAACGGAAAGATATATGGTTTGTCGTGGCTATCGGGCTGCTTTGGCTTTGAGATGAATGGTGACCTGTTGAAAGCAGCTGGGCTGGATCAGAAGGTTCCTGGCACGTGGGACGAGATGCTGGCTGTTTCCAAGGCTGTCACTGATAAGGGTGCCGGCAAATTCTTCGGTTACACATTGCAGGGTCCACAGGGCTTCTCAGTTGGCGGCATGTTCCGCCTGGCCGTATACCTGCAACAACTCGGCGTTACGATCAACAAGCCGGATGCCTTCGATCAACCGAACTTTAATGACCCGAAGGGTTTCCCGGTGTGGGACCTCGTTCGCAAGTTGAACCCGTACGAACCACCAGGACTGGTCTTCGAGTCTGACGAAGGCAAAGTCTACACTCAACTGTTCCTGGGCAAGTCCGCCCAGCAGGTGGCTGGCTCATGGTTCGTTTCATGGGCTACGGCGAACAAGTTCAACAACTCTGTATGGGGCTCTGTGCCAATTCCGCAAGGTGGCAAGGCCGCCAGCTATGTGGTAGGCAACGTGATCTACGGCGTCCTGTCTGCGAGCAAGGCGCCAGACCTGGCGAAAGACTGGGTCATCATCAGCCAGGACGACAAGGTGCAGAATCTGGTCTTCTCCTCGGCCGGCCGCCTGCCCTCAACCATCAGTGCGATGAATACGCTGGTCGCCGATACGGCTACTGGCGCTGGCCACCCCACCGATGCAGACAAGACGTTTGGCAAGTTGCTGCGCGACAGCGACCTGGGCATCCTGCCACAGTGGACCAAAGCGCCGAACCAGTTGAACCAGATCTGGAACGACCTGTTCACTGCAGTAATCCAATCCAAGACGGACATCAAGCAACTGGCCGACGACGCCCAGACGAAGGCCGAAGCCGCGATGAAGGCGTAAGCCCCATCCGGTGTATGTTCGCGAAGACGTTGATGAGCGGGGCCCAAAAGCCCCGCTCATCGTATGTGTGGGTCTTGTCAAATGCCAAAGGGTGTCTTGCACCCAGAACCTATCCCGATAAGCGCCCAGATGTCTGACATCTCGGAGAAGTCAGACATCTACTGGGATAGGCTCTTAGGTGTAGAGGGTGGTGACAGACTGATGGCTATCCTAGTGGCATATAGATCCAGGAACCCTGTCAGTTCCACTGGAGGCATGGCATGTCTGTATTTGAGGTTAAGGATCATCATGGTGTTCCAACGCTGTACGCCGACGGCCAGCCTACCTTTGCGGCCATCTACCTGACCGTACGCAACTTCCGCCACCAAATCCACGAGTGGTATCCGGACCCTTACTTCGAGCAATTCCGCGACGCGGGTTTCCACTACTACTCCATCGAGCTGCCAACCCGGTTCGACGACGCCTACGAGCCTGCCACTGGAACATTCCGAGCCGACGCATTCAGCCCTCTGGATAACCTGAAGCAGTACGCGAGGTTGGACCCGATGGCCAGGTTTCTACTCCGCGTAGGCACCGAACCGCGCGGTGAAAACTCCACCTGGTTACACCAACATCCGGACCAGTGGGAAGTACTTGAACCAAAAGCCAGGGGAATCTATCCCACCCCCTCCTACGCATCAAAAGCATGGTTAAGTGATGCGGCGGGCTTCATCCGCGCGTTGATCACATACCTTTATACGTATGACCTGAGTCAATACATTCTGGGGTACCTGATCTGCGGAGGCGACAGCGCTGAGTGGGTGAAAGTTGGGCCGATGGAGGACTGGGCAGGAGATTATTCAGCGCCCATGCAGCAGGCATTCGGCGACTGGCTTCGCGTTCGCTATGGCGATGTGCAGTCGCTGCGTAATGCGTGGAATGATCCCAACGCAGACTTTGACCAGCCGGACCTGGTGCCATCGCCTGAGGATCAGGGCGCCACCGATCTATTTCTCTTCAAAGACCCGCGTAAACAGCGCAAGGCCATTGACCACTTTCAATGCCTGGCTGATCTGGTGGCAGGCGATATCGATCAATTGTGTAGCGTGGCCAAGCAAGCTTGTCGGCATGAGCACCTGGCGGGTGCTTTCTTTGGTTACGTGCAGGAGATCGTGTGGAACAACGGTTTTTTTGGCCAGCGCTTGGCTGATGCAGACGTGGCCCACGCGGCCGGTGCCCGCTTAGGCCATGCCGGCTTGAGGCGGGTGCTCGCGTCACCGCATGTCGATTTCCTCAGCAGCCCCTATTCCTACGGCTTCCGCTGGGTTGGAGGTGAGGGCAGCTTCATGTCTCCTCAGGAGAGTGTGCGCCGCGCCGGTAAGTTGTGGGTGAGCGAAGAAGACATGCGTACCCACCTGTGGCCAGCCAATTCGTTCTATGGACAGACGCACAACACCCGCGAAACGTGCGAAGTGTTGAAGCGCCAGATGGCAAACATCATCACGCATAGCGCAGGTGCGTGGTGGTGCGATTGGGGAGGCCAGGGAGGCGGAGCCTATGCCGAGCCTGAAGTCATGCATCTCTTTCAGCGCTCGCAACAGATCGGCCGTAGGGCATTGGACCTGCCAGATCGCACGTCGGCCGCTGAGACGGCTATCGTAATCGATGCCGAGAGTTCGTTCTACCGCTCCACGCTGAACAACTTCGACATCCCTTCGTGGCGTAACCACGCGTGGGGCATCGTGCGCATGGGCACCCCTGTAGATGTTATTTTGCTCAGCGATCTGCTGGAAGGTCAAGCACGTGACTACAAGTTTTACTTCTTCGTAAACACCGTACACTTCAGCACCGCTGACCGCCAGTCCATGAAGCAGCTCATGCGGCGCAATGGCAAGGTGTCTTTGTGGGTTTATGCGCCTGGCTTCGTCGGCGAAGAGTTATCCGTCGCGAATTGTATTGACCTGACGGGTATTCACCTGTCGATGACACCGCGCCAATGGAGCACGAACATTTACTTGAGTAACTTCGAGCACCCGATCACGCATAACCTGCCCACCAGCACGTTTTGGGGCACAGACATGCGCCTGGGGCCTTTGTTTACAGTTGACGACCCCGACGTGATCACACTGGGCACAGTCGTGATCAACCAGGGGCGTTGCGAACCCGGATTCGTGTTACGCCAGGCCGATGGCTGGGCCAGCGCATATTCCGCGGCACCCAACCTTCCCCCTGGCTTACTGCGTGAGCTGGCTCGTTACGCTGGTGTGCACATCTACTGCGAGTCCGAAGACGTGATGTACGCGGATCGTAACTTCATTGCCTTGCACACGGTGCGGACAGGTGAGAAGTTGATACACCTGCCCCACCCCGCTGACGTATGGGAGGTCTACTCAGAGCGCCTGGTGGCTCGTAACACGAATATCTTCACAGACACCATGCAGGCCAGCACCACCAATCTGTATTATTACGGACCGGCGCAATTCAGACCATGACTCGCGACCATTGAACAGGTTTGACGGTCTGCCAGGATAGCAAGCAGCCCGGTCACTACCTTGAACCGGGTTTCTTTTATGCTCAAACGGGGGACTTTGCCTTTATGGCGTCAGCACAACCTCAGGCTTATCAGGGCTCTGTTGCGTAATCCATCTTGCGATGGCGCACTACGACTTCGGTAGTCAGCACCATCGAGGCAACACTGCTAGCCGTGACGAGTGCTTGTTCAGCTACATTGGCGCTATCCACAATCCCTGCAGCACGCATATCTTCAATTTGATGGGTTAATACATTTAGCCCGTATCCTGGGCCGTGATCCATAACGCGTGCAAGAGTAGCGGATGCCGACTCGCCTGCATTGGCTGCAATGGTACGCATGGGCTCGCCTAATGCGTAGGACACAGCGTTAATTCCGACACAAACATCAGGGTCGACGTCGGTGAGCGACTGTACGGCTGGTTGACAGGCCAGGTAGACAGCACCGCCGCCTGGCACCATACCGTATTCGGTCACTGTATGCATGAAGCGTACACTTCGCTCAGCAATGTCTTGACGCAGCTTTTGTTCCGTCTCCGTAGCGGCGCCGACCTGTATGATGGCTGTTCCGCCCATCAATCGCCCCAGGCGCTTACGCAGTGCTGTGATACGGTCTTTGTCTTTGGCATTGGACAGCGCCCTGCGCAGCATCGCAATGTGCTCGCGCAATGCCTTGGGTGAACCTCTTCCCGCCACGAACCCGAACTGGTCGACCTGGGCCCAAACGCGCCGCACGCGTCCGAGCATATCCGGGGTATAGAGCGTCATGTCGGCATCATCGCCCGTGCAAAACACACGTCCCCCCAGTAACACCGCCAGGTCGTCGTACATATCTTTCCGATCATGGGATGAAGCGGGCGCCTGTATCGGCAGGCATTTGATAGTGCCTTTACTATGGTTATGAGCTAGAAACGCAATGACGGGATCGGACATGCCACTACACACTATGGCGATGCTGGTGAAGCCCGCGTCGATCACGCGATGAATGGCTTGCGTTATCGGCTCCAGTTCTTTGATGCGGCCGTCCACCAGCATGACGGCGGCGTCCTGCAACTCGGCATGTTTGTACATCTTGTCGGCAAAAGCCGAGGAAATCCATCCGGTATTTCGCCAGAATGCACCTTCAACATACTCGCGCTCCAGCACGCGTCCCCGTGCGGCCTGCACATCCACGAATCCCCCCACACCGACGATGCTATAGACCTCGCCGAGTAGCGTCGCCAGTTCATCATCGTGGCAATAGGAACGGGCAATTTGTGTCAGGGCAGTCTGTGTCGCAACAGGCGTGGCCTGAGCGCGTACTTCCTGTACAGCCGCTGCAACGCCACGTAGCAGTCCAGCCCGTACCCGCATGGCGTTCGCACCAGCAGCGATAGATTGGTTGGCGCGGTGCACCATCGCCTGCGCCAACACGGCTGTCGTGGCCGAACCATCACCGACCCGTTCACCCATCTGCCAGATCGCCTGGCGCATCAACATGGCACCCACATCGGTGGGGTTGTCACTCACCTGCACGATGCGCCGCACGAGCGTGCTGGCATCGCTAAGCAATTCAGGTGTTTTTGTGCGCATGACATGCTCATACGCTACGTAACGTGGATGCGGGCCAAGTGTGGGGCGCACCACATCGGCCATCATATCCACGCCTTGAATCAGATACTTATTCACGCTGGGCTGGAATTCAACAGATGGGCGCCTCATGTCTATCGTATTTCTCCTTGGAAACAGCTATTGTTCGCAGTCACCATTTAACTGGGCCTCCCTATTGTATCGTCTCCGTGGATCAGCCTGCATCGGCATAAGCGATATAAAGTTCACTCGCCCAGCACCATCGTTTTAAGCGCGGAAAGCAGCCTGTCAACATCATCCTCATTATTAAAGTGCGCCGTCGAGATACGTATGGCGTTATAGTGGGGCACCAGACGCACCACGATTTTGTGTTTCTCCCGTAGCGCTCGGCCAATTTCGAAGGACACATTACCTCGCACCTTAAACGATACCAATCCAGATGAGTCGTCAAAGCGGCGCGGTGAAAGTAACTGTAGATACGATTGTTCGAGAATACGTTTTTTAGCGTAGTCACTCAAGGAAGCAATGTGACCATACACACTTCCCCAACCCAGGCTATCGAACCAATCCAGGCTGCAGCCCAACCCTGCATATAACGCCCAGGCACGCGTTCCATATTCAAAGCGCAATCCCGAGTTCCATAACTCAACTTCGCTGGTATGGATATCCACCCACGCCAGTGATCCGGCACCCACGTGCGCTGGTACCAGCTGCACCAGTTTGTCCAGACGGCTATAGAAGACGCCAGTGCCTTTCGGCCCACACAGCCATTTGTGTCCATTAGAGGTGTAGTAGTCACATCCCAAGTCGCGTACATCGATGGGGAAAGCTCCCAGGGCCTGCGCACCATCGAAAAGCGATGGTACGGAGTGAGCGGCCGCCCAGGCACAGATCTCTTTCGCTGGCAGACGTGTTCCCGTCTCGCAGGTGACATGGCTCATACCGATCAGGCGCGTACGCGGAGTAACCTGTGACTCGATCCGCTCCAGCATCACAGCCGGGTCTGGTGAAACCTCTACCCGCTTGACGACGATATGGCGCGTCGCCTGTAGAAACAGCAGCGGATGGTTCATGGCCTCGTGTTCTTCGGTGGTGGTGATTACTTCGTCGCCTGCCTGCCAGGTCAATCCAGCCAGCACGAGATTGATGCCATCCGTCGCATTACGTGTGAAGGCGATCTCCTTTGGGCTGGCGCCCAGCAGGTGCGCGATGCGCTCACGCGTCGTGTTGGCCTTGCCGTTAACGTTTACGGTGTTGGCTACACCTTTCTGTTCAAAGTCGGATAACAGGCTTTCAAAATTACGATAGGCTGATGCAGGCATGATGCCATAGGTACCGAGGTTCAGGTAGGTGACGTCTGCCAGAATCGGGTAATCAGCCCTGACGCGGGACATATCGAGACTATTCGAGGAAGATTGCGACATACCTCATTCACTCCATTTAAAACGAGTCGCTGCTAGGCGCAACGAGGTATTGAACAGCAAAATGGCGTATCATGCAATGCGTGATTCGACCCGGTATGGGAGCTTTTTGATTAATGAAAGTGCAGATCAAGCCGTATAACGGCGTGCCCACGTTGTTTTTGGACGATCACCCCACCTTTGCCAGCCACCAATGGCTATCCAATCAGCCAGGTCCACAGGGATTTGCCGCAGCAGAGTGTGTGCGTCTCTTTGGACAGGCGGGTGTGCACCTGTACGCCTTTGGCGTGGCCGCAGCACCGGACAGTTGCGGTTATTGGTGCGGTCCACAGGGGAGGAGTGGCGAACCTTACGACTTCTCGATGGTGGAACCGCAAATGCGCGCCATCCTGGACGAGGATCCACAGGCTTTGTTCCATCTACGTCTCTATTTCGAGACACCGCCCTGGTGGAATGACCTGCATCCACAGGAATGCGAGTTAGCTTCCGACGGAAGGCGGTTGAACCAGTCCTACGCGTCGCAACAATGGCGTAAGGATGTGAATGAGTTCCTGCACGCCTATATACATCACTTGCGGGAAATCGATCTGTACGATCGAACGATCGCCTATCAGGTGCAGGCCGGCATCTGCGGTGAGTGGATCAAGAACACCACATCCATGCAACCTGTGTGCGGTGATTACAGCGAGCCCATGCGCCGTCACTTCCAGTCCTGGTTGGCCGCCCGATATCACACGAATCAAGAGCTGCAAGTCGCATGGGCCAATTCAAATGTCACCTTTACCACGGCGGAAGTACCTACCGCTGAGCAGCAACTGGGAACGTACCATCACCAGTTCCGCGACCCCTCGCACGAGCGCCAGGTAGTGGACTACTACCTCTGTCTGGCTGAACTTGTGGCAGACGACATGATCGGTTTCTGCCGCACTGTAAAGGAATTGACCCATGGCGAGGCGTTGGCCGGAGCGTTTTTCGGCTACCTGATGGACCTGGCCTGGAACGACTGCTTCTTTGGCGCTCCCACCGACGGTGGATATTCCACCATCCAGCGTTGCGGACATCTGGGACTGGCCCGGGCTCTGCGGGCGCCGGAGGTGGACTATATCGTCAGCCCCTATGGCTACGCCTTCCGCGGCCTGGGCGGCGACGGACTGCCTATGCCACCAAGCGAATCAGTGCGACTGCATGGCAAGTTATATATCCTGGAAGAAGACTCTCACCTGCACAATGAGATGGACACCACGGGGCGCAACTTCGAGCGCCGGCATACCATCGCAATCAACCAGCGCGAGTTCAACGAGACGATCACACATGGTCTGGGGATATGGTGGTTTGCCGACTGGCCTGCCGGAAGCTATGCGCACCAGGAGCCCAGTTTTCAGCCCTGGCTGGAGCGGTTCCAGAGACTGGGTACGTGGGCTATGCAACTGGACCGTAAACCCCAGTCGGAAGTTGCCGTCTTGCTGGACGACGAGAGCTTTCTGTATGAATCGGTACGTAATACACTCGACCTGCCACTCATCTTCCGCCAGCGTGTCACATCCCTGCCGCGCTTTGGAGCGCCACATGATGTGTACCTGCTCAATGACTTGCTGGAAGGATTACTCCCCGACTACAAGCTCTATATCTTCCTTAACCCCTTTCATCTGGATGACGAGCGTCGAGCCAGGCTGAAGAGCCAACTGCAGCACGGCGGCAAGACTGCGCTGTGGCTGTATGCACCAGGCTACCTGAATAACACACCCGCCCTGGATCATATGACGGACCTGACTTCCTTTCATTTCGATAAATGGGATGAGCCGTGGGGCCAGATGATGCATGTGACGAACTTCACTCATCCGATCACGCATGCCATCGCGCAAGACCTGTTCTGGGGTTCGAGCGCAGCAATCGGACCGCTCTTCCACGTAGAGGACCCTCAGGCAACGGTATTAGGACAGGTGATCTATTCCCTGGGACGCTGCAAGCCAGGCTTTGCCATAAAGGAGCTGGATGGCTGGAATTCAATCTATCTCGCCACGCCCGATGTACCCGCGCCTGTTCTGCGCGGTATAGCCCAATATGCCGGCGTCCACATTTATAGTGAAGCAGGCGACGTTTTACATGCCACACCCGATTTGCTGGGTATTCACACCGTCTCGGGTGGCGCGCGGGAATTCAAGCTTCCCCACCCGGTGGAGCTGGTGTATGACCTGTATCAGGACAAGGTTCTGGCCAGAGATGTCGACCGGTTCCACACCATTCTGCCACCTGCTTCCAGCGCGCTGTACTTCACCGGCCGCAAGGAACTAATTCACTCAATCTGCATTAATCAGGTCTAGAGGAGGGCGATGATGCAATTGGCAAATCCGCACAACCTTGAGGAGCGCCCAGCATCCAGGTTGAGGATTACGGCAATCAAGGCGCTGCAGTTGCGCAACCACGGTCAGTCACTGGTGAAAGTGGAAACGGACGCGGGTCTGTTTGGCCTCGGGGAGGCAGGTGCGCCTGGTCCGCTGGTACGCGCGCACATCCAGGACTACTTCGCAACACGTCTGGTTGGCCAGGATCCGCTGAACATCGAGTATCTGTTTCACAGCATGACACATGGCGTAAGCCAGTGGCAGGCACGTTACGTGCACATGCCCACCGTAAGCGGCATCGATATCGCACTCTGGGACCTGGCGGGCAAAGTGCTCAATCGTTCAATTTCAGAATTACTTACCGGACGTTTCCGTAATGAGATACCCCTCTACGTAAATGTCACCAGCCATCCTGACAACTGGCTGGACGCCGACTCTTGTGCCGAATGGGCTCAACACCAAACATCGCATCCATATGGATTCCGCACCTATAAAATGGGTTTCGACCATTTACTGGCCACCGGCCCACGCCAGGGAGAGCATCAAGGTGGGCGGCCGGCCACGATGCTGACCCCAGCCGAGCTGCGTCTGATTCGCATGGGTTATGAAAACTGCCGCTCGGCTCTCGGTTGGAACTACGATCTGATTGTCCATTGCCACAACGAATGGGACCTGCCCAGCGCAGTGGGCATAGCAGAAGCTGTTGCTCCGGCCAAGCCACTCTGGGTGGAGGATGCATTGCCCGTGATGTACTCGGAAGCATGGAAAGCGTATAAGCTGGCCTCGCCCGTGCGGGTTATGACGGGTGAGAAACTCGAGCTGGTCAGTGAATTTCTGCCCTTCCTCACCAACGGCGCTGTGGATGTACTGCACCCGGACCTGTGTTATGCCGGTGGGATTAGTGGATGCCGCAAGGTGGCCGATCTGGCTGAGCTTTTCTATGTACCGGTCGTCACACACTGCGTGGGCAGTCTGGTGCAACTGCTCGCCACCGCACACTTTGGAGCGTCCACGCGCAACTTCGTCATGTCTGAGAATCGCATTCCCAGTGGCGACCTGTATGAAGCCATGAACGAAGAGAGCATCGTCGTAAACGATGGCAAGTTGAAGGTGCCCGATGGGCCTGGGCTGGGCATCACGCTGGTGCCTGATGTCATACGTGCAAACCTTGCACCTGGTGAACCGTACTGGGATTAGGATGCAATCATGCAGTTTCACCGTTATCTGAACGATCCCAATGCCGTGCTGGTGATACGCCTGCCCGTACCACAACAACCAGCCTGGCTGGACTATGAACAGTGTGCACAGGAAGCCATGACGCTCGTGCAATTGCGCCTTGACAACGAGAAAGTGGCACTCAAGCCGAACGTCACGGCAGGCGAGCACTACGCCGATCCGGACATGAACATTGGCACGCATGCCGGCTTTATCGCCGGCATGGTACGTTATCTGCAACAACATGGTGCACGGCGACAGGGGATATACGTGGTGGAAGATCCGCGCGATAGCGACGACAACAAACCGCGCCATTGGCGAGGCACCCTTTACCCCGAGATGGCTCAGCAAACCGGTGCGAAGCTGCGCTGCCCCACAACGTATACCTGTGTACGCAAACCGGTGCCCCACCCGCTCGTGCACACAACCCGCAACGTAAGCAGACTGGCCGTCGCGCCGGACATTGCATTAATCAATGTACCCAAAATGAAAACGCACAACCTGGCCATCACCACACTCTGTATCAAGAATCTGATGGGGCTCGATCTGGTGTGGGACCGGCACTACTGCGGTCAGGCGTTCCGGGACCTGCCACCTGCCTGGCAGGTGACAGACCGGCCCCGCCAGGAATGGATGACACGCACCATTCACGAGCAGTGGCAGGATGGCCTGGCCAGGCGCCTGGCCGATCTGGCACAGGTGATCACCCCACGTCTTAATGTAGTGGAAGGTGTGGTCGGCCGCGATGGCACCGGTTTCAACCGCGGGCACAACTACCCCCTGGGATTGGTTGCGGTTGGAACTAACGTCGTAGCCGTGGACAGCGTGGTCAGTTACATAATGGGGTTTGATCCCCAAAAGCTAATCTATCTGCAAGTTGCGAACGAGGTTGGCCTTGGCTCCAATGACATGCACCACCTGGCAGTCTATACGACACAGGAGGGCGAAATTGTGCCCGTCCATGATGTGGACTCACTCCGTCTACGAGAGCCCTTCACGGTTACCTGTGACATCCTGGAATAATGTCACTTATTACGTGTGGAGACAAACCAATCCCCACGTTGAACCCAACCAGGAGAAGCACCATGTTATCGAACCAGGCAGAATCAGTGGCTCTGGAAACGTACGCTCTGCGCAGTTGTAACTACCTGGGACGCATGGTCGACTCCAGCAGCCAACCATACTTCAACGTGTTCTGGACTGAGCCAGCTGAGGCCGCACATGATTGGCCCGACTTCGGCGATGTGATGAGCCGGCAGCTACAGGCAGCCATCATGGCACGTCACATGACCGGAACGCAGCTATCCATCGAGCCAATCTGGCTCGACACGCTACTGGCCAGAATTGACGCGGAGACTGGCTTACTTATCCGCCCCGAAACAAACTATTCGAAACCTGTTGCTGATGGTGGCGGTCAAGCTCTCACACTTTATGCGCTGGTCACGGCGTATCTTGATCGCTCTGATCCTCACTTGCGCCACGTTATAGAGAAGATGGTCACGTCCCTTCTGGAGCGTACACAGCATGGTATCTCCCTGGGCCAGGGTTTCGTTGGAGGGTTCATTATCAAAAGCCTGATGGCCGCGGTCCGCAACTTGGACTGTGAGTCGGCGCTGGAGCTGGCCAGGTTGCTGGTAAAAAGAGTGTTCGACGATGAACCACTCTTTACATCGGATAACAGGTTTCTGTTTGGGGGGCACATGCATGGCAACCTGCGTACATTAGTAGGCGTGGCTGACTACGCACTTTACACTCACGATACAGCTCTGTTCGCTCGCGTCGACGCGCTATATCAGTATGTGCGGTCGCGAGGTACACGATTTGGCTTTTTGCCCGAGGTAGATGGTCGCAAAGGTGACATCGTGGCGTGCGAAACCTGTGCATTGATGGATTACATCGGCCTGGGCACCACCCTGGCAAACCACGGTCACCCAGAATACTGGGATGATGTGGAACGTACTGTACGCAACCAGCTGATTGAGAGCCAGGTGGTGGACGCATCATGGTTACACGGGGATCCGAACCGGCCGGACTCGCAGCAGTTCACGTGGCGCGACGTAGGTGACCGCATGGTCGGCGGATATGCTGGATGGAGCTCACCAACTCACATTTTGGCTGCCCGTGAGACGCTCGGCGCACACTGGGGCGGCCCGGAGTTACATGGCAAAACACGAGCCTTTCAGAACTGCTGTGGCGGATCAGGTACACATGCATTCTTTATCGTCTGGAAGAATGCTGTCCGTTTTGCCTCCGGAAGGTTATCCGTCAACATGCACTTTGATAAGCTAATACCCGAAGCAGAAATACGCAGCTTCCAGCCATATCAGGGTCTTTTGACTATAGCACTAAAGACGGCCTGTGAAGTCCGTATCCGCATACCTGATTTTGTAAATTGCACAGAAATGGTGGCGCAAGCTGACGGCAAGGTAATTGAATCCTCATGTGATGGTCATTTCATGGCACTGGGAAAGCATCCAGCCGGGACATTTCTGAAGGTCACTTATCCGTTACCCACAAACGAAGAAGGTGTGGTCATCGGAAACTCAGGCTTCCGTCAATATCATTATCAGGTGATGTGGAAAGGCAACACCGTCATAGAGATGCTGCCTCGCGGCAATGATGCCAGCGACATGGCTGATACTGCCTATTCGGACTTCGAACGAGGCGAGGTGTCTGTGTTTTATGGAGAGCAAGGTCCGGGCAGGCTTTATCAACGGGCACAATATAGAAGTAACGCTCTTCCTCAACCAGCATTACTGCATGAGGACGATGGATTACTCAATTTGTGGTTACTTGAAGAAAAATAAACACCTCAAGTGCATAGCCTGGGCAAATACATCGACTCCGACTTACCCCGGTCATATCAACCTCATGCAGCCGCCAGCGGTAAAGCCTTTTTCAGCTCACCCCACTGAACCTATCCTTAGTAACCTGTAACAGTACGTTTTAGGAACAAAGGCCCGCCTGGCTTACTACATCCACCCCTCGTCGGTGCCCAGGCCATGCAGCACCTAAGGTGTATGAAATGAAGATAACCATAATTGCCTAAAAAAGTCCCAAACTTGGTCCAAAAAAAACGTAAATTATAGGGCATCCCAACGAGTTCATTGCAGCAGGCGAAGGAACAGAGCAAACAACTACATTGACCGTTGCAACACCTCCAAGGCGTAATAAAACCTGATCTTATGACTACAATCGTGAATGGAGATACAACGATGCCTGATGTAATGTGCATGGGAGAAGTACTGGTTGAGTTCATTTCCACAGCCGACAACGTCACACTGGGTTATGCACCTGGATTTATCAAAGCGCCGGGAGGTGCACCAGCAAACGTAGCAGTCGCACTCAAGCGTCTGGGGTTGGAAGCAGGTTTCGTGGGAAAAGTGGGCGACGACCCGTTCGGCGATTATCTGCGAAGTTCACTTAATAATGCAGGCGTTGATACT
This sequence comes from Chloroflexota bacterium, assembly GCA_021788625.1. Classification (GTDB taxonomy): domain Bacteria; phylum Chloroflexota; class Anaerolineae; order J036; family Brachytrichaceae; genus CAIXPS01. Next base: position 31,311 of record JAJYKL010000043.1, read on the forward strand.
ACTTGCCTGTTTACCGACCGGCAGGCACGCACCACCGCTGTTTTCGTAGCTGTGTGGAACGATGGACACAAGGATCTGTGCTTCTATCGCAACCCAGGTGCGGATATGCAACTGAGCGATGATGATATCGACGAGCACATTTTCGATGGTGCGCGGGCATTTCATTATGGGTCGATTGCCTTTATCAACCAGCCATCGGCTGCGGCACAATACAAGGCACTGGACATGGCGCATAGTAAGGGTTTAATGATCAGTTATGACCCCAATTACCGCCCTACACTGTGGCGGGATGAACGGACTGCACGGCAGGTGATTCAAGACGGTTTCCGCTATTGCCACCTGGCCAAAGTGTCCAGCGAAGAATGGGAGGTGGCAACCGGAACGCATGATCTCCAGCAAGGTATCAATGCTGTGCTTTCCAGGGGTGTGGAACTGCTGGTGATTAGCCGTGGCAACCTTGGTGCGCTCGTCACCAATGGTGACTATCAGATTGAGGTGCCGGCGTGGTCAGTGCACGTCGTCGAAACTACTGGCGCAGGTGACGGTTTTATGGCTGCTATGATTGCCCAGTTATTGCCCGAACGTGAGCACCTTGGGTCCCTGACTCGCGTAGACGAGCCGACCGTGCGCGAGGCTGTACACTTTGCCAATGCTGTCGGCGCCCTAACCTGTACCCGTCGCGGTGCAATACCTGCACTGCCAACGCTTGATGAAGTGAGCCAGTTCATCAAGACTGCAAGTGCAGGCTAACGTGGCACAGGGCAGCAGCCTGCAATCGGCACGCTTTAACCTGCACCGACCTTCTCACCCCATTCAAGCAAAACTACGTATAAAGCGCTGGAAAAGCAAATGAAACTTACATCAAAAGAACGCCTGGTACGGCAGGCACGCAATCAAGAGGTGGACGTGATCCCCACCATAGGTGGCTGGATGAACGGCGCTCGAAACCTGGCTGACCTGGCTGGCATCACACTGGAGCAATATCTGGCCGACCCGGTTCAGGGCGTTATTCGTGCCAACAAGGCACTCGATGTGGATGCCATGGTCGCGCCGGCTGTACCTCAGACGGCTGATGAGATGCGCACCGGTCATGTAACGGAAGCGGACTTTACCGGAATCGAACCTGAAGCGCTGATGGAGCGTGCCAATAGCCTGCCGGATAGCGAGCGCGAGGTGCTGGCAGCATTCGACCGTGCCGAAGAGGAGAGACGCTACCACGATTACTTTGAGACTGCCTTCCGCACCTGGCAGGGCATGGAGCCGATACCCAATTTCTGGGAGATCGGAGGCCATTTCCCACTCTATACCGAGTTTGGCTATACAGCTTTCCTCACAGCCTGCGCGCTGTATCCCGAGCACGTCGGCAAAATCTGGTGGGTGAAAAGTCTGCAGTCGCGTGAACGCGCCAGGATTTTGGCGCACCTGTTCCGCGAATATGACCTGGTGCCCATGCTCTTCTGTGGTGAGGATCTAGCCAATAATCAGGGGCCAATGGTAGCTCCCAGTTTCCTCCGCAAATACTACTTACCGCTCGTAAAGATGATCATCGAACCACTGGTTGACGCGGGTGTGCGCCTGATTCATCATTGTGACGGTGACATCCGCTCACTGGTGGACGATTACCTTGCCATCGGCTTCAGTGGTCTGCAAGGTTTCCAGTATGAGCTTGGCATTGATATGCGCGCATTGCGCCAGCGACGCAGTGCGCTGGGCGAAGAGTTGTTGTTTTTCACGGGCATGAGCGTGTCGCGCACACTGCCCTATGGCACACCACTGGAGGTGCGCGATGAAATTGACTATTTCGTAGACTGTACAGACGGTGGCAGGGGCATGTTCCTATTTACCAGCAATGTCACCGGTGTGGAGGTGCCGCCTGATAATCTGCGCAGCGCTTATGCATATGGACATACGCTGCGGCCGGCTTCGCTCCGCATCCACCGCCCTGCTCACGAACGCTGGCCCTGGGCAGTGGCACATCCTGAATCTGCTGTAGAGACCTGATGGACAGGCTAGAAATTACGGGGGGGGACCAATTGGGCATGCCGGTGCCTGGCAACCCAGAACCATGCTCCGATTATCCTGCTCTTGAACGGCAAGCGATTGAATGAAGGGTATCGGTCATTTATCGCGAACTTATCGAGTAATGGTTCGACATGCTCACCATGAAGGTTCGTCAGCCTACCGTAATCATCCTGATCTGGTCGAAGGGTACATCCTGAGCTGGCCGAAGGGTACATCCTGAGCTGGC
>JAJYKL010000164.1 GCA_021788625.1 Chloroflexota bacterium
CCGCTCTCTCTACGCCCCTGGCTCCGATGGACGGGCGTACGGCGGCGAAGCTGGGCCTCATCGACGAATACCCTCACATGCAGCTCTTCACCACCCTGGATTGGGGATTGATCATCTATGACGAGGTGCACCTGCTGCCGGCGCCGGTGTTTCGCATTACAGCCGAAATCCAGGCGCGCCGGCGCATGGGCCTGACGGCCACGCTGGTGCGCGAAGACGGCCGCGAGGGTGAAGTGTTTTCGCTGGTCGGGCCGAAGAAATATGACGTGCCGTGGAAGGACCTGGAGCGCCAGGGGTGGATCGCCACAGCCGAGTGTCACGAGATTCGCGTCGCACTGGACGATGACGACCGCATGGAGTACGCGGTCACCGACCAGGATAATAAGTATCGCTTTGCTGCGACGAATCACAAGAAACTGGACATCCTCTCCATGCTGGTGCAGAAGCACCGCGATGACTCGGTGCTTGTGATCGGCCAGTTCCTGGACCAGCTCGCGAAGATCGCGGAGCGTATCGGCGTGCCGCTCATCACCGGTGAAACGCCTGTGCGCCAGCGCGAGAAGCTGTATGAGCAGTTCCGCAGCGGTGAGGTCAGCAAGCTGGTGCTCTCGAAAGTAGGTAACTTCTCCATCGACCTGCCCGATGCCAACGTGCTCATCCAGGTAAGCGGCATGTTCGGATCGCGCCAGGAGGAGGCGCAGCGCCTGGGACGCGTGCTGCGGCCCAAACAGCACGGATTGCTGGCGCATTTCTACACCCTCGTCACACGCGATACGCTGGACCAGGACTTTGCCGCCCGCCGTCAACTGTTCCTTACCGAGCAGGGTTACCACTACGATATTTTCTACGAGGACGAAGTGGAACCCTTCACACCAGCCGTCATCGCGACTAACGCCGCGCCGGTCCGTCGCAGTGCCCGGGGGTTCCTGAACTGACATGGCCGGTGTGGGCGAGCGACAACGTACGGGCGCAATCGGCTGCGAAATCGATGAGCAGGCTCTGGACCGGCTGGGCGATACCATCCTGAGCGTCAGGGCCACCAGCAATCACACCGCCGCAGGCGAACCGCTACATGCAGAGGCAAGTGGCTACGCTCCATTCATCGCAGGCTTCGACACACTGGGTCGCAACGCGCTGCTGCTGAGCAAGACCGTGATCCGGCAACTGGTCACCAATAGTGCCTACAACTACGGTATGCGGTTACTAAAGGCAGGCGCCGTACACCATATGGCCTGCGACGGCGAGTTGATCACCGCCGATGTGGACGATCACGATGAGCACTACCAGCCTACGCTCGACATGGGGGTTTCCCGCGCCACATGCCGCTGTCGGGAAATTCGCCCCAACGCCATGTGCTGTCACGTAGCGGCGCTGATGCTGGCCTGGAACCGTAACATCATTGAATTCCTGCCATCGCCCAAAGCCCCATCGAACCCTGGCGCACAATGGATGAGCTCCACATTTGGGCGATTTGTCCAGCAGGTAACCGGGCATACCGACTACCCCGCTGCCCTGGCTCGCCTGTGCGAACTACTCTCGGCGCACTCATCAGAAGAGGAGTCGCAACCTGTTGGACCGCAGATCGCCAGTGGCGTTGCTTACTGGCCGCAGGCATCCCTCAGGGAGCTGCAACCTTTACCGTTACGCCAGGTCATCGAACAGGAATATAACGCTGCCCAGTTGCGTGAGCTGGCCCACTGGTTGAGCCTTAAACCCAAAGGTACCACCAAATCGACGCTGATCGATCAGGTTGTGAACGCCCTGCAGGAGCGCGTGCGGGATATGTGGCAGAACCCCGGCGTGCTACTGGAAGGCCTGTCGGACGAGACGGCGGCGTTCGCCCGTAAGCTGCTCACGGCGCGCGATTATCAGATGGCGGTACCCCGTAATCTGGCGCATACACTATGGACCGCGCACTACGGCAGTCAGAGGCCTGGCAATAACCAGGCAACCGGTGAGGCGCTGGATAAGGCTTTTGCTGCCACGCTGGACGAGCTGCGCCGACGTGCCATACTTTTCCCCACTTTGCGCCGCTACGACTATCGCGATGTGTTTTACCAGTGGATTACCCTGGACGAAAACGCGATCCCGCCTGGCGGGAACCTGGCGGGTGGGACTTCGCCTGCAGGTGGACCGCACAACTTATTAATGCCCCTTCCACTCATCGACTGGCCAGTGAGCTCTTTAGTCTATATAGGGAAGGACATACCCGACGAAAACGCCACAGCAGGCTCGCCGCCTGCCTTCCTGGATACGATAAACCTGTTTCTGAATGCGGTTCTTGCCACTGGCTCACAGGTGCGCGCCTCGCTCCCGCGCCACCCACGGGCAGGATCGGTAAGCTGGCTGAAGGATTGGGAGCATGATGCGGATGAGGCTGAGCAGCTATTCCGCTCGCGTCCTGGCTGGGCACCTCATCCTCAGAGTGGCATCGCGGTGCCGCTTGAACCATGGCTCTCGGCTGAGGCCATCTCGCGGCTGGAAGACCAGACGGGTTTGCCGGCAAGCCAGTGCAGCTTCCTGTTCGACATCACCGCTGCACTGCAATTGATCGAGGCACCGGACCCATACGACAGGCGCAGGGCAGGTTCATTTGGCACACCCACACCCGGTCCATCCAGCGAGAGAGAATGGGCAGCCGCTTCAAACGGTCATTTCGTTGCGCTGAGCGCACCCTGGCATGTAAATGCACGCCTCAGCACGATCGAGGGCTGGTACTCTGGTACCGACGTTCAGAAGTACATCGCTGCGTTCGACGCGTGGCAGCATGGCGTGCTCTTCGGGCACGAGGCATGGAGCGTCCTCAGGCAGGCTCAGAATACGCGCTTGCAACAGGTTCAGGGTGAGCGCACGAAGCGCGGCAACGAACGGCGTGCTCAAGCGGGGCCGCACAGCACCACGGCAGTCCTCAAGGTGATGCGCTCGATCAGCGCTTCCGACTTTATGCCACTCGACCTGAGCGCGGAGTGGTGCGCATTACGCCGGTTTGTGGTGCGCGCATTACGAAGCCTGCCTTCCCACACGTGGGTGGATTGGCCTGCGTTCCGCCGCCTGCTCTTCGATACCTTCCCTGGTTGTCTCTGGCAGGTTCACAATCTTGACATGTGGTGGTTTAGCGAAGGGCGGGAACGCCTGGACCTGAATCAGCGAACCGTCTGGGACCGCACCATCGGTGCCATGATCGAAGCGATGCTCGCCGGGCCACTGCGCTGGTTCGGCGTGGTGGAGACGATGCCTGACATGGTCGATCCCCAGCCGAACTCCCTCCCGCAGGATGGGCCTGGCGGCTTGTGCGCATTCCGCACGACGGAGGCCCTGAACTGGCTGGCGCATACAACCGCGCCGCTCCCCACGTGCCTGCGGCCGAAACCTCAGCAGGCAGAACCAATCACCTGGCTGGACGATACGCAATGGCGTTTGCCCCCTGCACCTGACCGTGCTGAGCTCATCGCACTGGCACACAAAATTGCCGAGCCAGCCGGAGCGCGCTTTATCTATCGGCTGACACCAGCCAGCCTGGAGCGCGCGCTTAGCCTGGGTGTGAATGCTGACGACGCAGCTCGATTGTTCGAGTTATTTGGGGCGCCCATGCCTGAAGCAGCTCAGCAGCAATTCAGGTCCATCGCTGAACGCTTTGGACGGGTGAGGGTGTACGAATCGCTGAGCGTGCTGGAGCTGGCCGATGATTATGCACTCCGTGAGCTACTCGCCAGCACCTCGCTGAGGCAGCACATCGTGTACCAGATTTCCCCACGCGCCGTGGTGGTGGATACGCAGGCCGTCGATACGCTGATCACGCAGATGGAAGCGCGAGGCTACACACCGGGGGAGGCCTAGGGTTATGCCAGCCGGGCAACCTGGGAATCAGCGTCTGGAGCCAAAAGTAGACTGGTCGCGCATACTGGCCGGCCTGGACCGGCGCATTCTGGCTGAGCTGTATGCTGCTGCCGGCATGCCGCGCAAGTTGGCTGATTCGTACGGCATGTCGTACAGTGACATGGACCGTGTATACCAGAAACTGGGTCAGGCCCTCGAAGATCCGGTCTACATCCGCCAGCGGCTGGAAGACTGCGGCTCGGCGGAGATAGGCATTCTGAAGGCACTGATCGTAGCAGGCGGGCAGATACGTCCCTCGCGCCTGTACAGAGAGGTGCGCCACCTGGTACGCCCGCACGACGGCCTGGCTGAGGTGAGCTTCGACTATACGGGTGTGCCACGCTTTGCCGATGCCTGCGCTCGCTTGCTCACTTTCGGGCTGGTTATCACCCAGTCGTATGAGTTGCTCCATTTCGGTCCCAAGCAGCGCCTGTTCATCCCCACCACGATTTTGCGCGTCTTGCAAACAGATCCCCGCTGTGGCGAACTGCTCGCGCGTCCGGTTTCTCCGATCGCATCTGTAACCACACCCACGCCCGCGACCGTTGCGACCAGTTCAGCTGAGGATTTCCAGCGTGACCTGAGCCGCTACCTGCGTCATGCGCGCAAGCAGGGCACCCTGGCGATCACCACTCAGGAGTGGCTCTATAAGTCCAACTTCCGTTCCTTCCTGGCCGCGTTGAACGTGGCGAGCAACCAACCCGGTAACGAGGAATCCAATCCGCGCCTGTGGTTCATGCGCAGGCTGCTCACTGCGATGGGTGAGCTGATTCCTGCCGATAGTGGGCTCGTTGTCTGCGCTCAGAGCCACCTGCTCGGCGTACCCCTGGCTGAACGCGTCAGGCAGGTCTTCGAAGTATGGAGCAGCTCTGGCGCCTGGGACGAACTGAACCGCGTGCCCTACCCGCACAGTGGCTATTCCAGGCACGCCTCAGCCCCTGCAGGTGTTATCCGGGCGCACAGCGCTGTCCAGCGCGCCATCGTAAAGCTGGTCACAGCCGCACACCCGGCACCGTACGCGCCCAGCCACGTGCAGCGTTGGATCCGCATGGAACAACTTCTCGACACGCTGTGGCGCAGTGATTACGAGTTCCTGATCAAGCGCCCGCCCGAGCACCTCCAGAACCAGTATGAAGATCCATACATAAACGACTATGAATATGTGGATGTGGATCGCGTATTGTACTTCGAGGGCGTTCCCAATGAAGCCGTGGGGTGGGATATTGTGGAGCGGCACTACATTTTGAATGTCATCCGTGAGCCACTCTACTGGATGGGCCTGCTGGAGTTGGGGTTCGACAAAGAGCACCCCGACGAGCCGGTTGCTTTCCGGCTCACACCAGCGGGGGCGTGGATACTGGGCCTGGGTAAGCAACCGCAATTCATAGAGAGCGGCGGGCGCGTGCTGGTTCAGCCGAATTACACCATCATCGCCATGGAACCGGTGAGCGACACCGTGTTGCTGGCGCTGGACGACTTCGCGCAGTCGCAGGGTGGCGACCGGGCCGTAACCTACAGCCTGACGCACCAGTCGGTGTACCAGGGGCAACGCAAGGGCTGGACGGCGCAGGCCATCAGCGCTTTCCTGTCGCAGCACCAGGGTGGGCCCATCCCCACGAACGTGCAACGCACGCTGGAAGAGTGGCAGGTGCTGTATAGCCGCATCACCTTCCGCCGCTCGGCTACCGTATTGCACTACGCCGACGAGGCCGCAGGGAAGAGCGCGCGCGAAGCGCTGGGTGCGAGCGGTGTACGGTTGCGAGCGCTCTCGCCTACGTTCGATATCGTCGAAAAGGATTCCGAAAGCGGACACCCCAAGACTGCCAGACCCGGTCATCTCCATGGCAATCATCCTGAGCCTGTCGAAGGGCCTGAGCCTATCGAAGAGCCTGAGCCTATCGAAGAACCGCCGAGCTACGAGCGCATCAGCACCGCGCTGGGCGATGCGGGGTGGATGCCGCTACTGACCAGCACCACAGAAGTGCAACAGACCACCGGCAGCCTGCACGTCAGTGAGGGAGGCGAGGTCACCTTCAAACAGAGCGTGCCCAACCTGTTTGCCCTGAGCAAGATTGAGCCGTTGTCGGAGATGCAGGAAGGGCCCACCGGCGCTCCCATCTTTCGCGTCACCGCACGCCGCGTGCGTGACTCCCTTTCCGCGGGGAAGACGGTGGATGAGCTGCTGGAGCAACTGGCAAGCTTGAATGACGGGCCGCTGCCGGCTGCTCTGGAGGCGCGCGTGCGTGAGTGGGCTGTGTACTTTGGCGATGTGACGTTAACCAACGTAGTCCTGTTGGAGATCTCCAACCGGCAGGTGCTGGAGCGCTTGCTGGACGACAAAGAGGTGGGCAAGTATCTACAGGAAGTGAAGGGCAGCCTGGCGCCGCTGGCTGTGGTGCAGGCCGACAAGGTGGAGCGCGTGCGCGCCGTGCTGGCTGGGCGGGGGCTGAACGTGCGCGAGTAAGGAGCTCTGGCATTGGCGCCAGGTTCACAAAGCCCTCGAACCACCAGGGACGCCCAGCGCGTCGATCAGCTCAACCTGACCACGTCACGAGCGGTAAGTGATACCACCCGAACACGCCTGGCAAAGCCGATTGCGCCACGTGACCGGCCACTCTGTCGTTAAGCGTCGCGCCATGCAATGAAGTGCCGTGGGGCATCCGCCACGTTGACGGCTGCAGCGAAGGGCAACACCAGTCGCCCTTCGCCACCTGATCGTTCGCCACTCCTCGACAGGCGTCATGGCATCGGGCCAACCTGACTGGTGCCAGAGCTGCTGGAGCCGGCTTGTAGTCCCGGCCATGAGGTCTTTGTTACTTCGCTTCTCTGAGTTACCCGCCCAGCGTGCCGGAAAGCGGCAAGGAGACGAGGCCGCTTATGATTTTGGGGTAGAAGTCGGTGGACTTCTGCGGCATCTTCTCGCCGGCGCGCGTGCAGGCGTTCACCTGTTCCATGCGCGTGGGGTTGAGGATGAAGAAAGCGCTGGCCTCATTGCGGTCCACAGCCGCGTAGCCGGCGTTCGCGTCGCGCAGGTAGGTGATGGGGGCCTTCGCAACAC
>JAJYKL010000044.1 GCA_021788625.1 Chloroflexota bacterium
AGGAACATCCCGACGCCATCGCGAAGCTGTTCGAGGCAATGCGCTACCTCGCCTGGGTAATCAGCGCTGAAATGAAGATTGTTGGGACCCAGCACCACCGGATGTGTACCGTAGTTCAATAGCGTGGCTATCGGTGCGCCGGATGCACCGTTGGGTTCATCCGCCTGGCTATTCTCAGTGGCCCGGCTGTTTTTAGGGGTCTGGTCGTTGCCCACCGCCTGGTCGGATACGACCGCCTGCTCCACCGTCAAAATGCCCAGTTCCTCATCGATGGTGTGTGAGGAGTCCTGGCGGTTGTAGCCTATGTGCTCCACATGGGTCGATGTAACGGCGAGTTGCGCCGGTTGCAACGCAGCGGGGAGTCCTGCCACCAGATCAACGATCCGGCGCTCAGCCTCCATCAACCAGGCTGTGTCTACATTGCCCATCACACCACGAAACGGCATGCTGGTCGGTCCCGAATGCGTATGAGTGCACGAGATCAGGATGTTGACGGCCGGAATGGAACTCTTCCGTGCAATGCGATGGCGTATGCCAGCCACTGCGGCAGGGGTGAGGCCAATCAGATCACAGACGACGATCGCGATTTTCGTTCGGCCATCGTCCAGCAGCAGGGCACGCGCCATGAGCGGGTCGTGTAGGCCGATGGTGGGGCGTATCCTCGCGGCAAATCCTGTCATCCAACTCCCGACCGGCGGATTCAAATCGACCTGCGCTGCCGAAGCTCGGAATATCGTCATGTTCCACCACAAGGAATCCGAGGTTGAAGACCAGCGATTACTTTTCTGCGGTCATCCACCCCGAATCGGTTGATGTCAATTACAAACAGTCAATCTGCAATCGTACTGCTCCAGTCTCCGTTTGTCGATCTCACCGCTCACGCAGTTGATCAACGTTCTGACACACCTTCTGAACTGCATCCACGATCACTTCCATGGCTGAGGAGTCTGCCAGCAGCAGTGTGTGAAAGAACCACCATGTATCGTTACACACTTGCTCACAGACGGGGCAGGATACCTGCCGGTAATCCACCACATCACCCAGGTAGGGGCGCGAATGGGGATCAGTGCTTATGCGCTCGAACATGGGGTTTCGGTAGAGCGGTGTGGTGTAGCCAGGCGATGCCGGCACGCCCTCAGCCGACAGGGCTTCCACGAAGCGGTCGCGTGATATCCCCAGCCTGTTCAGATCCAGCCGGATGGGCAGCAGATGGTAGCCGCGCCGGGTAATGCGCGGGTCGTTCTCGATCGGAATGACGCCTGGGATGGTGCGCAAGCCCTGCAGGATGATCTCCGCGTTAGCCTGGCGCCTCAAGGTATGCTCCTCCAAACGCGAGAGTTGTGCCAGTAGCAGCGCAGCCTGGAATTCCGTCATGCGCAGATTGCTGCCCACGTTGAAGTGCTGGTACCACGCGCCGCCTTTACGCCGGCCGACGTTGGTAAAGCTGCGACAATCTTCGGCCACCTGTTCATCGTCCGTAAGCATGATGCCGCCCTCGGCGCTGGTGATGTTCTTGGAGGCCTGGAAGCTGAACACGCCGCAGCGGCCCAGTGCGCCCGTGCCCTTGCCTTTCCACTGGCTGCCCCACGAATGACAGGCGTCTTCGATAATATTGATGTCCAGTGCAGCCGCGATCTCACCCAGGCGGTCCATGTCGGCCACATAACCAGCCAGGTGCACAGGAATGACCGCCCTGGTACGCGGGGTAACCTTGCTCAACACGTCGTCGGGATCAATGCACAGGGTGTGCGGTTGGATGTCTGCGAAGATGGGCACGGCCCCCACGCGCAGAACTGCGCTGGCAGTGGCAACGAACGTGTAGGGCGGCACGATCACTTCGTCGCCCTGGCCGATGCCCAGGGCGGTCAGGGTGGCCTCGAGCGCTGTCGTGCCGCTGGTGGCCGTGACGCCGTAGCGGGCCGTCTGGAAGGCGGCGAAGGCGGCTTCGAATTCGTGCACGCGCTCGCCGTACCACCACTGGCCCGATTCCAGCACCGCCATCAATCCCTGCCGCTCGCGGTCGTCCCAGATAGGCCAGGTGGGCCACTCAATGCTGCATGTTTTTTCTCCACCACAGACGGCGAGCCGAACTTTAGCCTGAGCCATGGATCTGCACCTCTACATCGGTTTGATTTCTAGTAGTTCCTTACACCGGGCACGGTAAAGAATGATCGGGCGATCACCCTGGATGAGGTGTTCGTCCATCCCGGCGTAGGATTTTACCGGTCGTTGCGTGATGACGACGCGCCGGTCCTGGTTGAGGATGACGTTATTTCCGAGCTTCGAGAACCAGTTGAATACGTCTCGCACCACCGGCACGCGCACGACACGCTGGTACTGGCGCAGGTAGAGCACACAGTTGTTATCGTCTACCGGCACGAACGCCAGCACGATGCGCAGGTCGTCGCTCAAGCGGTTCTGCCAGATGTTGGGGAAGACGAAGGTTAGGAGGGGCTTACGATCAGGTCGCGGCATCTCGGTGTGCTTGCGCGGCAGCGTCCCGTCGTCGACGCGGTTACTCACCCAGATGGACAGGCGGTCGTCTTGGAGCGTCGCGTACGGGCCGTCCACCAGCGTGGCGTTGCCACGGCCGATGGTGGTCTTGTGCACGAAGGGCAGATGCACCACGTCGAGCTGGTTCTCGATGGCGCGCGTGTAGTCCACGGGCCAGTGGCTTGTGGCTGAGAAGTAGCTGAAGCTGGAGTCGATGTCGTCGAAGAAGGGGATGGGCGGCAGCCTGTGATCGTCTTCGCCGGTCCAGACCCAGATAAAGCCGTGCGCCTCGCGTGTGGGAAATGCCGCGGTGTGGAAGACCTTTGGTACCGGCGCGCTGCGGCCGTTGGCAGGGATGACGCGGCCGCAGCCGGTGGCGTCGAACTGGAAGCCGTGGAAGGGGCACTCGACGCAATTGCTCACCACGCGCCCCGCGCTGAGCGCTGCACCGCGGTGGGGGCACTGGTCGTGTACCACGGCCACCCGTCCCTGCTCGTCGCGCCAGGCCACCAGCTTCTCGCCGAATCTTGTGACGCCCAGAGTCTTGCCGCGCCGGATCTGACCTGTCTCGAGAATGACGTACCACTGGTTCGGTAGCATATTGGCGATTGTAGCTTGTATGGCTGTTTTTTAATACAATCTGCTCATGCAAGACCCACACCCTCACTTGCTGGATGAACTCGCCGCGAATGCCTGGCCGGCAGAGGTGGTGCAGAATGTGGATGGATGGCACCTGCGCTTCAATGGCGGCGTGACACAGCGCGCCAACTCGGTGTGGCCCACTGAATGTCAAGGCGAGTTTGCGCTTGAGGAGCGCATCGCCATGGTTGAGGACTTCTACACCCGGCGCGGCATGCGCGCACGCTACCAGATCAGCCCCGCCAGCCAGCCCGGCGAGCTGGATGCCATGCTCGAACAGCGCGGTTACGCGCGTGTGAGCGACACCCGCGTGCAGACGGCCTCCATCCTCCCTGTGCAGGTGCCCAGATCATACAGGTTTTGCGTGACTGTCGGCACCTTGATCGACGCCTGGATGGATACTTATGCACAGGCTGCGAACATGGGCGCACACGAGCGTGCCATGCGGCGTGGAATCGTCAGTCGCATCGGTCCGCGCAGCGGCTTCGCGCTGGCCCGCCTGGGCAATCTCGATGGCCAGCCGGTGGCCGTTGGTCTGGGTGTGACAGAGCGCGGTTGGACAGGCATCTTCTGCATGGATACGCTGCCATCGTTCCGCCGCCAGGGCGCGGCAACGGCCATCCTGCAGGCGCTATCAGAGTGGGGGGCGTCCTGTGGAGCTGCGCGAATGTACCTGCAGGTGATGGCAGACAATGCGCCGGCTGTTGCACTCTATGCCCGCGCTGGTTTCACAACGCTGTATTCCTATCACTACCGGGAAGCGCAGGGCTGAATCTGGAGACAGGTGAACGACGATCAGCGGACGCAGGCCACTGTTGGACGCAGGGCGATGCAACGGGTGAGCGCCCGCCAGGTCCTGCAGCAAACAAGCCATGTAGAATCCATCTGACACAGACTATTGGCGATTTAAAACTCGATAGTCTGCAATTGTCCATCCCAGGAGGGTTCGATGAATATCGTCAGCATCGGCGCGCACCAGGATGACATCGAGCTGAACTGCCTCGGCACGCTGGTAAAGTATCGCAACCAGGGCGGGCACACCATCACCAACGTGGTCATCTCCAACGGCGACAAGGGCGGCCAGTTCGATCCCACAATCCCCTACGAGCAGGTCGCCAGGACCCGTGAGGCGGAAGCCACTGCAGTGGCGCGAGGTCTGGGCGGGCGCTACCTCTGCATGGGACAATCCGACGAGTACATCCGCGACACCGACGAGGCGCGCAACTGGCTGGTCGACGTGCTGCGCGAAGCCAGAGCAGACCTCGTCTTCGCCCCGGCTCCGGTGGACTACAACACTGACCACATGGTCACCAGCCAGATTGCTTTTCACGCGGTGTTGCTTTCAGCCGTAAAAACTATTTTCACGACGCACGCACCGCTGGATAAGGCACCCGTCATGTACTACATGGACGCCACCGCCGGACTGGAGTGGCAACCCACGCACTATGTGGACATCACCGATGTTTTTGAGGCCAAGTGCGACCTGCTCCGCCTGCATAAGAGCCAGATGGCCAACATGCAGACTTCCGGTGGTTGGGACCTGGTGAAGTACGCGCATGTCGTCGGCGCCTTTCGCGGCATACAGTGCAGCGTCGAATACGCGGAAGGCTTCAAACCCACGCTCGCCTGGCCCCGCGTCCGTCCCGGCAACTACCTGCCATGATCAGACTCACCACACAAGCCCAAAGGCATGCGGTTAGGGACTTGTGGTGACATTCGTGAGGTCCTATGAAAATCGTTGCTGTTCGAACCATTCCATTGATGGGTCGCACACCTGAAGGTGGGTGGGACAACGAGATTGAACCAGCCGAGAACCTGCATACGCTGGTGCAGGTCGTGACCGATGAAAAGGAGAATGGCAGGCCGCTGACCGGCATCGGCAGTGTCTACACCAGCCAGGCGCTGGTCGAAGGTGCGCTGCGCCTGATGCGCCCCTGGTTGATCGGCGAATGCGCCATCGAACCGGAACGCGTGACCGAAAAGGTGGGCCAGATGGCGTTCTGGCAGGGGCGCGGCGGTGCGGTGACCCACGCCATCAGCGGCATCGACATCGCCCTGTGGGACCTGCTGGGTAAAGTCAGTGGTCAGCCCATAGCGCGCCTGCTGGGCGGCTACTACCGCGACCGCATTAAGCCCTACGGCTCCATCCTCTTCGATCAGCCTGATCTTCTACGTGACAAGCTGCAGGTCGTTACGGCACACGGCTTCAAAGCCATCAAACTGGGCTGGAAGCCGTTCGGGCGGGTGGACGGCAAGCTGGACGAGTTACTGGTACGCACCGCGCGCGAGACGGTCGGCGACGGTGTGGAAATCATGGTGGACGCCGGTGGAAGCGAGCACTTCTGGCCGCACGGCTATAAATGGGCGCTGGAAACCGCCAGGATGCTGGCCGAGTACGATGTCACCTGGTTCGAGGAAGCCCTGCCACCCGACGACATTGAAGGATTCATCAAGCTGCGCGAGCATTCGCCCGTGCCCATCACCACCGGCGAGGTGCTCACGCGCCGGCAGAGCTTCATCCCCTGGATTGAGCGCGGCGCAGTAGACTACATCCAGCCCGATTGCACCAAGGTGGGCGGTCTTTCGGAATCACGCCGCATCGGCTGGATGGCCTATGATCACAATATTCTGCTGGTGCCGCATGGCTGGAACACTGCTGTGGGGTTGGCGGCCGACCTGCACCTGGTGGCGGCATTGCCCGTGGCACGCTGGGTGGAATATCTGACGCCTTCGCCTTACATCGAAGAGATCGTCGCTACGCCCTTCAAGCTTGACGCCGAGGGCATGCTGCCGATCCCGACGGCGCCGGGGCTGGGAATCGAGCTGGACTGGGAGGGCATTGGACGCTTTAGCGCGTCATCACATTGAGCCAGTGCTCGCTAAACTTCGCGCCATCCACCTGCGTCACCACCCGGGTGGGAGTGCCACCGGCATCCACCCGCTCGTACAGCCACCCGTCGCGGACTTCCACCTTCAGGGGCACCTCGCGAATCTCCACCCCCTCACTCCAGCCCAGCGCGATCGCACAGGCCAGCGGATCGTGCTGGAAGTTGATGATGTCATGGGGCAGTCCCGCACACGTCTGTCCAAACCGTTCTTCGTTGTGGTACTCCCTGGCAAAGGCTTCGGCCTGCCGGGTGATCAGCTGTCCCAGCGGCCCGGCCTCTCGCAGCGCTGGCAGGTACGCCCTGCGTAACGCCGTTTCAACCGTCACAGACAGCGGTACAAGCGTCGGGCAGGAGTGGTACAGCACATCGTATGACGACTGTACATCCACCTGCATGTTCCAATCCATGTCATTGCCCCATGCCGGGTAACCCGCTCGCACGGGGAACACATAACCACCCATCAGCACGAGTCTGGCTCTGCGTAGAATCCCAGGCGAGCGCTTCTCCAGTAGCGCCAAGTTTGTGTAGGCCCCAATGGCGGCGATAAGCGCGCCTTGCTCGATGCTCCGCTCAAGCAGATCCAGCGCCGCACCAGGCGGTGTCGGCAGGGGCGGCACCGGCTCCGGCCAGTAAGCTGCTTCGTCCGGCAGGCCCGGCCACACACGATAATATCCCTGCGCGGCATCCGCACCTGCTGCGACGGGGACGTCATCCCGACCAGCGCGACTCAATACGTAGCGCGTGTAGCCCGCCCGCCTGCCGCCGTCGTCGGAGTTCGTGGTCACCGCCAGCAGATCGAGGTCCGGCCACTTTAACAGCATGGCCAGCGCGCAGAGATCGTCGATGTCACCACCCAGGTCGGTATCGAGATGGATCTTTTGCATTCACTTCGACTCCGCTGTAATAATAGCCTTATATCAAATCGGAGGAATATTTATGGCAGTGTTGAATAACAAGACGACGCTCGTCACGGGTGGTGGTTCGGGGATTGGCCGGGCGACAGCTCTGGCATTCGCCCATGAGGGAGCCCGGGTCGCCGTGGCCGATATGGATCCGCGTGGCGGCGAGGAGACCTGTGGCCTGATTAAGGCGGCTGGCGGAGAAGCCCTCTACATTAAGGTGGATGTTTCGAAATCAACGGAAGTAGCCGCGATGGTTGCACGCGTCGTCGAGGCGTATGGACGGCTGGACTGTGCGTTTAACAACGCCGGGATCATGCCCAAAGGGTTTGTCCCCACGGCGGACCTGGACGAAGAGACCTGGGACAGGATGATTAACATCAATCTGAAGGGTGTCTGGCTGAGTATGAAATACGAGATCCCGCAGATGGTTAAGCAGGGCGGCGGGGTCATCGTGAATACCTCTTCGGTCGCCGGTCTGATCGGCAGCCGCACCGGTCCGGCTTACATTGCTAGCAAACACGGGGTGGTGGGCCTCACGCGCGGCGCGGCGCTGGAATATGCGAAAGACAACATCCGCGTCAACGCGGTATGTCCGTTTTGGACCTCAACAGCCCTGACGGAACCCTATATGCAGCAGAACCCGCAACTCGGCGAGCAAATGGCCGGGCGTACACCACTCGGACGGCAGGGTACCCCCGAGGAGGTGGCCACCGCGGTCGTGTGGCTGTGCTCAGACGGCGCCTCATTCATCAACGGCCACGCCCTGCCCGTGGACGGCGGTGTGGTAATTGCGTGATATGAAACGCATTGCGCTGGGAGGCATCATCCACGAGACGCACACCTTTGCGCCCGATCGCACTGCGCTGGCTGACTTCGAGCGGCAGAGCCTGCACGAGGGCGAGGCGCTCATCCACCACTTGCAAGGGACGCCTACCGTCGCCGGCGGCGCTCTGGATGGACTGGTGCAGGCAGGCTACCAGGTGGTGCCTCTGCTCTATGCAGCGGCAATGCCCAGTGGCAAGGTTACAGTGGATGCGTACAGCGTACTGACCAGCGAGTTGCTAAGACGCCTGCGCGCTGCCCTGCCCGTGGATGGCGTGCTGCTCACACTCCATGGCGCCATGGTGAGCGAGTCGCAGGACGACTGCGAAGGCCACCTTCTCTCCCAGGTGCGCGAACTGGTTGGCCCTGGCTGTCCCATCGTCAGCACGCTGGACATGCACGCCAACGTCAGCCCCGCGATGGTGTCGCAAGCGAACGTGCTGGTCGCCTTCGACCAGAACCCGCACCTGGACACGTATGAGCGCGGTCTGGAGGCGGCCGCTATCTTGCACCGCATGCTCGAGGAGGGGCTTCGTCCTTCTGCGGCACTGGCCCGACCGCCGCTTTTGCTCAGTGCGCTGACCACCTGGACCGAGCAACCTCCCCTGCGGCCGATGCACGAGCGCGCGCAGGTGATGGAGCAGGACCCGCGTGTGGTGAACGTCAGCATCCTGGGAGGATTCGCTTATGCGGACACGCCCTATAGCGGGGTGAGCACTGTCGTGACGACCACGGGCGACGCGGCCATGGCACAGCAACTGGCGGATGAGCTGACGCACATCGCCTGGAACAACCGTGAGGCTGGCCAGTACAGTGGATTACCGGTCGGGGAAGCGATGCGCCGCGCGATGTCCGCACCGCGCGGGCCGGTCGTATTGGCCGATGTAGGCGACAACATCGGCGGTGGCTCACCCGGCGACGGCACCGTGCTTTTACAGGCACTACTGGAGGTCCGCGCCCCAGACGCCGTGGTCATCCTCACCGACCCGCTGGCCGTAGCACAGGCTTATCAGGCTGGCACCGGCAGTCACGTCGCGATGCATGTTGGCGGCAAGGTCGACTCGTTCCACGGTGCGCCAGTATGGCTTAATGGCATAGTTGAGCGCCTGACGGACGGACACTACACAATCGAGGGTCGCGACCACTTCGCGCAGCTGTATGGACGCGAGGCGCATATGGGGCGCTGTGCCGTCGTGCGGAGCGGCGGAGTTCGTGTGCTGCTCAATGAACGCAAGACGCCTCCCGGAGACCTGGCGCAACTGCGCAGCCAGGGCATTTTTCCCGAGGCGCAGCACATCATCGTGGTCAAGTCGGCTGTTGCATTCCGCGGCGCTTATGGCCCCATCGCCGCCGAAGTTTATGAAGTGAACACACCCGGACTGTGCACCGCCGACCTGCGCCGCTTCTCATACCACAAGGTGCCACGCCCAGTCGTTCCTCTCGACGAAGACGCGACTCTGTAGGGTCATCGGATGGCCGGCCCAGCATGACACATCCGGTTCATTCGTGAGCCCCGGCGTGTCCTGCCCGTTACTGCGTCTTGTAGCAGTCGACGATGATGTTGCGTGGGATGGTTGTGGTGCTGCCATCGGCTTTCACCACATACAGCGTAACCAGATAATATCCTGCGCCGGTGATGCTGAACTGATAACTCCCGCTGGGGAGTGGGAGGGGCAGGCGCTTGCCTACCGCATCGTTCGGTGAGACGGTGGCCAGGTTCCCGGCAGCGCAGTTCTGGAAGATGCCGCCGACCTGCGCTGAGGTGATCTCCATCTCCAGGCTCTTAGCGCCGTTGATCTCCCACACCAGTGTGGTCGTCTTGGGCTCACCCTGGTAACCCAGTGGCACATCGCCGATATTGTCGCGGGGCGAGAAGTGGGCGTTCTGGCTGTAAGGCAGCAGAGCAGCTGGAGGTATGGCTGAAGTAGCCGTCGCGACAGGTGGCTGCGTGGCTCCGAGGGTTGGTTGTGCCGGTGGAGCAGTGGGCATGGCGGGCGCTGTGGCAACCGGCACATTACTCGTATCGCCAGTGATGTTCACCAATTGGCCGATCACCCAGCCCACCCCATCCGGCGCAGTGGGAAAGGTGATCTGCCACCACGTCCCGTCGGCATTCTTGCCTTTCACGGGAGCGCTCTGGCCCTTGTCGAGCGTGCCCAGCTTGTCATAGACCACAGCCGGGCCTTTGCGCACGTTGACGTAGTCATTCTCCGGCTTCACGGAGGCCAGCGGGCCCTGTGGCATCGCCGTCGCAGCAGGCGTGGCGGTCGCGACCTGCGCTGAGGTTACGGCGAGGGTGGCCGTGGGTTGCGCCGACGGAGTCGCTGTGGCGGACGCCGCCTGGGGCTGCACCGTGATAAATACGGCCTCGCTGCTAACAAGCACAGCGCCCTTGTCGTTCAGCCCCTTGAGCTGAACCACATGCGCACCGGCCAGCGTTGCGACCCAGGGCACGCTCACATCGAATGTGTTGTTCTGTCCTGGGGTTGTCACGCTGGATAGCTTATTGCCATCCACATACACATCCACTGATTTCAGACCACTACCGGTGACTTTACCTGTGATGACTACTGACTGACCCTCCTTCACAGGCGTCGTCGCAGTGGGTGAGGTGATGGTTGCCGTCAGGGGCGTGGGAGCGGCGCCGCACGCAGTGATGACCAGTAGCATCACAACAATGCTGAGCGAGTGCAAGGCCCGTGCTCTAGTGTGTAAACGTTTCATCTCTCCCTCCTGGACTCCTGTGGGGCACCCTCCCCGGTGATGAGGCACACCGTCTGTGCCTGGCAGGCCTGCCGGCGTCATCAATCGTGATTGGGATTCTAGCATGGAGGAGCGTTCTGAGCCGTTATTGGTGTGCACCCTCCCCACGGTGCTTAAGTCGCCTTACCGATACTATTCACCGGCGCACTCCTCGCCCGATGGCTTGCCAGCACCAGGACGAGGCTACCCAGAGAAAGGACCGTACCGAGAAGCGTCAGCCACCAGCCCCATCCCAGGCCCAGAGTGTCGTGATAGAGCGTCTCAATGGCCGGTTTGACCATCAGGTAGCCCGTCAACGGCACGGCATCAATAAGGGGGAGCGTTGCCACAGCCCAGGTCCTAACATCGGGTCGCCGGCCAATACGCGCCAGCGCGATGACAAATGCAGCCGCCATCACGACAATGCTGACGAAGAACTGCAACTGCAGACCGGGTGTTTTCCATGCGGTCAGCATGTCGGGATAGCCTGGCAAACCGAGTGAAGCCAGCCCCACACATAGCAGCGCCGCGATGAACCGGTTCAGCCACCAGCCAATCATCCCAGCCAGCAGCGCGCATAATAGCGCCACCACCCAGATGGGCAGGTAGAACCACTGATTCAGGAAGATGCCTGCACCCGGTGTGAAATGGGTGAAGATAGCCAGCTCATGTGCGCTGAGGGTAAGTGCGGCCGTCTTATGTGCGGCCCATGGCGCAAAGTGGCCTACCAGAAGCAACAGCGTAACGACGGGCAGGCCGAAGCGCTCGATGTATCGGGTGGTGTTGGGTGAAGTGGTGTTCAACTGGCCCAGTTTAACACCATGAGATTTGGCAGCGACGAGGAGAAACGATTTACCGCCTGAGGTTAAAATCAGGACCCGGCAGCACGAACGCTGCCTGATCCTATAAGGAGAACTGAAATTCGGGATTTCGAGGTAACGCCGCATCTTTCCTCCCGCCCCGGAACATATTAATCATGAAGAGCCTGGACTCCATGCAAAGCATGGACGCAAACGACATCGCCCGCGCGCGCAACGCCATCCCCCTGCTGGGCCAAACGCTTTATCTCAATACTGGCTCCTCGGGGCTGCCCGCTCAGCCCGTGGTTGAGAAGTTGGCAGAACTGACGCGCACCTGTGAACTGGGTGGCTTGCAGGCTTACTCGGAAATCAGCCAGTTGGCCACGCAGGCGCGCAATCGCCTGGCGAAATTCGTTGGTGCACGCGACGACGAGCTGGCTTTCACCACCAACGCCACGCACAGCCTGAACAGCGCCATGTGGCTACGCTGGAATGCGATGCGTCCTGCTCACGGGAAACCAGTGGATGTGCTCTTCTCCGATCACGAGTACCCGGTCACGGACATGATCTTCAGATATCTGGAACAGACAGGCAAGGCGCATCTGATCCGCTACGAGCTCAGCTCGGACTGGGCCGAAGTGGAGGCCAGCCTGAACGCACACGTCACGGACGAGACGCGAGTGCTCGTGGCCAGCCATGTGGACTGCAACACCGGTCTGCGCGCCAACGTGCAGGCTATCAGTGCGTGGTGCCGGCAGCGTAACATCATTTCGTATATCGATGGCGCACAGGCTGTGGGCCAGTTCCCCATCGACCTGCACCGCATCGGTTGCGATCTTTATATTTCCAATGGCCATAAGTGGCTGTATGGGCCAAAGGGGGTCGGCCTGCTCTACGTACAGAAGAACTTCCTTGATCAGCTCGATCCACCCCTGGTAGGCGCCGGAACCGTTGAGTGGGGCAACCCGATTAAGTTCGTGGATGCGGCATCACGCTTCGAACTGGCCGCCACGCGCCCGGTGCAGGTTTTTGCCGCGATGAACGCCGCGCTGGACTGGTACGAAAGCTTCGGAATGTGCAAGATCGAGGGGCGTATGCGCGAGCTATCGGATTACTTCAAACAGCGTGTGCTGGAGCAGCCCGAACGCTACAAGCTCATCTGCCCGCTGCCATGGGAGCAATCGTCAGCCATGGCGTCCATCCAGTTCACCGGCAAGACGATCAAGGAGGTGGGTGCGTTCACCAGCCGCATGTTCAATGAGCGCAAGGCTGTGCTGCGCCCGGTGAGTGAGGGCTTCGACGCTGTGCGCATGTCGATGGCCTACTATAACGTCGAGGACGAGTACGAGCAGTTCTTTGAGCTGTGCGAGAAGTACATGTTTCGCAACTGAAAATCGGCAATCGTCAGGAACCGAACTTAAGCTGTTCAATGATGTCGCCGACGGCGGTATCGAAGATGTGCTGCATGAGCTCGTCGTCAGCCACGTATGGACCGCCGTAGACTCCGTCGCCGGCTAAGGCGCGCTCCTGTACGGCGTTGCGGATGCCGGCGGAGTTGACCGGTTGCTTCTCGCCTGGCGGAAGGTCGCGCACGCGGCAGAACGGGAAGGCCTCGATCCACGCCGCATGGGCGCTGCGCAAGTCGGCCGCAGCGGCCACCTCCGTCACCGATGGGGCGATCCACCAGGAATACCAGCCCAGCCGCAGGTCGGGAAGCTCGTTCGCCAGCTCGCGCAGCACGGCGCGCGCGGGATCGTTACCGCCGTGCCCGTTGAGGAAGAGCAGGCGGTGGAAGCCCTGCGCGTACACGCCTCGCACCAGGTCCTGGATCACCGCCAGGAACGTCTGCGTGCGCAGCGTCATGGTGCCGGGGTAGGTGGTGAAGTAGGGCGAGATGCCAAAGTTCAGCGGCGGGGCGACGGCCACGCCCGTGCGGCGGCTCGCCTCATCGGCCAGAGCGGCGGGGATCTTCACGTCCGTCATCAGGCTGAGGTAGCCGTGCTGCTCACAGGCGCCCACTACCAGCATCAGCCGGTCGTCCGTCTTCAGGTAGGTTTCGACGTCCATCCAGTTCATCTCTTCCAGTCTCATGTTCAACTCGTCCTTATCCACGAATCTTCACGAATCTACACTAATAACGAAACAGGCAACGTAGGAATGGAA
The DNA here is from genome assembly GCA_021788625.1 of Chloroflexota bacterium. Lineage (GTDB taxonomy): Bacteria > Chloroflexota > Anaerolineae > J036 > Brachytrichaceae > CAIXPS01. The sequence continues at coordinate 13,450 of JAJYKL010000044.1, forward strand.
AACCTGAGACTTTATGAGATTCCTATTTCATATTTATTCGTGTGGATTCGTGGATAACTACTGCCAGGGGGTGGAGGAGGCGCGGCGGATGTCGATCTGGTCGATCACGGCGTTACCGCGGCGGGTGACCAGGAACAGCACCGCGTCAGCGACATCCTGCGGCGAGATCATTCCGGCACGCTCCAAATCGGGGCGGGCGTCGCCGCCCAGGCCGGTATCTACCGCTCCAGGACAAATGGCGTGCACGCGGATGCCATCGGGCTGCAGCTCTCTCGCCAGGGCCTTCGACATGCCCATCATGGCATGCTTGGAGGCGCTGTAGAGGGTCTGGTTGGCATAACCTTTGACTCCCACCACCGACGAAATGTTGACGATGTAAGATGGGTGGTGCTGGCGTAGATGAGGGATAGCCTCGCGGCACATCAGGAAGGTGCCCCGCGCGTTCACCGCCATCACGTGGTCCCACTGCTCCGTGCTGGCCAGCTCCAGCGGGCCAAACGCGCCGACGCCGGCATTGTTGACGACGATGTCAAGCCGGCCCAACTGCTCGACGGCACGCGAGACCAACTGCTTCACCTGGGCCTCGTCACCGACGTCCGCCGGGATGCACACGGCCCGGCCTGCCAGAGCCGCGATCTCGTCTCGCACCTGCTCCAGCTCCTCTACGGTGCGCGACGCAAGCGCTACGTATGCGCCGCCCTGCGCCAGAGCCAGTGCGATGCTGCGCCCTATGCCGCGGCCGGCGCCCGTCACGATTGCCCCGAGTCCCGTTAGTGGTGCGTTTTCCGTGTGCATTGCGGTACGCATTGTACCCACTCATCCCTTGCACCGCGCGGGCTATACTAAATATGTACACACTGTACACACAAGGGGGTTACACTATGTCCGCTACGATACCGGCTCGCTACAGGCTCGAAGGCGTCCCGCCTATTGGCGACTACGAGTACGTGCAGAAATATGACCCACTCCCGCGCTGCCCCGAGAGCGTCTATATCCCCGCCGCCATCCGCTCGGTCATGGAATACCTCGGACAGGGGCTGGGTTGCCACAAGGCCGGGCAGCCCGGCAGCACCGGCGAGGGTGACCTGGCCTGCGGCTACGCCTTCCTGATGGGCGTGAGCGGCGCGGCCTTCTACACCTGCTGGGACGTTTCCTGGATGGAGGACTGTGTCTCGGTCATCTACATGGGGCACGACTTCGAAACGACCGAGCGGCGCTGCTACGGCGCCCTGGGGTACTCGTACGAGTGGATCACGCCCAGGCCGGGCGTTGACGAGAAACCCGAGTGGCTGGCGCTCATCGTCAAGTGGCTGAGCGAGCGGCACGCGCCCGTCCTGTCGTACGGCGTCATCGGCCCGCCCGAGCCGTCCATCGTCACGGGCTGGGACGAGGGCGGTGAGGTGCTGACAGGCTGGAGCCACTTCCAGCACAGCCCCGTGTTCGCTTCCGGCGTCGAGTTCGAGCCCGACGGGCAGTTCCGCAAGCGCAACTGGATGGAGGGCAACCTGAACCTGCTGCTGATCGGCGAAAAGAAGCCTCGCCCGGACGCGCGGCAGGTGTACCGCGACTCGCTCGAGTGGGCGCTGCAGGTGTGCCGCACGGCCAGGTTCTTCCCCGAGCCCGACGCGCCGCAGTGGGTGGCGCACAAGTGGAACGGGCTGGCGGCGCTGACGGCCTGGGGAGGGTCGCTGCTCGACGACGCCAACTTCGCCGACGCCGCCGACGGTGTCGGCGCCGCGTCGCTGCGCCAGCACCTGGACATGCACATCAACATAGCAGCCACCCTGGCGGAGGAGCGCGCCATGGCCGACGTGTTCCTGCGCCAGATCGCCGCGCGCGAGCCGGCCGTCGCACCCGAACTCATCCAGGCAGGGCGACTCTACCGGGAAGAGAGCGACCTGGCCGGCGCGATGCAGTCCACGTTCGGTGGGGTGGACACACCCGAGGCACTCCGCACGTTCTCTGATTCAGGCGTGCGGCGCGCCCTGGCGGGCACCCTCGCCGAGTTGCGCGCGAAAGAGGAACAGGCCGTCAGCCTGCTCGAGCAGGCGTTGGCGAAGTGGAATTAAGGTGATTGGTTGGAGAACTGGCAGCCGAGTGTGGCGAGTTGCGCCTTGAGCTCAGCGCTGGGCCATGGGTAGCGCGATTGGTGCACCAGCCACTGCGCGTTATACATGTCCTGGTGCAGCGCGACGAACACCACCGAATCGCCTTTCAGGGAACCGAGCAGGACGCAGGCCAGTTGTTGGGGCGGGTACGGCAGCGGGCGCTGTCCCGATGACTGGGCAACCACGCCCGGCGTGCTGGCGGGCACGGAGGTGCCGACCTGGTAGAAGCTGCTGGTGCCGAACACGGGGCCGCTCATGTCCGCGGTGAATCGCTCCGGGTGGCTGGCCTGCACCACCTGACTCACCACCAGCCCGGGCTGGATGGCGTACTGGTAGCGCACGTATTGGCTGAGTGCATCCTGCTGGGGCGAGTGCAGTGATGATATGGCTACTACCGCCAGCACAGCCACCACCGCCACCAGCACGATGATGATGACATATATGAGCGGTCGTGTGCTGCGGTTATCCATGGCTCGTGTGCCGAGCTAGAAGATCCAGCGGTTTTGGGCTTTCAGCAAGTCCTCATAACCGGCCTTGCGGAGAACCTCCTGCACCTCGTCGGCCGTGGCGTGACGCGCTGGCAATGGCTCAGGGTCATGAGAGAGGTGCAGCAGAACCCGCGCCGTGAAAGCAGCGCTGGAGCGCAATGCGCGCAGGTCCACCTTGTCCAGTGTGTCGCCATAGGTGTGTGGACCCAGATGCGGGTATTTGGGTCCCCCGGTGGCGGCCATCAACGCGGGCACACCACGCAGTCCGAATGAAAAGTGATCGGAATAGGGAATGGTTGTCCCGCCTACCACATTGACATCATACTCCTTGCCAGCCAGTTTGCGCATGGCGTCGGCCACGCGATCGGTGTCGTACCCGCTCAGCCCAATGAACAGCGTCCCAGGGTTGCCTACAATATCGCAATTGAAAACCAGCTTTACCTGAGCGAGCTCATTCAGGTGAGTGCGCGCATAAGCGCTGGAGCCGACCATGCCAACCTCTTCGCCAGACCACAAGGCGATGCGGACGCCCAGTTTGAGCTGGTCGCGAACCACCATCAGTGCACGCGCCGCCTCCATTACCGCGGCCGTGCCGCTGGCGTTGTCAATCGCTCCCTGAGCAATATCGTGCCCGTCATAATGTGCGCAGGCCATCAATACGCCCGCTGCGGGATCCGAGCCAGGAATGTCGGCAATCACGTTCAATCCCGTGGCAGGGAACGCTTCTGCGTCCATATGCAGATGAGCGGTCTGTTCGCCTGCCTGCAACATTCGCCCGATGCGCAGGTATGACTCATAGGCGATGCCCGCACCTGGGATGGGCGCGGGTTGCCCGCCGAATCCCAGGCTGCCTGTGGGTGGTAGAGTGCCCACCTCAGCATTGCTGAAAAGGAAGCCTACGCAACCGGCTTGCACCGCGCGAGCATATTTCTCCAGCCGGTGTGAGCCTTTGCCCAGCACCAGTGCGACTTTACCGCGCGCTGCCTCGCCCACGCGGGTGAAGTCGGCGGGCTCACCGATTCCCAGGTCGACCAGCGGAGCCTGCAGGTCGCAAGGAGGTGTACCCGGCAGGCCGATGCAGACCAGCCGCACGCCATTCACTGTCAGTTGCGCTTCACCGCGGCGCCAGCCGCGTACGGGGAATTCCTCGGTGTGCGCATCCGTCAGGCCGTACTGAGCCAGTTGGTCCCGAATGTAAGCGGCAGCACGGCGCTCGTCATCGCTGGCGACGAAGCGACCGTTGCAGTCGTCGCACAAAACGCGCATGGTCGGCCACAACGCCGGCGACGACCAGATCTCGCCAAGCATCTTTAGCTCGGCATCATGGAAGGTATCGTTAGTTGTCATTGGCTTATAGATGGAAGACTGAGAGTAGGCGATTGAAAATCAAGGATTCGATATGGGTGACTCGCAGCGAGTCCTGCCACGGATTCCGCAGATGAGCAGTAATCAGATGACATGCTGTGTGTGCCAACCCGTGGCCAAGTTTGTTCTGCATCTCCAATCTCAACGCTGCAGCTTTACTGGTAACGGATACGCGGATCGATGAAGGCGTAGGAGATGTCGATCAGCATGGTCATGAAAATGAAGATGATGGCATTAAGTAAGATGGCTGCCTGGATAATGGGATAGTCGCGAACGGTGATGGCGTTGTAGAACCACTGGCCCATGCCCGTCCACGAGAAGGCATTCTCGGTAAGGATGGCGCCGCCCAGCAGACCGCTAATCTCCAGGCCTATTACCGTGATCACAGGCAGCAGAGCATTACGCAGGGTATGCTTCATGATCACCTTGCCCATTCTTAAGCCTTTGGCACGCGCGGTGCGGATGTAGTCTTTCTGCATCACCTCCAGCATAGACGCGCGTGTGAGGCGCATGATGCCCGGCATCACGGTGGTGCTCAACACAAAGCTGGGCAGGATCATGTGCTTGATCACATTCCAGAAAATGTCCAACCGGCCCATCAGCAAACTATCAATAGTGTAGAAACCAGTCACGTATTTGATGTTAAGCTCCGCGTCCAGTCGAGAGCCGGGCGGTAAAACCTTTAGATTAACGGCGAACAAATAGATCAATATAAGCGCGAGCCAGAAGATGGGCATCGACACCCCGGTCAACGCCACGAGCGAAGCACCCGTATCAATGAGGGTGTTTCGTTTTAAGGCTGCCAGGATGCCCATGCCAATGCCGAACACGATGCCGATGATGAGGGCGAAGAAAATGGCTTCAATGGTAGCGGGCAGGCGATAGGAGATGTCCTTGGCGACGGGCACGCGCGTAAAGATGGAGGTGCCCCAATTGCCTTTGAGGAGCTGCTCGATGTAGCGGATATATTGGACATAAATGGGCTGATCCAGACCCATCTGCGCCTTATATTGCACGATATCCTGTGGCCGGGCACGCACGCCCAACATGGTGGTAACAGGGTCGCCTGGGATCATGTGCACGAAAAAGAACGACAGAAACGATACGCCGATGATGACAGGGATCACAACGAGGATGCGTCGAATAATATACGTGGTCATCTTCAGAATCGGGTCACGTGCAGCAGGCAGGGACACGCTGTGGCGTGTCCCTGCCTGTTAACGAACAGAACGGTTACGAGCGCTGCAGATAGTAGTACTCGTACCAATCGCGGAACACCGGTAGTGGGTTGGTCCAGCCCTTCACGTACTTGGGGAACACGGCTGGAGTGGTGACATAAGCCACGGTGATGCGCGGGACATCGTTATAGACGATTTGCTCGGCCTGCTGGTAGATCTGCGCGCGCTGGGTTGGGTCTGACACAACCTGCCCCTCGCGCAGCAGCTTCTGCAAATCCGGGTTGTTATAGCTGTCTTCCTTGTTGGGAGTCTTGCCGTTGGCCCACAGGAAGTGGTAGCCGATGTAGTTGTCTGGATCGCCGTTGTCGGAGCCCCAGCCCAGCATCCACATCGGGAACTTGCCTTCGCCGCGGTCCGTCAGGTAGGCGCTCCAGTCCTCCGTCTTCAGGTTGCACTTGATGCCGATCTTGGCCAGGTCTGCCGAGATGGCTTCGGCGATAGCCTTCGAGTCGGGGAAGTAGCCTCGGATGACTGGGATGTACCAGAAGTCGGTGGTGAAGCCATCGGGCACACCAGCCTTGGCCAGCAGTTGCTTGGACAGGTTCTGGTCGAAGGCATACGGCTTCAGGTTCGGGTCGTAGCCCAGGATAGCGGGCGGCATGAAACCGGCGGCCACCTGTGCGTACTTGTCATAGAAGTTCTTGACGATGGCGGCCCAGTCCACTCCGTGAGCAATGGCCTGGCGTACTTCCAGCTTGTCGAATGGCTTGACCGATTGCTGGAACGCGATGTAACCCGAACTCAGCGAGAGAGCTGGCACGATGTCATAGTTGGGGTTACCTTGCAGCGTGATGATGTCTGTCTGAGCCAGGTCGGCTATGTCGAGCGTTCCAGCCTGGAATTCGGCAAACCGCGCACTGTTATCAGGGATGGATCGGAAGATCAGTGTCTTGATCTTGGGTTCCTCGGTATAGGCCAGATTCGCTTTGCCGCCCCACCAGTCATCATTGCGTTCTACGGTGATCTTGTCGTTGGGCACCCATGTAACAAACTTGAAGCGGCCTGTCCCAACCGGCTTCCCGTTCTGGGTAGCGAATTTTTCACCTTGCGCCTGCACCGCAGTGGGGCTGACAATACCGAACGCAAAGATGGTCAGCTTCACCAGGATCAAAGACGAAGGCTGCGTCAGAGTCAACTCAAGGGTATTGGGGTCAACCGCCCGATAGCTGGCAACCAACTGGCTCATCTCGTTATCCCAGTACTCATATTTCTGGGTAGCATAACGATACTTGAAGTCTTTCTTGCTCCAGCGATCGAAGTTCCACACCACAGCATCAGCGTTGAAGTCCGTGCCGTCATGGAACTTGATGCCCTGGCGCAGTTTGAACGTCCACACCTTGCTGTCGGGAGTGGTCCACGATTCAGCCAGCCATGGCACGACCTTGGTTGACTTGCCTTCGATGATGGTTAGCGTGTCATAAACCGGTATGCATACACGAGCCGATTCACCATCGGTGACGATGGCGGGATCCAGCGCGGTGCTATCACCGCCTCGGCCCTGGATCAAGGTGTCATTCGCACCGCTAGCCGCCGCCGCGGCGGTCGCCGTTGCGGCAGGTGTATCCGACGCAGCGGGCGCTGCCGTATTGGTAGCCTGAGGCGCGGTGGTTGCCGCAGCCGCCGCGGTGTCGGTAGCGACCGGGGCCGAAGTTGCGGGAGCCGAGGTCGGCGTGGCACCACAGGCAGCCAGAATTCCGGCTGCCGTCGTCGCACCGGCAAGGGTTAGGAACCGGCGACGACTTATCTGTGATTTCTTAATGGACATCTGTTCTCTCCTCCAATGGATTCGACTGTTTTGATATATGTTTGGATAAACCTAGCTTTATCAATCGATTGCGTGAGATGTTTTATTGGTTTAGTGATTGGCATCACCTCCTCCAATCATTCAACCAGGGCTGCGGATGCAACCAGGCCCTGTTTTATGAGTGTTTCACATAAGCAGCACACTGTGGCAGACCACCTAGGCGACACCGCTCAGAGTTGGATCGAGCGCGTCACGCAGACCATCGCCGAGCAGGTTAAAACCAATGACTGTGACCATAATAGCCAGACCAGGGAAAAGAGCCAGATAGGGCGACTGGCGCAGGAAAGGCACCGCATCGGCGATCATGACACCCCATTCTGGTGCAGGAGGTTGGGCTCCCAATCCCAGAAAGCCCAATGCCGCTGATGTCAGAATGACTCCACCAACGCCTAATGTGGCGCCGACAATGACAAACGATACCAGGTTGGGAAAGATATGCCGCACGAGAATATGGGTGCTGCTGGCGCCCAGCGAACGAGAGGACTCCACATACTCCAGATTTTGAAGGCTCAACGTGACAGCCCGCGCCACACGCATACCTCCTGGGATGCCGACGACGGTGATTGCCAGGACGGTACTCATCAACCCTGGACCGAGTATGGCGACGATGGCAATAGCCAGCGGAATGGCCGGAAATGCCTGCATCAATTCCATAACGCGTAAAATGACTGAATCGATCAGGCCGCCAAAGTAGCCAGCAACCATGCCTACCGCCGTACTGAGTACGCTGCCAACGATGATGGACGCCATGGCCACCACCAGGGAGTAGGTGGTGCCATGGATCACCCGGCGGAAGACATCGCGTCCGATGCGATCGGTGCCAAAAATATGTTGAAGCGAGGGCGGCTGACGCGCAATGGACAGATTCATATCCGTCGACGCGTCATAGGGATCGACAATTGGGGCAAAGATGGCTATAAGAAGAATGACAGTGACGACAAACAGACCGATCCGACCGTTGCTGCCACGAATCAACCGGTGCCATGCGTCCTGCCACATACTGCGCGATTCGAGGGTGCGCAATGCTTCGGCTGGCGCGCCTGAAGCAATGGGACTTGCGGACGTAGCACTCATCGACGCTTCACTCCCAAGTCTACAGCTCTAAAAGAGGTTGTAACGTTCATCGCCTATTCATGTTTTCATCGATGTATTGATGCTCGATGCCTAACTCCGCGCACGCTAACGGTGCCTGTGAATAAAATCTACGCTCGGCGCAGATGAGGCGACATTGTACCAGCAATACAAACAACCTGTAAAGTATGACGCTGGAACAGTTGGAGCCACCCAGACGTCCTGTCTTCAGATCGAATATCAGCTATGTGAGTATTTACGCGGCTAAAATATCCTGAACCGCGTTGCCGCGAGCTGCACTCTATCGTTCCAGACAAGGAGCCATCATGCACAGCGTATCGCACTTGAACCATCCGGCATTTGGCACGGTTTTCCCAGTTGGCCTGGCGATACTCCTCTTCATCAGCACCGCGTGCCGGCCCGAGCCGCGGGCAACGCCCAGCTCCACAGCGACGCCTGCCTCGACGCCCACCCCCGCGCCAACGGCCACCGCCATTCCACCTCGCCCGCACGTGCCCTATACGCCCGAGCCTCCTGGGAACGTCGCACCGGTGGTGATCCAGCGCACTCCTGAAACTGGCGAGCGACTGAGCCCAGATGGGGCCATCGAACTGGTTTTCGACCGTCCAATGAACCAGGCATCCGTTGCCGCAGCGTTCACACTGCACCCCTCTGTGAAAGGCGATATGAGGTGGACTGACGCGCGTACCTTCGTGTTCAAGCCATTCCAGGCGTTACCACGTAATGCGGTGGTCGACGTGGTCCTTTCACAGGTGGCCAGGGCTATCGATGGTGCATCGCTGCGCGAGTCCTACCAGTTCCGTATAACCACTCAGGACAACCTGGAGGTGGGGCAAACCATCCCCGCCGCAAACGCACAAGATATCGACCCTGCCACGCTGGTAACAGTTCTGTTCAATCATCCCGTTGTGCCATTAACTACGCTCAAGGAACAGGCGGAACTGCCACAGCCACTCAGCTTCAACCCACCCATCGAGGGGCTAGCCGAATGGCTGAACACATCCATATTGGTATTCCGCCCCACACACCCCCTGCCCGGTGGCACGTCCTTTACCGGACGCCTCAACGCCGACCTGAAAGATACCAGTGGCAATCCACTGGCTTCAGACTACACCTGGACGTTCAGCACCGCCGCACCCAGGGTGATCACCGTCTCGCCCGACCCACGCGGCAGCCTCGCACGTGTGGACACGGCTATCACGGTTCAGTTTGACCAGGATGTGGAGGCCATATCGGCCCTTCAGGCGTTCAAACTGCTGGGTCCGGGCGATGCGCGCATAAACGGCCAGGCAACTGTTCTGAGCGACACACTCACGTTCACCCCTGCACAGCTTCTGTCATTCGACGCCACCTATACCATCCTGGTCACATCTGGCGTTCTCAGCCGCAGTGGGGGAAGCGGGTCACGGCAGGATTGGAGTTCCACCTTTCGTAGCGTGCCGCTGCCGCGCGTGGTGGATACTGTCCCCGAAGATGGCACACGCGACGCTTATTCCAGCCAGCCGTTCGTGATCCGTTTCAATACCGATATCGACCCGGCTACAGTCATGCCACACCTGCACCTGGCACCTGAAGTCTCGCTCTCACTGGTTTACACCTATTACAATGCCTACAATCACTCGTTCATCCTGGCATCCAACCTGCAACCTGCGACGGACTACGTGGTGGAGATCAGTCCAGGCATCGCCGATCCCTATGGCAACCTGACACAGGAGTACTTGCGCGTAGCCTTCCACACGCGCGATCTACCGCCCAGCGTGGCCATGCAATTCCCTGGCAATGTGGCGACTCTGAACGCCTACCTGCCCGCACGAGTCGCGGCCACTGTGGTGAATGTCAAAAATCTAAGCTTCGAGCTCAGCGCCATCGATACATCCGATGCGCATTTTATGTTGCAGGACGACCGGCAACTCTCAACCGTATCGCGAAAACTCCTTCGCCAGTGGCAGCAGTCCGTGCAAATTCCGCCGAACAAAATGGCGCACCTGATCTTCGACCTGGTTCCTGGCGGGGGGAAGCTGCCACCCGGCGCCTACTGGCTGCACGTCACCTCACCTGACATCGCGCAGGACCGTTTCAATCAGCATCTCGTGCTCGTCGTGTCGGAGGTGAACCTGACCATGAAGAGCGAGCCAGCCGGCGCGCTGGTGTGGGCAACGGATATGCAGACAGGCCGACCGGTCGGCAACCTGCCCGTGAAGTTTTACGTTGCCGTTTACGGCCAGCAGCTCCAAATGCTTCCCGCTGGCGATGCCACGACCGACGGTAGCGGCGTGGCACAGGTACCGATCTCACCCGAACAGTCGCCTGGCTACCATGAGGTCATTGCAGTCACCGGCAGGCGTTTCGCAGCTATTAACAGCACATGGTCCGGCGGGGTGAGCGCATACAGTTTTGACCTGCCCGTTCTGCGCTCCAGCGGCTACGCCGCACCGTTCTCCAATAACGGCACAAGCCTGCGTGCTTACATCTACACGGATCGGCCGATATACCGACCTGGGCAGCAGGTGGACCTGCGCGGCGTCGTGCGCTGGGATGATGATGCATCCTACACGTTACCCCCGCCCGGCACACATTTACATCTGGTCGTGCAGGACTCGCACGGCAAGAACGTGCTGGACCAGATGATGTCGACCGATGCGTATGGCTCTTTCAACTCCACGTTGATCCTGGCAGCGGAGGCGGCGCTGGGCCGCTACAGCATCAGAGCCGCCGCGAATACAAACATTGTCGGCTACGCGCTTTTCGACGTATCAGCTTACCGTCCACCCGAGGACGAGGTGCTGGTAATGCCTGGTGTACATGAACTGGCGCGCGGCGAGACCCTTACCGCCACAGTTCTGGCTCACTACCTTTCCGGCGGTGGCCTGCGCAATCGACCGGTGACATGGAATGTGCTCGCCACCCCAACGACCTTTGATCCACCACAACTGGATGCCTACACCTTCAGCGACAGCGACGACCCATGGTACTGTTTCGCCTGCTGGCATTACCCCGGCTACCAGGTGCCTCCACAGCCGCTGCTGCAGGGTAGCAGCCGTACCGATGAACGTGGCCAACTTGATCTCACCATCCCCATCTCCACTGAAATACGTGATGCCCAGCGCCGGCCCTACAGCGGGCCGCTTTCACTGAGCATCGAAGCCGTCGCTTCGGGCGCCGACAATCAGCCCATCTCAGGGCGCAGCAGCGTGATGGTGCACCCAGCAGACTTCTATCTCGGTCTGGCCATCCCGCAGTACTTAATTCGTGCAGGCCGGCCTGCTACGGTGGAAGTGGTGGCGGTGGATTGGGCAGGCCAGCGCCTGCCCGGAAAGCCTTTCGAAGTGCTGGTCTATCGACGCGAGTGGAAGAGTGAATTCGATGCAGCATCAGGCCGGTGGACTAATGAGACGAATGACGTGCCTGTAATTTCCCTGCCCGCCACAAGCGATGCGCGGGGCGAAGCTGTCGTCTCCTTCACGCCGTCACAGGCCGGCACTTATAAAATCATCGCACACACGCAGGACGAGGCCGGCCGGCGCGTGCAATCCAGCCGCTTCATCTGGGCTACAGGGAGCGAGTTCATCCCATGGCTGCATGAAAGCAACGACCGCATCCACCTGATCTCCAACAAGTCGTCGTACCTGCCCGGCGAGACAGCTGACGTTTTGATACCTTCTCCATTTGAAGGTGAACACTACGCGCTCGTGACGGTGGAGCGCGGTCACATTTTGCAGCATGAGGTGATCGCCATCACTTCATCCAGCCAGGTCTATCACCTGCCGCTAACCGATGCCTTTGTTCCCAATGTGTTCGTCTCGGTGGTCCTGTTTCAAGGCGGGGATCGGCTGAATACGGCTGCTGGACCCGGAACGGCCGACTTTAAAGTTGGTTACATAAATCTCATTGTGCAGCCAGTGCATCGCATCATCAGCGTCACCTTAACTCCGGATCAACCAATCGCGCAGCCCGGCCAGACGATTGGCTACACCTTGCGTGCCACCGATAGTAATGGACTGCCAGTGACCGGCCAGTTCTCTTTGGACCTGGTTGATAAGGGCGTCTTAAATCTAATGCCGCGTGAAAACAACGCGATCGTGCAGGCTTTCTACAACCAGCGTGGCACGCGCGTACAGACAGCCTCCGCACTGACCATTTCGGGCAACCGCATCGTGGCCGAGCTGCAACCGGATGCCCAGGCGAGTCAGCACGAATCGGTGGCACTCGATGCCGGCGGAGCCGTCCCGGCAGCAGTCGCCACTCAGGCTCCGGCCGCTACGGCAGCGCCTAGCAGAGCACAATCCGGAGCTTCCAGTCCTGCATTACAGGTACGCGAGAACTTCGCCGACACAGCTTACTGGTCGCCAGATATCACCACCGACGCGCAGGGCCATGCCAGCCTAAGCTTGAAGCTGCCCGACAACCTCACCACCTGGGTTATGCGTGCTGTGGGCGTGGACTCTCAGACGCGCGTAGGTGAGGGCACGGTCAGCGTGATCGCCACCAAGCCACTGCTCATCCGACCTGTCACACCACGCTTTCTGGTGGTGGGCGACGTAGTGCAACTTGGCGCGGTGGTGAACAACAATACCCGCACGTCGCAGACGGCCGTAGTGGCGCTGAGCGAGGCGAGCGGCATCTCACTCACCACGCCCGTCTCGCAGGAGGTGACCATCCCCGCGCAGGGCGAGACCGTGGTGAATTGGACGGCGGTCGTTGGCCAGGACCCCAGCGTGAACCTGGTCTTCAGCGTGGCGAATGACCAGTACAGCGACGCCAGCCGGCCGCGTTTAGCCACGGCGCCGGGCAGCGGGCTGAAGGTGAATCGCTACAGCGCGCCCGAGGTCGTCGGCACGGCCGGCGTGCTGGATGCCGCCGGTAGTCGCACCGAAGTGATTGCCCTACCACCCCGGCTGGACACCACTCAAGGCGTGCTCAGCGTGCAACTGGACCCCTCACTGGCTGCATCGATGCAGGCCGGACTGACCTATCTGGACGACACCCCTGGCGAGTACCCCGAGGCGGTGATGTCGCGCCTGCTGCCCAACGTACTCAACTATCAGGCGCTGCGCGAGTTCGACATGCACGACGCGTCGCTGGAGGCCAAGCTGCAGCAGTTGGTGGGTAGCAGCCTGCCGAAGCTCTACGCGCTGCAGAACGAGGACGGGGGCTGGGCCTGGTGGTCCAACCTGCCCTCGAACCCTTACATCAGTGCCTACATCATCATGGGCCTGCTGCGCGCGCGCGACGCGGGCTTTCGTGTTAATGCCGAGTCGCTACGACGTGGGATGGAGTACCTGCGTGGCACGCTGGAAGATACCGCTGCGCTGCGGCAGTACTACGAGTTCAACCAGCAGGCATACAAGCTCTACGTGTTGGGCGAGGACGGGATGGGCAACTCCACGAAGGTGAATGAGCTCTACGACGCGCGCGATCGGCTGAGCCTGTACGCGCGGGCACTCCTGGCACTGACCCTTGGTAAAACCAACCCCCAGGATGAGCGACTGAAGACGCTCTTCGCCGACTTGAACGGTCAGGCGATCGTTTCGGCCACCGGCACTCACTGGGAAGAAGCCTATGTGGACTGGTGGGCCATGAACACCGACACGCGCAGCACGGCCATCATTCTGAGCGCTCTGGCGCGGCTGGATCCTCAAAATAAACTCGCACCGAACGTAGTGCGCTGGCTGATGATGGCACGCACCGGTGGCATCTGGCGCACCACGCAGGAAACCACCTGGTCGCTGATCGCGCTGACGGACTGGGTGCGCGCATCAGGCGAACTCAAAGCCGACTACTCCTTCCAGGCCATGTTGAACGACCAGCCCCTCGCGCAAGGCCTTGCCAGCACCCACACGCTGACGCAAACCGTTTCGGTGGAGGTACCGCTTGCCGATTTGCTTCGTTCCGTGAGCAACCGGCTGAACATCACCCGCACCGGCGGCGCCGGCCGGTTGTATTACAGCGCATATTTGAAGGCCTACCTGCCTGTGCCGTCGGTGAAGGCGGCCGACCGCGGCATCCAGGTATTGCGGCGTTACACGCTGGCCAGTTGCGGCAGCGGTCTGAAGTGCCCGGACGTGACGCACGCCAAAGTGGGAGACGTGATACGCGTGAACCTGACATTGATTGCCCCAAGCGACCTGTACTATGTGCAGTTACAGGATCCCATCCCCGCTGGGGCTGACATCGTGGACACAGGCCTGGCGACCACCAGCCAGCTTGCCGAGGGGCCGTCATTACGGCATGGCAGCGAGGGTCCTTATCGCTGGTGGTGGTTTTGGTATTCGCATTCCGAGCTGCACGACGACCGCGTCGTGCTCTATGCCAGCCAGCTCCGCAAGGGCACCTACGAGTACAGCTACACCTTCCGTGTCACCAGTGCCGGGCAGTACAACGTCATCCCAGCCTTCGCCAACGAGCAGTACTTCCCCGAGATCTTCGGCCGCAGCGACGGCATGCTCTTCACCGTGGAGGACTAACCACAGATATACACAGATGAACACAGGTTAGTACAAACGTTTTGAAACCAGGTTTCTCGTAGAAACCTGGTTTCTTGTTATCGGAGTTTGGTGCGGCCACTAAACTGAGTAATCGACGCTGGCTTCACTATAATTCTGCGAGCCACTCGATTTGGCGGGGTGTCCACCTTATACGGTGGGGGTGATGGGGAATGTGAAACCACGAATATCGGTATTGACCTTGGGGGAAAATGATCTGGAGAAGTCGCTTGCATTCGTGATGGCCTAGGCCTGCCAACGCATGGGATCACCGGCACCGAGTTCGTGGGAGATGAAATCCATCCGTCTGGGGCAGTAGCCATGTTTGAGCTTCAAAATGGGATGCTCCTGGCCCTTTATCCACGGGTTGATTTGGCGAAAGATGCCAAAGAACCTCTCGGGGTACCCAGCCCCTCAGAGTTCAGCATCGGCCACCTCGTGCAAAGCAAAGAGGAAGTCGATGCGCTGACCAGGCTGGCAGAAGCTGCCGGTGCCACTGTGACGGATCGACCACACCAGCGGCCATGGAATATCTACTCAGGCTATTTCCAGGATCTAGACGGCCATCTCTGGGAGAGCATCTGGAATCCCGAAATGTTGCCCGAGTAGGAGTCTCTACCTGCGGAAGTAGTTCATCACAAAGAACCACACGTTGGCGGGACGCTCGGCCAGGCGGCGCATGAGATAGGGATACCAGTGTGTTCCGTATGGGACATACACGCGCACCGGATATCCCGCAGCCACCAGCCGTTCCTGCAGGTCGCGCCGGATGCCGTAGAGCATCTGGAACTCCATGGCCCGCTCCGGCAGGCCGATGCGCCGGGCGTGCGCCTGCGCGAACTCGACGCGCCGCGCATCGTGCGTGGCGATGGCCGGGATAGGCGGGGTGCGCCCGTCCTCGCCGAGCGGCGGGGCACCAGCTGCTAGCACGCCGCTCAGCAGCAGCTCCGTGAGCCGATCAAAGTTTGCGTCCACGTCGGCCTTGCGCGGGTAAGCCACGTCGCGCGGCTCGCTGTAGGCACCTTTGACCAAACGGACCCGCGCGTGCTCCTGTACCAGTTTCGACACGTCGAACCCGCTGCGATACAGGTACGATTGAATCACCACGCCCGTGTTGTCAAAGCCACGCTGGCGCATCTGGTGGTACAGAGAAAGTGTCTGCTCCGTATAGGCCGTTTCCTCCATGTCGATACGCACGAAGTTGTGGCAGTCGCGCGCATGGGCCAGGATGCGCGCCACGTGTTCGCGGCACATGGCCTCGTCCAGGGCCAGGCCGATCTGAGTGAGCTTAATCGACACATTCGTGCGCGCGCCGGAACGGTCGATCTCCTCCAGGATGTGTTCAATTTCTGCGGCCGCCTGCGCGGCCTCATCGGTGGTGGTGGTGTTCTCACCCAGGTGGTCCAACGTGGCGTTGATGCCCCGTGTGTTCAAGTCCTGTATCACGCGGAGAGCCTCGGTGAGTTGTGTACCGGCCACGAAACGGGACGCGGCGCGCCAGGCAAGAGGCCAGCGCATGATCGTGCGTTGCACCCGGCTCGCCCTGGAAAGCGAGAGGAACATGGATCGCAACATGCTTCGTCTCACCTCAGGTGGGATAGGCTCATGTGGAGTGTAGCATAAGGCCCCTGAGCATCATCTGTGCTTCACTTCGATTACGACCGATAATGGTTTGATGCTCTCATTCGATGACGGAGGTTAACATGGCTGCGCTACCCGTGGGACTGCAACTGTATTCGATTCGCGAAGAATGTGCGCGTGACCTGCCTGGCTCCCTCAAGGCTGTCAGGGAGATGGGGTACGACGGCGTCGAGTTCGCGGGCTACTACGGCTACTCGGCCACGGACCTGCGCCGCATGCTGGATGACAATGGTCTGAAGTGCTGCGGCACGCATACGGGCTTCACCAGCCTGCTCGACGACGAGCTGCCGCGCACCATCGAGTACAACCAGACGCTGGGCAACCCTTACCTGATCGTACCTGCGTTACCCGAGAAGTACCGCGACTCGAACGCGGCCTGGGTCAAGGCGGCGCAGCAGTTCAACCAAATCGCCGAGCGGCTGGTACCACTGGATATGTACACCGGCTATCACAACCACTTCGTTGAGTTCAAACCCATCGCCGGTGACGACACCGGCGGCGGAGTGCCGTTTGACCTGTTCTTCGCCAACACTTCCCCGCGCGTGATCATGCAGGTCGACCTGGGCAATGCGATGGTGGGTGGTGGCGATCCGCTCGCCTGCCTGCGCCGTTACCCGGGTCGGGCTCTGACCGTCCACCTGAAGGAGTACTCGGCTGCGGACCCCAAAGCGCTCATCGGCGATGGCGAGGTGGACTGGCCGGAGGTGTTCCGCCTGTGTGAAACGTCAGGTAACACACGCTGGTACATCGTCGAGTACGAGAGCGACGCGTATCCACCGCTGGAGTCTGTTGCACGCTGCCGGGCCAACCTGCGCAAGCTGGGTAGGTGAAGCATGGTTCGACTGAGGCGCAGACAGTACCCGGACAGGCAGGTTGCCGTGCAGAAACGCTGAGGGTGCAGGTTGAGTATTCTGACGGATTACATCCCTCAACAGTCTCTGCACGGCGGCGATGGCTTCCTGATGTCCTGGTGCCTGGTCGGTTAACAGGAGCTACTCAATTACCTTCCCGATGGGCATGGCGCGACCATCCGTGCCTGCGATGGCGCGCATGATCTCGATGGTAAAGCCAATCTTGTCCTGGGTGTCCAAGTAGAAGTAGGCCGTCCCTGGGCGCGTGCCGTTGCCAGTCTGTTCGACTTCGATGCCCTGCTCGGCCAGTCCATCAATAATCGGCTTTTCGTCGAGCGTGTTGAAACGAATGTGGTGAATACCCTCCCCGTGCGCGTCCAGAAAGTCCTGCCAGATGCTCTGCCCCTGCTGCGGTTCGATCAGTTCCAGCTCCACACTGCCCAGATCGATAAAAGCCAGGCGGGCATGGAAATTCGCCGGCTCGCCATGGTACCAGCGCTCCAGATCGGTCCGTCCGGGAGGTGGGAAGTCGGTCACCCGCACAGGTCCCATCCCGAAGATTTCGATCAGATTGCGGATTTTGGTGTCCAGATCTTTCACAACCACGCCGACCTGGATGCAGTGCTTAAAAGCATCCTTTGGCATTTTCCCTTGCTCAGGCATATCTACACTCCTGATTGACGATTGATGATGCAAGATTATCGAACATGTGCCTCTTTGGCCAGCGCCAGGGCCTGGTCCATCATGGCGGGCGTGAGCAACCCTGTCTGCGTGTTACGCTGACTGGGGTGGTACGACGCAACAAGATGATAAGGCCCTATGGCAACCATGCGCGCATGACCGAACACCGGGCGCGGCGATGAGATCTGTGTCACGGCGTCTCCCAGCACGCGCAATATGCTATCGAAAGCGACTTTGCCCAGTGCACAGATCACCTGCACATCGCGAAGCAGCGCAAGCTCGGCGTACAGGTAATAGCGACAGGTATCAAACTCGACCGGCAGCGGTTTGTTTTGGGGCGGGGCGCAGCGCACCGCTGCCGAGATATAGACCCCGCTCAGTTGCAGCCCATCACTGATGGATCGCGACACAGGTTGGTTCGCCATTCCGGCGCGGTAAAGCGCGGCATAGAGGAAGTCGCCGGAGCGGTCGCCGGTAAAGACGCGCCCGGTGCGGTTGCCACCATGTGCCGCGGGTGCCAACCCCACCACCCACAACCACGCCTTGGGATCACCCCACCCCGGCACCGGTCGTCCCCAATAGGTCTGCTCCCGGAAAGCGCGGCGCTTCGTGCGGGCTACCTCCTCGCGGTAGGCAACCAGACGCGGGCATTGACGGCATTGCACAATGGCTGCATTCAGAGCATCCAGTGATGAATAGGAGCGCTTAACAGATTCCTTATGCCGTGTGCTCACCGATCCGCTCCCTCGCCAGCCAGCGCCTGGATCGCGTCCTCGGCCGTGAGCCAGCCAGCGCCTGGGAACATCTGCACCATTTGTGGTGCGAAAACCGTTGAAGCTTCCAGTACCTGGCGCGGGTCGCCATCGGCTGTGACAAGTCCCTCGGAGAGGAGTACCACACGGCTGGCGCAACCCGCCACAAATTCCACATCGTGCGTGACGAGCAGCACACCAGCATGGTCGGCCTGCCATTGCCTCAGTAGCGTCATCAAGGCGCGCTTGGCGCCATAATCGAGGCCGCGCGTCGGCTCGTCCAGCAGAATGAGTCGCGGCTCGGTAACCGTCACTGCACCGATCGCCACGCGTTCGCGCTCGCCCACACTCAGGTCGCGTGGATAATGCTGCTCGTAGCGCTCCAGGCCCAATCGTCTCAACAGTGCCAGCACGTCCTTTTCGTCGCGCAGGTTATGATTGGCCAGCGTTATTTCCAATTCGCCGCGCACGGTATCGGCAAAAAGCAGTGCGCTGGGGTTTTGCGGCAGGTAGGCCACATCGCGGCAGATATCCGCCGGGTCACGACCGATGACCGGCTCTCCCTCCACGCGTATGTCACCGCGCGTGGGTTTAATCAATCCGATGATGCCTTTCAACAGCGTACTCTTGCCTGCACCGTTGCGACCCATCAGGGCCACAATCTCACCCGCGTGGACGGTGAGGTTCACTCCTTTGAGTGCTTCGCGGTTGCCATAGCGGGCATGGAGTGCCGTCACCTGCAAACGCAGCCTGCCTTCATTTTCTGCTCTTCCTCCGCTGGAAACGCTGGGGGAAGCAGGCAAGGTCGCTTCCCTCGCATGGCGCTCTGAGGGTGATGGCCGGTGAATGTGCTGTGCCGCTTCGCGCACATCCAGTGGTAACGGAGCCAGGTGTAGCGACTTGCCGAGCGCCACCACTGGCGGCACCAGATCCGTGTGCGCCATCACGTCGCGTGGTTCGCCCGATGTGACGTGTCCGCCCTCCACCAGGATGACATGGTGCACCCAGGACAGCACGCGCTCGATGCGGTGCTCAGCCAGGATCACGGTGAGCCCGGCATCGCGATTCAG